>JAGXFG010000113.1 GCA_024637395.1 Burkholderiaceae bacterium | reverse complement strand
CTTGCCGACGTCCCCGGTCACTCGCGGGTGGTCGCTGTCGTAGCCGCGGTGGGTCGCCAGGTCAAAGGCCACCGATACGCCCTGCCCCCCGGCGGCCAGCGCCTGGCGGTAGAAGGCATTGCTCTCCTCGGCGGTCGAGAAGCCGGCGTACTGGCGGATGGTCCACGGCCGGACCGCGTACATCGTCGCCTGCGGACCACGGAGGTAGGGTTCGAAACCGGGGAGCGTGTCGGCGTAAGGCAAGCCGGCGATGTCGCCCGCCGTGTAGAGGGGCTTGACCCGCAGGCCCTCGGGTGTCACCCAGTCGAGCGCATCGACCTGGCCTCCCGGCGCCGACTTCGCTGCCAACTCGGCCCACTTTTCGAGTGTCGACTGCGAAAACACAGGTTCCGGCAATGCAGGCATCAGAGTTCTCCTCTTGGTACCGTATGCGTCCTGGAACAGCGCCAGACGCCGCGGGTTCCAGTCGAACGGTGGTGCCTAATTATGCCTCTATCACCGCTCGTCCCCGGCCTTCAGACCACGTTCACCGAGCAGGCGCTCGGCACGCTTCAGATCAGCGAGCGTGTCGACATCGGTTACACAGCCCTCATCACTCAGGGCTAGCCCGACCGACCCTGCGGAACGAACCACCGCTGCTGCGCCCTGCGTGCCGCTCAGCGCCAGCAGCGCCGGGGCGCAGCGCCGGGGAAAGCCGACCGGATGGCCACGCTGTCCCCGATAGCTCGGGACCACCACTGCGCCCTGATCCAGCGCTGCCGCAACGGCCCGCAGGGTCGCGGCCCTTATCAGAGGCAGGTCACCGGGGAGGATCAGCCATCCCGCAGCGCTTGCGGTGGCGGCCACCGCGGCAGCGATCGAATCCCCCATTCCGGGATGCGGGGCTTGCTCCAGATGCCAGGGCAAGCCACTGGCGCGGGCGGCATCGAGCACATGCTCGAGCACGGTCTTGCCAGCCAGCAGCGCCTGCAGCTTGTCGGTGGTGCCGCCGGAGGCGCGAAAACGCTCGGAACGCCCGGCGGCCAGAATCAGCAGCGTCGGCGGATTCAAGTCAGCTCGCAGCGCGGTTGGGGGCCGCGGGGCCAGCATTTTTCTCCTGGACGATCTCGGCGACGATGGCAACCGCGATCTCGGCCGGGGTGCGCGCGCCCAAAGCCAGGCCGACCGGGCCGTGCAGGCGCGCCAGCTGTGCTGCGCTCATGTCGAAATGCTCGGCCAGCCGCTGCTTGCGGCTCGCCTGGGTGCGCCGCGAACCCAGCGCCCCGACGTAAAACGCCCTCGACTGCAGGGCCTCGAGCAAGGCCATGTCATCGAGCTTGGGGTCGTGGGTGAGGGCCACGATCGCGGTATGCGCATCGGGCACCAACTCGCGCACCACGTCGTCGGGCATGCCATCGATCAGCCGGAGGACCGAGGAGGCGGGGCTCGATGCGACGAGCATCGCGGTGTACTCCTCGCGCGGATCGCACACCAGCACTTCGAAATCGAGCAGCGCGGCGATTTGAGCGACGGCCTGGGAGAGCTGGCCGGCGCCGATCAGCAGCAGTCGCCACTGGGGGCCGAACACGGTGGTGAGCGTGGCCCCGTCGAAGGCCATGGCCTGACCGCGCTCGCCATCGGAGAGCTGCACTGCGCCGGTGGCAAGGGTCAGCGTACGTGCCACCAGCCGGTGGGCTGCCGTGCGCTCGAGCAGCTGCTCGACCCACGCCGTATCCAGCAAGGGCTCCTGCACCAGACGCAAGGTACCGCCGCAGGGCAAACCAAAGCGGCTCGCCTCTTCGCGGCTGACGCCATAGGCGATGACGGCCGGCCGGTCGGCTCCCGTGGCGCCATCGCCGGCCGAGCGCAGGGTGGTACGCATGCGCTCGATCAGGTCGTCTTCGACGCATCCGCCCGAGACCGAGCCGCTCACCGTGCCGTCGTCGCGCACCGCCAGCAACGCACCCGGCGGACGCGGCGCGCTGCCCCAGGTCTCGACCACCGTGACCAACGCGACCCGATGACCGTCGCGGCGCCAGGTCAATGCGTCACTCAACACTCTGAGGTCTAGGCTTTCCATCGTCCGATTCTCATGGTTCGGAACGCCCGGGAAAGATCGGCGCTAGCCAGCGCTGGCCCCTCGCAGGAAGTCAAAGTCGCAGCCTTCATCGGCCTGGAGCACGTGGTCCTGATAGAGTTTGGCATAGCCGCGCGGCACGTGGGGTCGCGACGAGAGCACTGTCTCCTTGCGGCGCGCAAGTTCCGCATCGTCGACCAGCAGATCGAGACGGCGGTTCAGCACGCTCAGGCGAATTCGATCTCCGTTCCTCACCAACGCCAGCGGGCCACCTGCCGCGGTTTCCGGGGTCACGTGGAGCACGATGGTGCCGAAGGCGGTGCCGCTCATGCGCGCATCCGAGATCCGCACCATGTCGCGCACTCCCGCCTGCGCGAGCTTGATCGGGATCGGCAGATAGCCTGCTTCGGGCATGCCGCTGCGACTCGTCGGCCCGGCATTCTGCAGCACCAGGAAGTCGTCGGCCGTGACATCGAGTTCGGGGTCGTCGATGCGCTGGCTCAGGTCTTCCAGCGAGGTGAAAAGCACGACCCGGCCCTCCTTCTCGAAGAGCGTGCTGTCGGCCGCCGAGCGCTTGAGAATCGCCCCGCGCGGCGCCAGCGAACCAAAGAGCGCCACCAGACCGCCGACCGGCTCGATCGGGTCGGCAGCCGGTCGCACGATCTTGTGGTCGACCCACTCCCCCGCCTCGGCGGCGAGCCGCTCTCCGAGCGTCTCGCCGGTGACGCTCACGGTGTCCAGATGCAACAGGGGCTTCAATTCGCGCAGCAGCGCACTCATGCCGCCCGCCGCGAAGAAGTCCTCCATATAGTTTTCGCCGGTCGGCTTCAGGTTGACCAGCACCGGGGTGGTATCGCTGATCTCGTTGAGGCGCTGCAGCGATACCGGAATGTTCAAGCGCCCGGCCACTGCCGTCAGATGGATGATGGCGTTGGTCGAACCGCCCAGGGCGAGCAGGACCCGCAGGGCATTTTCCACCGACTTCGGCGTGATCACTTCGTCGGGCCGCAGCGCCCGCGCCTGCCCCAGCGCCATCCGCGCGGCCAGCGTCCCGCTGGCTTCGGCCGCTCGCAGCCGGTCGGCATGAACCGCCGGAATCGCGGCACTGCCCGGCAATGACATGCCCAGTGCTTCGGCGATGCAGGCCATGGTGCTCGCCGTCCCCATCACCGCGCAGGTCCCGGCGGTGGTGGCAAGCTTGCCCTCGACCTCGTCAATCTCCTCGCGTTCGATCTTGCCGGCCCGAAACCGCGCCCAGAAACCGCGGCAATCAGTGCATGCCCCGAGCCGCTGTCCCTTGTGGCGCCCGGTCATCATCGGACCGGTGACCAGCTGGATCGCCGGAATGTTCGCCGAAGCGGCGCCCATCAGTTGCGCCGGCACGGTCTTGTCGCAACCGCCGATCATTACCACCGCGTCCATCGGCTGCGCGCGGACCATCTCCTCCACATCCATGCTCATCAGGTTGCGGAACATGAGGCTGGTGGGGTTGAGGAAGACCTCGCCCAGGGAGATCGTCGGAAAGTCGATCGGCAGGGCACCGGCGGCCAGCACCCCGCGCTTGACGGCCTCGACCAGTTCCGGCATCGCGCGATGGCAGTTATTGAAGCCCGACGGGCTCGAGGCGATGCCTACCACCGGCTTCTTCAGGATATCGCCCGAGTAGCCCATCGACTTGATGAAGGAGCGCCGCAGATACAGGGCGAATCCGCGGTCGCCGTAGTTGGTCAACCCGCGCGCAACGCCTACTTCCTCTTTGATTTCCACCGCCGAATCTCCACTGTGCATTGCCAGGGACTAGCGCGCCCGCGCCCTATACCAACCGCGTCTTGATGAACTTCGGTTCGAGATAGTCGCGAATCCCCAGGAAACCGCCCTCTCGCCCCATGCCGCTCTCGCGGACCCCGCCAAAGGGCATTTCGGCGCTGGCAATGCCAAGTTCATTGATGCCGACCATGCCGGCGTGGATCGCCTCGCTGGCAAGCGTCGCGGTCTTTATCGAATTCGAGAACAGATAGGCACTCAGCCCGTACGAAGTGCTGTTGGCCAGGCGAATAGCCTGGTCGAAAGTGGCGAACGGCGCGATCGGTGCCACCGGGGCAAAAGGCTCATCGATCATGATGCGGGCATCTTCGGGCACGTCAGCCAGCGCGGTCGGGGCCAGGTAGTAGCCCTTGTCATCAGCCATTCCCGGCGGGCGACCGCCACCGGCGATAAGGCGCGCGCCATGATCCAGAGCGTCGGCAATCAGCCGATGGGCATTGTCGAGCCCGCGCCGATTGGCCATCGGCCCCAGCTCGGTCGCCGGATCAAGACCGTGCCCGACCTTGAGGGTATTGGCCACCTCGGCGAAGCGCTTGCAGAACGCGTCATAGAGACTTTCGTGGACATAGAAGCGCGACGGGGAAGCGCACACCTGGCCGCAATTGCGGTACTTGAATCGCGAGCACTGCTCGGCCGCGAACTCCACATCCGCGTCCTCGAAGACCAGCACCGGAGCGTGTCCACCGAGCTCCATGGTGACGCGCTTGACGTGATCCGCTGCCAGGTGCAACAAGCGCTTGCCCACCGCGGTCGATCCGGTCAGGGTCACTTTGGACACGATCGGGGAACTCACCAGATATTCCGAGATGAACGACGAGTCGCCGGTGACCATGCTGACCACCCCGGCGGGCACGCCGGCATCGTGCAATGCCTGCACAATCGCCATGCAGCTGCCCGCCGCCTCGCTGGCGGGCTTGCAGATCACCGAACAACCGGCACCCAGCGCAGCGGCAATCTTGCGCGACGGCAGCAGCGCCGGAAAATTCCATGCCGAAAAGGCAGCGACCACTCCGACCGGCTCGAAACGAACCTGCATCCGCACGTCAGGTTGCGGCGCTTCCACGATCTGCCCGTAGATGCGTTGGGTCTCACCCGCGTACCAGTCGAACTGCTCGGCCGCGGCATTGGTCTCGCCCTGGGATTGGGCCAGCGGCTTGCCGGTTTCGATCGACATCAGGCGGGCAATGGTATCGACCCGGCTGCGAATCAGCTCGGCGGTACGGCGCAGGATCGCAGAGCGCTCCCACGGCGAGGTCCGGCGCCAGAGGGCGAGGCCCTTCTCGGCGGACGCGAGGGCAGCATCCAGGTCATCCTTGCCGGCAGCCGGCAGCCATCCGACCACTTCCTCGTTGGCCGGATCGATTACGTCTCTAACCTCGCCATCCTTGGCGGGGCGCCAGCCACCGTCGATATACAGGCCGAAATCGCGGTACAGCCCCAGGTCTTCACGTTTCACTTTTTATGCTCCAAGAATCAGATATCGGATTGGCTGTAGCGTTGCTGAACGTCGGCGCACCAGTTGCCGACGTTCCATGAGCCGTACGCGCCCAGGCCACCCTCTGGCGCGGTGCCGGCGTAGACCGGCACATGCACCACCGCCATGCCCTCGTGCGCATGAGCGGACTTCAGCGCCGCCTGCAGCGACTCGATCGTGTCGCCGCCGGCCACCGCCTTGACGCCGGCGACACTCGCGGCCAGCGCGACGTAGTCGACCGCCACGCTGTCGTTGGTCCTGAAGTCGACCCCGTACTGGGCCTGCTGCAGGCTGGAGATCGCTGCCATGCGGCGATTGTCGAAGATCACGATCATGCCTTTGGCGCGGTGCTCGATCGCGCTGATCAACGCCTGCGGATTCATCATGAACGAGCCGTCGCCGGTGAAGGCGATGCCGTAGCGCGGCTCCTCGGCCAGCCCGGCAGCGATCACCGCGCAGGTGGCAAAGCCCATGTACGAAGCGCCGGTCTCGGTGTAGGTCTCGAACGGACGCTCATCCTCGACGGTCTGAAAGCCGTTGGCCTGCACGTCGCCGGCGTCAAAGAACTTGACCGCCCCAATCGCCTTGGCGAAATCGCACACCACCTTGATCGCGGCCGGCTGCGAGAGCACCGGGCGTTGCCAGACCTCATCGGTGAGCCGCGGCGCGCTCTGGCACGCGGCCAGAAAGTTCTTCCATTCTGCCTTCTTCGCGGCACACTCGGCCAGCCATTTCCGGCGCCCGGCCGCTCCCTCGCCGTCATCCGGCAAAGCCTGCAGCAATTGGCTGATCACCGCGCCGATGTCCCCCTGCAGCGCCAGTGTCCGGTTGTAATGCGCAACGTCTGCCAGGTCGGCGTTGATGTTGATCACCGCCTGCGCCCCGGGATAACCCACTCCCGAGCAATCCGCCTGACACACGCCCCGCGAACCGATCACCAGCAGCAATTCGCCCTGCTCCATCGCATAGTTGCCGCTGATCGAGCCCTTGCTGCCGCCGACATGCATATTCTGGGGATGGGCGTCGGGCAACACTCCGGTTGAGCCGGGCGAGAGCACCACCGCAGCGCCGGTGGCTTCCGCCAGCGCGCGCACTTCGGCGGCAAAACCACGACCGCCGCCACCGACCTTCATTACGATGCGGCTGTGCTGGCGCAGCAGCGCCGCCGCTTCGGCTACGGCCGCCCCGTCGGCCACCGCGGTGCGCGGCAGCTTGAGGCGCACCGGCAACGCCGCCAGGTTCAGGTCCTGAATCACTTGCGGCTGGGTGTTGAGCGGGAGCAGGAGGTAGAAGGGCCCGGCCTTCACCGGGTGGTGCACGCACTGCGTTCCGCGCCGCAGCGCGTCGCGCAGGGCCTCAGGGGTATGCAACACGTAGGACTGCCCCATCACCGCCGTCAGCTGCCCGAAGAGGTGCTGCTGGGGCTTGGGCACCTGTTGCATGTTGTAGCCTTCGCCGTGCGTCGTCTCGTCACCGTAGATGTGATAGATCCCGACGCCGTTGGACACCGCCGCCAGCGAGCCAGCCATCGCCTGCAGGGCTCCCGGGCCGATCGAGGTGACGACCGCGCAGGTCTCGCCGTATACCCAGGACAGGGCGGTACCGGCATGCGCCATCTCGACTTCGTTGCGAAAGTTGAAAACCCGGGTCACACCCGCCTCGGTATAGATGCGCAGCACCTCGCCCAGATCGGTGGAGCCATGCCCGAAGATAGCCAGGTACTTGTGCACCCCCTGGCGCAACAGCCCCAGCACCAGAGCTTCCGACAGGGAGACGCTGATCTGCCGGGGCAGCACCCCACGCTCCATCGCTTCCTGCAGCCCGCCGGCGCTGGCGATTGCCAGGGCCCGCGCCATCTGTCCTTCCTTTCCCGGTTGCCCGATCAGGGGCGAATCAATCGTTTGGTTCATCCTGGTTCCCGTAATCCGGTCGTGAAGCGATTTTTCTCATGTCCTGCCATGCCGCTGACGCCTTCCGGCCGCTCGGTTCGCCAAGGAAGAGTCCCCGGCTCTCAGACCCGCTCACGCTCCAGCACCGCGGCCATCCGCTTCTCGCGCAAGGCCGCCATTACCCGCTCCGGGGTCGCTGGCAAACGCGTGATGCGCACCCCAACGGCGTCGTAGATCGCGTTGATGATCGCCGGGGCCGTCGGCGTGATCGCCGGCTCGCCAATGCCCTTGACCCCCAGCGGCGTTTTCGGATCCGGCTCTTCGATCAGCACCGAGGTGATGTGGGGAATGTCGAGCGAGGTCGGCAGGATGTACTTGGCAAAGCCGGGCGTGGTGGTCTGGCCGTCGATCTGGACGTAGTCCTCCATCAGGGCGTGACCGAGGCCCATCACCACGCCGCCCTCGATCTGACCCTCAACCTGCTGCGGATTGACCACGCGGCCAACGTCGTGAGCCGCCCACACGCCGAGCACCTGCACTTCGCCAGTATCGTCATCGACCTCGACCTCGGCGATCTGGGCGCCAAAGACGTAGCTCTGCCAGGGCGTCGACACCCCGGTGTCAGGGTCGAGCGCGGTGTGGTGCGAGGTAAACAGGCCGCTGCCGACGATGACGATGCCGCGTTCCTTCTTGAGAACATGGACGGCGTGAGCCATCGTCATGCGCTTGGTCCCCGAGCCTTCCACCCAGACTTCACCCGCAAACGCCCGGATGCTATCGGGCGCCACCCCCCAATAGTCGCCGAGAGCGGCGCGGAACTTGCCAAAGGCCTCCCGGCAGCCGACCGCGACCGCATTGCCGATCATGTAGGTCATGCGGGTCGCCCCGGCATGCGCTGCCTCGGGCACGCGCGCCGTGTCGTTGTCTCCCAGCACCACGTCTTGCGGGCGCACCCCCATTTCCTGCGCCGCGATCTGGCACAGGCCGGTGAGGATCCCCTCGCCGATCTCGGTGACGCCGGTGGCGATCTTCAGCGTCCCGCCGTCATCGAGTTCCACCCAAACCGCTGCCCGGTCCATCGCCGCCGTGCGGGCGATTCCGTACCAGCCGCAGGCTACCCCCCGTCCCCTATGCTTCATGCCGTTCCCTCGCTCACTTCACTGCCTCCGGGTCGCCGGCGGGCACTCGCTCGAGAGACTGCGCCAGCCCGGCACCCAGCGTGCACGGTTCGCGCGTGCCCGCTCCCGCCAGATCGCGACGCCCGGCAACGCCGGCGCCCTGACGGTGGGGAATTCCCGGATCCCAGCCGGCGGCGGATACCACCGCGTCCAGGCATTCGGTGGCGAGCACCCGGTCCAGTTGCTGGCGTGTATGGGTGGTCGCCCCGTCGCGCATCAGGTTCACCATCCGCAACGCCACCGGGTCCATGCCCAGGCGCTGGGCACACAGGTCAAGGTGAGCTTCGGTCGAGAACTCCGACTGGAACGCGCCGAACGCCCGCATCGCGCCGCACGGTGTGTTGTTGGTGTACACCCCGATCGCGTCGACCCAGACATTCTCGATGGCATAGGGCCCCGGCCCGAGAATCGCCGACTTGTTCATCACGAAGGGCGTCGACATGGCATAGGCGCCGCCGTCGGAGATCATCACCATCTTGGTCGCGGTGATCCGGCCATCGCGCTTGAGAACCATGGTGTAGCGAATCTGGACGGGGTGGCGCTTGGCCGTCGAAACAAAGCTCTCCTCGCGGGTGAACACGTAGCGCACCGGGCGGCGCGTCTTGATCGCGGCCAGCGCCAGCATGCCCTGGTAAATCATGTCCTCCTTGCCGCCGAAGCCGCCACCGACCGTGCTCATGATCATCCGCACCTTGTTGATTGGCCGGTCGAGAATCTTGGCCAGCATGTGGCGGTGGTGGGTGATGTTCTGGCTGGGAGACTGCACGGTGACGCAGCCGTCGGGCTCGAGGTATGCCAGGCCCGCTTCGGGCTCGAGATAGGCGTGCTCGATCGGCGCCGTCTGGTAGGTCTCCTCGACGATCAGGTCGGCTTCCTTGAAGCCCGCAGCCACGTCCCCTTTGCGAATCTTGGTGTGCTTGCAGATATTGTTGGGGGCGAAATCGTGCAACTGGATGGCGTCGGGTTGCATCGCCTCGTGGGCATCGAAGAGCGCCGGCAACGCCTCGTACTCCACCTGAATGCTGCGCACCGCGGCGTGGGCGATCTCGGGCGTCTCGGCAGCGACCGCGACCACCGCCTCGCCGACGTAACGCACCACGTCGCGAGCCATGATGGGCTGGTCTTCGAACACCACGCCGAAGTTGTCGACGCCGGGCACGTCCGCGCTGGTGATGATGCCCTCCACCCCGGGGATGGTGCGGGCAGCACTGGTGTCGATGCGCACGATGCGCGCGTGCGGATGCGGGCTGCGCAACACCTGCAGGTGCAGCATGTTGGCCATCCACATGTCGGCGGCGTACTTGATGGCACCGGTAACCTTGGCGGGCGCGTCGAGCCTGCGGGTGCTGTGCCCGATGAAACTGGTACCCGGATCCTCGCCCAGCGCCGACTCCGGCTTGCTGCCGTTGAGCACGTCACGCGCCAGTTCGACCGCGTCGACGATCTTCTGATAGCCGGTGCAGCGGCAAATGTTGCCGCCCAGGCCTTCCTTGATTTCTTCCAGCCCGGCATCGGGATTGCGCCGCAGCGTCGAGGTGGCCGCCATCACCATTCCGGGGATGCAGTAACCGCACTGGCTGGAGCCGCATTTGTGAAACGCGCGCTGCACCACGGTCATGCCGGTATCGCGGTCGAGATCGTCGATCGTCTCGATCTCGGCACCCTGTATTTTCTGAACCGGCATCAGACAGCTCTTGACCAGTTTGCCGTTGACAAACATGGAGCAAGTGCCGCACTCGCCGGCACCGCAACCTTCCTTGTTGCCGGTGAGCTTGAGTTCTTCGCGCACGAAATCGATCAACCGGTAATGATTGGGCACGCTGCGCGTGACCTGGCGGCCGTTGACCGTCGCCGAAATCTCGGTCATGGGGTGCCGCCCTTCGGCCGGCGACACCGGGTTGCGTCTCACTTCAGGCACTTCCAGCCTCCTTTGGCATGCGTTCGATCGCCAGTCCCGCGGTGCCGATCGCCGCCACGAGCGCACGTTCGACGAAGTTGACCAGCACCTCGCGCCGGTAGTCCTTGCGGCTGCGCGAGCGCACCCTCTCGACGGCCAGACGGGATGCCTCGCGCAGGTTCGCGCTGGTGGGAACGCGACCGCTCAGCAAGTCCTCCACGTCATCGAGGCGCTCCGGCACCGGACCGACGGCGCCAATGGCGATGCGCACGTCGTCGATCCGCCCCCCGGCCTCGTCGAGCCTGACCAGCGCCGCCAGACACACGGTCGAAATCACCATCGAGCGCCGATGGCCCACCTTCTCGAACGCAGCGCCGTATTCCGGCACTGCATCCAGCTCGAGACGCGTCATGATCTCCAGGGGCTTGCGCACCGTCTGCCCCGGCCCCAGGATGAACTCCGACAGGGGCACGGTCCGCTCCAGAATACCCCCATTCTCGAGCCGCGCGAGCGTCACGTGCGTATTGGTCACCAGCAGGGCCGGTTGCGAGTCCCCGGCCGGCGAGGCGTTGATCAGATTGCCGCCCACGGTCGCCTGCTCCCGAATCTGGTCGTCGGCGAACCAGACCGCGCAACGCGCCAGCACCGGCGCCTGCGCGCGCAACAGCGGGTCATTCACAAAGGCTGCGATAGTCGTGCCGGCGCCCATGCGAATGCGCCCGTTGGCGAGGCTCACCCCGCGCAGTTCGGCAAGCTGGCTGACATCCACCAGAGCGCTCAGGTGAACGTCGCCCGCTCTACCCTCCCGGGCCCACGGCAGCAGATCGGTGGCACCGGCCACGATGCGCGCCCCGGGAACGCCTTGCAGCATCTCCAGGGCCTCCTTCAGGGTGGCCGGCGTCAGATATTGATCGAAGGTCAGCATGGCTGCATCAGATCATCGCCCACGCCTCTTTGATCACCCGCTTGGTATTGGCCAGGATCACTTCAGAGGTCTCCTCGGCAAGCAGGGGTCTCACCTCTGCGCTGAGGATCGGGCGCTTGTCGGGGTTCAGGAGTTTCAGGTCGAGCAGGAGGCGGAAATAGTCCCGCACCTGCGGTGTATCGATCTCGCCGCCGGGCATGCCGAAACGCGGCTGCAGGTCGCCGTAACCGGGATGCCTGCGGTCTCTAAACGCGCACGACCCGATGTGGAAGTGCATCGGGTATTGCTTCACCAGCGGAATCGCCTCTTCAGGCGTCTCGCGCAACAGCGGGAAATGGGAGAGATCTGCGAGCACGCCAAAGTTCGGGAACTCGGCGTGCATCACCGCGGTCACGTCGGCCGCATCCTGGAAGTGACCGATCAGGAACTTCTTGTCGATGTCATAGTCGAAGACCTTCATGTAGATCTCCATCGGGCCCTGTTCGTTGGTGTAGCGACAGACTTCGCTCAGGGAATCGATCAGGAGTTTCTTGGCCTCTTCCTTCTTCTCGGACGGGGGATTCTTCCCCGAGAAGACCCGCATGCTGGTCGCACCGAGCTGAAAGGCTTCATCGACCCCGGTCTTCATGGCGTTGATCGCCTTCTTGCGCTCGCCGGGATCGAAGGAGTTCAGGTCGAACTTGCCGGTAAACATCCGCGGCTGGTTGGCATAGGCGACTTCCATATGGGAGGTCTCAAGGAGGTTGCGGGCTTCATTGCGAACCTTTGGATCCTTCATCCAGCCCACCTCGACCGCCGTCCAGAAGTCATCCTCGACGATCTTGCGCAGCGTCTCCACGATCGGCCCTTCACCGGTGGTAGCTTCCGGATAAGCCTTGAAATGGATGATCCCCAATTTCACGTACTTGTAAATCGAAAAATTTTCCATCACCACTCCTTCGGTATCAGTTGACTGCTCCAGCCCCGATTTTCCCGTCAGGACATCTTCACGACTACCTTGATCGCGTCGTCAATCCGCTCACGGGCGTAGCGCACCGCCTCGGGCACTTGCTCCAGCGCGAAGGTGTGGGTGTGAATCAGCTTGGCGTCGAAACGCTTCTGGGCCATCAGCGACGCCGCCCGATGAGTCGCACTCTTGCCCTCGCCCCGGATGCCGAAGAGGTAGATGTTGTTGCGCACCAGAGCGCCCACATCGACCGACACTTCCTTGTCGGGGAACGCCGCCAGGCAGATGCGCCCGCCACGCTTGAGCATGCGCGCCGCGTCGTTGACGGCCGTCAGCGCGCCCGAGCACTCGAGCACGTATTGCGCACCGCCGTTGGTGTATTTCTGCACCATCTCGACCGCATCCTCCTGGTTGACATTGACGGTGTAGTCAGCCCCCAGCTTGCGTCCCATTTCCAGGCGGTTGTCGCGCGTACCGATGAGGATCACCTCGCTGGCGCCCAGTGCCTTGGCGACGGCCACGCCCATCAGGCCGATCGGACCCGGGCCCATGACTACCACCGACTGCCCGGCGATCAGGCCACCCATGACGTCGAGCCCGTACATGGCCGTTCCGGCCGTCACGATCAGCGTGGCTTCCTCGTCGCTCATATCGTCGGGCACGTGCACGAGGGTGTTGATGTTGTTGACCGCATACTGGGTGAAGCCGCCGTCGGTGGTGAAGCCGTTGGCGCGGTGGCCCTTGTTCACGTTGCCATAGTTCTTGCCATAGTTCAGGCACGAGGTATACATGCCTTCCCGGCAACGCTCGCAGCGCCCGCAGCCAGCGTGAATCTCCACCGTGACGCGGTCGCCGACGCTGAACTCGTCCACGTTCGGGCCGAGCTTGACGACGGTCCCCATGTACTCATGGCCGGGTGTAAAATTTTTGTTGAAGGGTGGGCCGCCCTGGATGATTGCCGGCAGGCCCTTCCAGATGATTTCCACGTCCGTTCCACAGACCGCGATCGCGTCGATGCGTACCAGCACTTCCGCCAGACCGGGCTGGGGAACGGGCTTCTCCACCATGCTGAGCTGACCCGGATCACCGAGCACCCAGGCTTTCATGGTGGCAGGAATTTCATAGCTCTTTGTCTTGGAAGCAACTGCTGCCTTTGCCGTCATACCTGGCTCCTGTAACTGGTTGAATTAGTCATTGCACAACAATCGAAATACTTTTCAGACATGAAGTCATTGGCTTTGGCGATTGACCTGAGTTGCGCGCGCCACCCTTCCGCCACCCCTTCGGGGTCTCTAAGCGATTACATCCCCGCGCAAGCGCGAGCGCAAGCCATTGCCGGCACCTGCATGGATGCGTTTAAGAGGTTCGTTGATTCCTCCAATCAGGCCCGGACGCATGCCGCTCGGGAGCCTGCGGCCGGCACCTGGGGGAGACCGGGTCGCCGGCTCCTCGCCGCAGCTTCGAGTCGGGGGCCGATGTGAAGTCCCGAACCTCGATCGCGGCGCCCGCGGCGGCGGACTCGGACGATGCACTGGTTCAGCCTGGACAGCCAGCCGATTACCCGGAGATCAAGACTTACCAGATGGTCGAGCGCTCGGAGCGCCTGGACTTCGAGATCCGGGATCACACCGTTCGGCCGCCGGTAACCAGGCCTCATCGCCACGAATTCTTCCAGATCGAGGCGAACGTCTCCGGCGAGGCCCATCACGTCATTTCCGGCAAACGTTGCCGCTATCCGGCCCGCTCGCTGATTTTCATTCTCCCCTACCGGGTGCACTACGCAACCCACGAACTGGCCCATCCCGACTACTACGTCATCAACTTTGCCGCCAATTTCCTCAAGCAGGACTTCCAGTTGTCGCCGCTGGAAATCGAAGCCGCATCCATCGTCCAGTATCCGGAATTGATTCCGTTTCTCTACGAGGGGTCAATCGACTTCGTCTTCACCGAGGAGGAGTTCGAACACATCAGCAACATCATTGAGCTCCTGACGGAACTGCAGAAGAGTCGCACGTTGGGCACCACCGAAAGGATTCGGGGCGCCCTGTTCGAGATCATCGGCTTTACGGTCGAGCGCCACGCTCCCGCACTGCAGGCGCTCTCGGAGAGCCGGAAGTTCATGCAGGGCCGCCCCGATGCGCTCGGACGGGTGATGGATTACATCGACACCACCTTGAGCCGCAACATCTCCCTCAACGAGGTGGCCGAGGAGACCTTTCTTTCGCCGAATTACGTCTCCCAACTGTTGAAGAAGCAAACCGGCATGGCATTTGTGGAGTGGCTGACGGCGCGCCGCATGGAGCAGGCCCAGCACTTGCTGGCGCATACTCTCGAGCGCGTCTCGAAGATCGCGAACTCGGTTGGATTCGCCGACGAAGCCTATTTCACGCGGCGCTTTCGCCAGCGATTCCGGCAATCGCCCAGCGAGTACCGAAAATCGATGCGCGAAGGTTGAAGCCGCCCGATCCGCCCCCCCAACAGCAGAGGCCTTCCCCTCATGAATTCACCAGAGCAGCGCAAGCCATTCGCGATGATTCGCGAGTTCCACCTCGCCGACTGGTTCACGCTGGCCAATGCCGTCTGCGGTACGGGCGCGCTATTTTCCATCCTGACCTATCTGCAAACCGGTGACGTCATCCACGTCTACTTCGCCTGCGGATTGATTCCCGCCGCCCTGCTCTTCGACGTGCTCGACGGCCGGATCGCCCGCTGGCGCCAGAAGACCTCTGCCATGGGCCGGGAACTGGACTCGCTCGCCGACGTCATTTCCTTCGGGGTTGCCCCCGCCGCGATTGCCTATGGTTGCGGGATGCAGGGGCTCTATGACCGCGTGGTTCTGGTCTACTTCGTCGCGTGCGGCGTATCGCGTCTGGCGCGCTACAACGTCACTGCCGAGGCGCTCTCCGATTCTGCCGGCAAGGTGAAGTACTTCGAAGGCACGCCGATCCCGACCTCGGTGCTGCTGGTGCTGATGTTGTTCGTCGCAGCAACGCAGGGCGCGCTGCACGATTCGCTGTGGTTCGGGCGGGTGCTCCTGGGCGGCTTCACCCTTCACCCGTTGGTGCTGCTGTTCGCGTTGTCGGGTTCGCTGATGATCAGCCGCATCCGGTTGCCGAAGTTCTGAACCGCTGGCGCGCAGCTAGGACGGTTTCCTGTTTCGCCGGTGCGACGACCAAGCCTGCATGCCGAGCGTGACGATGATCAGTGCAAAGAAGAACAGGGCAAAATTGCTCTCGACGAAACCCATGTGGCTTCCTTCGCCGAGAATCAGCGCTGTGCGGTATTGAGTCTCCAGCGTATTGCCGAGCACCAGGCCCAGGACCACCGGTGCCACCGGAATGTGCAGCCGCAACAGTAGGTGTCCGAACAGGCCCATGATGCCCATCAGGTAGACGTCGAAAATCGAATTGCGAATTGCGTACGAACCCAGCACGCACATCACGAGGATGCAGACGGCGAGCAGAGGAGGCGGCACCCGCAGCACGCGCACGAACAGGCGAATACCCCAGACCTGCACCACCAGCGTGACGACATAGGCGAGAACAATCGCGATGTAAATCGCGTAGATCGCCGGCAGATGGGCGCGAAACAGCAGCGGTCCCGGTTGCAGCCCGTGAATCATCATCCCGCCGAGAATCACCGCCGTGGCCGGATCGCCTGGAATGCCCAGGCTCAACAGCGGGATCATGGCGCCGCCCGTGACCGCGTTGTGGGCGCTTTCGGGCGCGACCACGCCGGAGAGTTCCCCCTTGCCAAAATCATCGGGCCGCTTGCTGAAGCGGCGCGCGTGGTCGTAGCCCAGAAAGGCCGCGATCGGGCCGCCGGTGCCCGGAATCGCACCGATACCAGTGCCCATTGCGGCACAGCGCAGCATCAGCCAGAAGCGATCCTTGAGCTGGCGCAGCGAGGGCATGGTCGTGCGAACGTTGCCGGGCACCCTTGCCGCCTCTTTGTGACCGAAGTCAGAGAACGTGCTGATGACCTGCGGCACCGCGAACAGTCCAATCATGGCGACCAACAGGTTGACGCCCTGCTGCAGCGCCACGGTGCCGAAGGTCAGCCGCGGAACACCGTCAATTTCGTCGAGGCCGATGATCATCAGCATCAGTCCCAGCAGGCCAGCCAGAATTCCGCGGGCCATGGAACGCTCCGCCAGTCCGCAGATGGTTGACAGCCCGAAGAGCACCAGCGCGAAGATCTCCACTGGTCCGAACTTGATGGCCACGGCTGCCACCTGTTCGAGCAGCAGCACCATCACCAGCAGACTGAGCAGGCCTCCAAAGACGGCCGCGATGACCGCGCCGCCCAATGCGACGCTGGCCTCGCCCTTGAGCGCCATCGGATAGCCGTCCATCACAGTCGCCGCCGCCGATGGCGTTCCCGGAATGCCCAGCAGGATGGCCGAGACCGATCCTCCCGACATGCCACCGACATAGACCCCCAGAAGAAGGGCGATCGATTGCGTGGCGTCCATCCCGAAGGTGAAAGGCAGCGCCAGGGCCAAAGCCATCGAGTAGGTCAGCCCCGGGATGGCGCCGAATATCAGTCCCACCACGGTACCCACCACGGTGGCGAGAATGACGTGATAGTCGAGCGCCATGGCGAGCGCCTGGTGTAGAGAATCCATTCAGTCCATCCCGCTCACAGCAGCCACAGCCAGGAGCCGTGTGGCATCGGCGCTCCCAGCAGCACAACAAAGAAGAGCCAGCAGGACGCCGTGACCCCGGCGGCCATAAGCAGGATGAACGGCCAGTTCCGCATCCGCAGGATGCCCACCATCATGATGAGCACGGCGATCGGCGTCGCGATCAGGAACCCGGTCTTCTCCATCAGGAAGGCATAGAGCATCAGCAGGCCAAAGGTGCCCCCGACAATGGTCACCTCCCGCCGTGATACCGGCGTCGCGGACGCCAGGGCTGCCTTGCGCCCCCGAAAGAACGACGACGCCGTGATGAAGGCCCCGGTGCAAAACAACGCGATGCCAAGCACGATCGGGAAGCCCTGGGGGCCGGGCTCGCCCTCGTTCCTGGCCGCCGGGATATAGGCGTACACAATTGCCAGCCAGGCCAGCGCCATCAGGGCGATCACGGGCCCCAGCCATCGATCGGAGCGCATCTATCGGCTTATTGCTTCGCCAGGCCGTGTTCGCGCATCACCTTGGCGATCGAGGCATCGTCGGTCGCCACCACCTTGCCGAACTCTGCCGCGGGGAGGTAGGCGGTCTCCATTCCCAGTGCGCTGGTGCGCTGTTTGAAATCCGCGCTGGTGATAACTGTCCGGGCGGCCTTCTCCAGCTTGGCGATCACGTTCGGGGGCGTGCCATGGGGCACCGCCAGGCCGCGCCACATGACGGTATCCACGTCATAGCCCTGTTCCTTGGCGGTTGGTACGTCCGGGATCAGCGGGACTCGCTCGCCGCCCGTGACTGCCAGAATGTTCAGCTTGCCGGCGTCGGATTGCGCCTTGAACTGCGCTGGCCACTGCAGCGCGGCATCGATCCGACCGCCCAGCAGCTCGACCGGCGCGCTGCCCTTGCCGTAGGGGACGTAGATGACCTCGATGCCCAGTTTCTCGAACAAGGCTGCAGACGCTATATGGGTGAACGAGCCCCTGCCCGAGATGCCGACCTTCATCTTCTGCTTCTTGCCAGCGGCGGCGAAGTCCTTAAGCGTCTTCCAGCCCGAGTCGCTGCGCACCGCCAGGGCGGGAACTTCCATGCCCACCTGCGCTACCGGATCGAACGCCTTGTAATCGAAAGGCGTGTTCCCGATGTGATAGGAGGTGCTGATGGAATTGGAGTTGAACACGATGTTGTAGCCGTTCGGGGGCGTCGAGTTGACGAACGAATATCCCACCGCGCCGCCGCCGCCGGTACGGCTTACCGAGACGACCGGCACGCCCAGTTCCTTGGCCATACCTTCCGCGAGCATCTGGGCGATGGTCGCAACCGGTCCGCCGAACAACACGGTGATTTCAATCGGTTGCGTCGGGAAGTCCTCGGCGACTGCCGCGGAAAACGGTGCCAGTGAGAGGATCGCTGCGGCTGCAACCGCGCCACCGCCGATGCGTACCGATCGTGATAGTTCCTTAAGCATGTCTGCCTCGCTTTTTATAGTGTCCAAATAAGACAATTTCGTTGCCTTGACTCTGTCGCGTCATGGAGAAATTGCGCATCGTCCATTAAAAGACGATGACCCCAAGGTGTGCAAGGCCTTTGTTGTGAAGCTTGGATAAGTTTAAGAAGTTCTTTGTTCCGTCCAAGTCGAGGGGTCGCTCGCGTTGGATATCTCCAGGGCGGAACTGCTGCGCCGCGAAAGATCGAGTGCCAGCAGAATTCTGCCCTTTTCAGGACTTGCCATCGGCGCCCTTCCCGACGGAGGCTCCGTGCTTGCCGTAGCGGCGCCCAATCTCGGCCAGGGTATGCAGGCGTTCAGCGACCAGTCGATTGAAGCTGTTGTCGGGAAAGACTCCCGCGGCATCGGGCTCGCCGGCATCCATTCCAGTGAGCAGTTCAAGCGCCTGATCCACAGCCTTGACCGGGTAGATGTGGAAGTTCCCGGCCGCTGTCGCCGCGATCACGTCGCGCCGCAACATCAGGTGCGCCAAGTTGGTCTCCGGGATGATCACACCCTGCTCCCCAGTCAGCCCACGCCGGGAGCAGATTTCGAAGAACCCCTCGATCTTTTCGTTCACCGCGCCGATCGCCTGGACGCGCCCGAATTGATCCACCGACCCCGTCACCGCCAACGACTGTCTGATGGGGACAGCGGCAAGCGAGGATAGCAACGCGCACAGTTCCGCCATTGAAGCACTATCGCCTTCCACCATGCCGTAGGTCTGCTCGAACACGAGGCTGGCCGACAACGACAGTGGCCGCTCGCTGGTGTAGCGCGACCCCAGATAGGAGGACAGAATCAGCACTCCCTTGGAGTGGATGGCGCCGCCAAGCTTGATTTCGCGCTGAATGTCGATCAGCACCCCGCTGCCCAGGCGGGTCGAGGCGGTGATGCGCGAGGGCTGGCCAAAGGCGAACTGACCGAGTTGGAATACCGCAAGGCCATTGATCTGGCCGACCCTCACCCCGGTCGTGTCGATCTGCACCGTGCCGCGCAGGATCGCCTCCTGGCTGCGATCCCGCAGCCGGTCGGCGCGGTGGATCTGCGCCTCGATTGCCCGTTCCACGTCCTCGCCCGTGACCGCTGAATGAGCGTTCTGGCCAGCCCAGAAATCCGACTCCCGCACCAGGTCGGCGAGGCTTTCCATGTGGGTGGACAGTTTCTCGGCGTCTTCGGCACGGCGGGCGCAATGCTCGATGGTGCGCGCCACCGCATGCCGATCAAAGGGCCGCAGTTCGTCTCGCCGCGCCAGGGTGGCGATCAGGCGGGCATAGAGCAGATGGTTGTCGGCGTTGCGTGGCACCTCGTCCTCGAAATCGGCAGACACCTTGAACAACTCCGAGAACTCGGGATCGTATTGCGCCAGCATGTAATACAGCAGGCGGTTGCCCATCACCACCACCTTGACATCCAGCTGGATCGGCTCGGGTTCCAGCGAGACCGTGCTCACCAGGCCGTACATCTGCCCGAACGACTCGATGCGCACCTCGCGCTTCGAGAGCGCACGCTTCAACGCTTCCCAGGAAAACGGCTGCGTGAGCAGCTTGACTGCATCAAGCAACAGGTAGCCGCCATTGGCCAGGTGCAGCGCACCGGGCTTGATCTGCATGAAGTCGGTGACCAGCGTGCCCATTTGCGACAGATATTCCGTTCGCCCGATCAGATTCTGGTAGGTGGGGTGATCCTCGCCGATGATCGGTGCGCCCTGGGAATCACCGTGATCGACCAGCAGGTTCACGCGAAAGCGGCTGAAATCGCCGCTATCGGACTCGCCCACCAAGACCCAGGAAGCAGCTTGCTCTTCCTTGGACTGGCGGAAGTCATCCAGGCGTTCGATGATGTTCTGCTGCACTTCATCCAGATAGGTCTTCACAACCGGGAAATCGGCATACTCCTCCTTGAGCGCCTCGATCATGTGACCCACGGCGAACAGCACCACCTCTTCGTTGAGTTGCCGCACCCGGTGCAGTCGTTCACGCCGCCAGCGCGGTACCTGATGAACCACTTTGTCCAGCGCTTCCTGCAACACGGCGGTGTCGTGTTCGATCTTCTGCTGTTCTTCCGGCGTCATCTTGGCAAAGTCCTCGGGGCTTACCACTTCGCCATCCTTCGCGGGGGCGAAGGAAAACCCATTCGCGGTATGGAGCAGGACAATGTCACGCTTGCTGGCTGATTCGCCGACCTCGTTGAAGGCTTTGCTCTGCCGCTCGCCGAATTCATTGTTGATCTCACCGAGACGATGGGCATACTCGTCGGCTTCGAATACCGCCGGAATGGTGATGCTCAGTTCCTCCACCAACTGCTTCATGTCCTTGCGCAGCCTGGCGCCAAGACCGGCAGTCAGGCGAACGACCCGCGGCTTATGAGGCTGTGAAAAGTTGTGGACATAACACCAGTCGAACGGGCTGGCTTCGCTGGCCGCGCGCTGCTCCAGCAGGTAGCGCACCATGGTTTCCTTCCCGCTCCCGCTGGGCCCCATGACGTAGAGGTTGTAGCCATCGCGGCGCATGCCCAGACCGAACTGCGCCGCGTCGAGCGCGCGCACCTGGCCGATGATCTCTGAAATATCCTCCAGATCGGCCGTGGTCTCGAAGGAGAATTGACCTACATCGCAGTGCCGGTAGAGTTGATCCGGCGTCAATGGCTTGATCTGGTCCATCGTTTGCTACCTCTCACGACAGTCTGGTGCTGCAAGTCCGGTGTTGGATCATTCTCCTCGGCGGAGAGTGCATCATAAGAGCAGATTTCGCCTTGGGATGGAACTGTGCTACCCATTCCCAAGTTTCAGCGCGAACGGCCTACTTAGGCAAATCTCAATATTAGATCCATTTGAGATCAAGCTTCGCCACGCTCTGGCATGGGGTTCCTTTGGTGGGTGCAACAAAGAAGGCGCCCCGAGGGACGCTTGTTTGTTGGGTAGCTGGCAGAGTGGACGGAGTCTTGCCTGAACCCGTCTCCGGAGGGATTTTCCCTGTAGCAGGGAAATTCACGGGGAATTCTGCGGCAGTCTGCCAAGCACGCCACGCACGAACCGGGTTGTGTCATAGGGAGGCAGAGGCATACGCCAAGACCTCAAGCCTGGTGGTGTGCGATCAGAACGGGGATTCTCATGCGAACCAACAGCAAATTCTGGTCCTGCGTCAGCGACCCGGTCGCGTCAATATGCGCGCCGTTCAGCGCGAACTGCATCTCGAAACCTGCCACCGAAATTTGGGCTAACTCAAAGTCCAGAACCTCAAATTCTTCCGCGCGATGGGCTGGTTAGGTGGATTTCGTGCATGCAAGATTTCAACCAGACACGCTCCGGAGGGCAGTGAACGCCCTGACCGGCGACTGCGGATATTGCCAGTCACTCGGCAAGCTTGAAACCGCGAAACACCTGGATCTGGATCTCACAGTCGTCGTGGTCAAGAACGCGGCGTCGGGCTATGTGAAAGCTGTGCGGCACCTGCTCTACGGGCCGGTGAGGTATCACTAGTCGGACAAATATAAGCGTGATTTCGCCGCGTTGGCGCGATCCTTGGACTGCACCGGCATCTGGGCCGAGCACCCGGAGCAACTCGGAGCAGCCTTGCGCACTGCGTTGTCGACCAAGGGTCCGTTCGGCTACCGGCTACGGGTGCCGGAACTTCACGCACACCGGTGTCGGGACGTGTGCCGCTTCGCCCGTCGGCGTCAGCTTCCCGGTGACCGGATCGATGCGCAACGTCACGACCGTATCACTGTCCTGGTTGGCAACCAACAGCCATGCGCCGGTCGGGTCGATGCCGAAACTGCGCGGCGTCTGCCCTCCGCTCGCCTGATGGCCGACACAGTTCAGGGTGCCGACCACCGGGTCGACCCGGTAGATCGCGATGCTGTCGTGGCCGCGGTTCGAGGCATAAACGAACGCGCCCGACGGTGCGACCTGGATGTCGGCGCAAGTGCTCGCCCCCGCGAACCCGGCGGGGAGCGTGGACACAGTTTGCCGGCATTCGAAAGTCCCTGAGCGGCCGTCGTAGGCCAGCACCACCACCGTCGAATCGAGTTCGTTGACGAGGTAGGCAAACGCCCCGCCCGGATGGAACACCAGATGGCGCGGCCCTGCGCCCGGCTTCATCTTGATCCAGGGCACCGTGTGCGCCTCCAACATCCCGCGCTGCGCATCAAAGCGATAGACCAGCAGGCGGTCGAGTCCGAGATCGGGAACGAAGGCGAACCGGTTGGCCGCATCGAGCGTGACCGCGTGCGCGTGCGCGCCCTTCTGGCGCGCGGGATCAATGCTCGCGCCCTGATGCTGAACGAAGTCGGAGGCCGCCTCCAGGCTGCCGTCGGCGCGCACCGGCAAGACGCACACGCTGCCGCTCGCAAAGTTGGCGACGAAGACGTATTTCCCTTGTCCATCGACCAGTACGTGGCAGGGATCCGTGCCGTGGGTCAGTTGCCGATTCAGGAACTCGAGCCGCCCAGTGGACGCCTCGACCGCAAACGCGCTCACTGTGCCGCTCGGGTGACCGTCCCAGATCTTCAACTCGTTGACTACGTAGAGGAAACGCTGCGTCACATCAAACGCGAGGTAGGAAGGGTTGGGGATGCCGGTGGTCTTGCTGACGAATTGCAGTGCCCCTGACGCCGCATCGAGGCGATAAACATAAATGCCTTCGCCCGTGCCCTGGAGGATCTTCCCGGTGCCGAACAGAATTGGCTCAGTGTAGGTGCCGAAAAATACCAGCGTTTCCATCATCACGAATTCGCTCCCGGGTTGGGTGGCCCCGTTGCACCGGTTCTCAGTCGCGGGTGAGCCAGATGCGTCCGACCAGGTCGCCCGACTCGAGGTGGGCAACCGCGTCGTCTATTTGCTCGAGCCGGTAGGCGGCCCCGAGCACTGGGGTCACCTGGCCGCTGCACACCAGGCGCACGACATCGATCAGGTCCTGCTTGGTGCTGCCGCGGCAACCAATGATTTCCTGCTCGGTCTTGAAGAGCGGCATCGAAGCGATTTCAAAGGTCTCGTCCAGGTAGGCCACGACGAGAAACTTGCCGCCCGGGCGCAGGAGCTTCAACCCCTGAACGACGCTGGCGCGATTGCCGATGTTGTCGACGACGACGTCGACGCCCTCGCCGCTCGTGAATCGTGCCACCGCATCCTCGAGCGACTCCGTCGCCGTATTGATGCCAATGGCGCCATACTGCTCGGCGAGCGCGACCCGCTGCGGTTGCCGGCTGGTGGCCAGCACCTCGGCGCCGGCGCTGCGGGCAATCTGCACGCCGTGAATGCCGAGCCCGCCGACACCGAGTATCAGGATGCGCTGCCCGATGCCCACCTGCCCCTGGCGAATCAGGCTGTGGTACATGCAGGCGATCGCATCCGGGAGGATCGCCGCGGCCGCGTACGAGATGGAAGCGTCGATGGCCACCAGATTCGCGGCCGGAACGGTCACGAAATCGGCATGCCCGCCATCGCGTTCAAAGCCGATGCGACGCATCGTTCGGCACAGTTGGGTGGCACCAGCCAGGCAATGCCGGCAGCGCCCGCAGGTGACGTCGATCGCCGCCGTGACCCGATCGCCCGTTCGCCAGTGCTCCACGCCCGTACCCAGTTCGACAACGTCGCCCGCAAGTTCATGACCCAGGATCCGCGGCAGATCGCCGAGCGGCTGGCGACCGGAGAGCAGGTGCAGGTCGGTGCTGCACAGGCCGCTGGCACGGACCTGAATCAATACCTCCCCCGGACCCGGACGCGGCACGGGGCGGTGGGTAAACTGCAGTGCACCACCGTAGTTGGCGATCACCACGGCACGCATGGTAGTGGGCATGGTCGCTATTCCTTGAGACCGGTCGCCGCGATCCCCTGGATGAACGCGCGCTGGAGGAAGAAGAACAGCAGGATCATCGGCAAGGTACCCAGCACGGCGATCGCCATCAGCTGATCCCACGAGGTGCCGTAGCTGCTCATGAACAGGGAAATGCCCAGCGGCAAGGTGCGCAGCGAGTCCTTGGTGATGATGATGAGCGGCCAGATGTACATGTCCCAGGCTTCGCGGAAGGTGAACACCGCCAGCGCAACCAGGGCCGGCTTGCACAACGGCAAGACGATCATCCAGAAGATCCGCAATTCGGAGGCCCCGTCGATACGGGCCGAATCGATCAGGTCTTTCGGAATGCTCAACATGTACTGGCGCATCAGGAAGACGCCGAACCCGTCGACCATAAAGGGCACGATCAAGCCCTGATAGCTGTTCGCCCAGTCGAGCTGCTTGATGATCAGAAACAGTGGCACCATGGTCACTTCGAGCGGCAGCATCATGGTGCTGAGGATCAGGATGAACATCAGGCCGCGGCCGCGATAGTGAAACTTGGTCAGGCTGTATCCGGCCAGCGAGCAGAGCAAAAGGTTGCTCACGGTGATGGCCACTGCGACGAAGCCGCTGTTCAGGAAGTAGCGCGTGAAATCCTGCGCCTGCCAGGCCAGCACATAGGAGCGCCAGTTCACCGGGTCGGGAATCCACTGGATCGGCAGGCTGAACATGTTCTCCATCGTCCGCAGCGACGAGGCAAACATCCAGTAGAACGGCAACAGAGTAACAATGGCGACGCCGAGCAGGACGCAGAAGATCACGATGTTGCGGCGGGGTCGCCGCGGTGGCCGGGTCCGGCCGCGCACCGGCGGGATCGGACGCACGCGCGCCGGCGCGGCCGGCGCGGTGGACTCGGTCATCACGACTCGCCCCGTTGGGTAAACATGCGCACCTGCAGGAAGGAAAAGAGCATCACGCCGACGAACAGGAAGACGCTCATCGCCGTCGCGCGCCCCATGTCGAAGAACTCAAAGGCCGTCTGATAGATGAACAGCGGCAGCACCCGGGTCGAGTCGGCCGGTCCGCCACCCGTCATGATCAACGGCACCGCGAACACCTTCATCGCGACGATGACGTTCATCACCACCACCAGCAGCGTCGTGGGCTTGAGCAGCGGCAGCGTGATGTACCGGAAGCTGGCCCATTTGCCCGCGCCGTCGATCTCGGCAGCATCGTAATAGTCGGCCGGGATGGCCTGCAAACCGGCCAGGAAGATCACCATGTAATAGGGTGTGGCACGCCAGATGCCGATCAGAATTACCGCCCACAGCGCCGACGCGCTGCTGCGCAGCCAGGCAATGGGCTCGATGCCGAGCCAGCTGAGAATCGTGTTGATCACGCCATCCTGCTGGTACATGAAGGTCCAGACCACGGCCATCACCACCGCGGGCATCACCACCGGCATGAAGATGGCCGAGCGCAAGAAATTCTTGAGCCACAGGCTGCGGTTGAAAAGCGCCGCCAGGCCCAACGACAGGGGCAGTACCGGCACCACGCTGAACAGCACGTAGGTCAGCGACACCCGCGCCGACTTGAGGAACAGCGGGTCGGTGAGTAAATCGACAAAGTTCGCCATCCCGACGTATTTCGGCGGGTGGACCAGATCGTATTGGGTCAGGCTGAAATAGAACGCCTCCAGCATCGGCAGGAAACGAAACAACGCGAGCACCGCCAAGGTTGGCAGCAGGATGGTGATGCCGAATGCCGCCTGGCGCCGGGACACGCTGAAGCGCACGCGGGGCCGCCGTTCCCGGCGCACGACAGGCGTCGTCGGGGCCGGCGAGGCGGGTTTCGAGGAGGAGGAAGAAGTCACGAGTCAGCCACGGCAGGGAGGCACAAGCCCCATCTCCGGGGCCGGTGCCTCCTGCCTAAGGGCGCTATTTCTTCAGGACCTTGTCGACCTCGCCCTGGGCCATATCGAGCGAGGCCTTGGGATCCATCCCGTCATACACGGTGCGCTCGATGGCGCGGCCGACCGCCTGCCCGATTTCGTTCGTGTACTGGGAACGGACATACCAAGACGCGGTCGAGACGTCCTTCATGTGCACGTCGAAGAACGGGAAGTTCTTCGCCACCGGGGTCTCGTTCACGCCTCTCACGGGCTGCACGAAGCCGGCCTTGGCGAGCCACTGGTCGGGCTTCGAGAGCATGAAGCGGATGAAGTCCCAGGCCACGATCTTCTTCGCGCTCGGCTTGTCCTTGTTCACCCCCCACATCCAGCCGTACACGATGGTGTGCGGTTTGGCCGGATCGACCTGGGGCAGCGACACCACGGTGAAATCGTTGCCTACTTGCGACTTCTGGATCTGCGCAGTCGCCCAGGGGCCGGTGATCCACATCGCACCGCGCCCGTCGATGAAGTCTTGGTTCGGATTGCTGGGCGTGTTCATCGTGGTTTTCGGGTCGCCGGTGACCTTGGTGACGTCACGCCACAGTGTCAGCGCCTTCACGGCCTCCGGACTGTTTAGGTATGCGGTCTTGCCATCGTCGCTGAGAATCTTGCCACCGAACTGCTCGACCAGTGGCTGGAAACACTGCATTTCCCAACGCGGGCTGTGGTACGGGAAGTCAAACGCCTTCTGGATCGTGCGCGAGCCCTCCACCTTCTTGAGCTTGGGTCCCAGCGCCTTCATGTCGTCCCAGGTCTTCGGAGCATCCTTCACCGGGTCGAGTCCGGCGGCGGCAAACGCCTTGTTGCTGACGAACAGACTCATCGAATTGCCCTGGTAAGGCAGCGCGTAGACCTGGCCGCCAAAGGTGCCGGCCGCGATGCCGCCGGGGGTATAGCGGGCGATGATTTCCTCGTAGGTCTTGGCGCCGAACACTTCCAGGTTCAGCGGTTCCAGCACGCCCTTGGCGTAATACAACTCGTAGAACGAAGCGTCCTGATCCATGATGTCGGGTCCGGTTCCCGTGGCCAGGCCGACGGTCAGCTTCTGATTGATATCGCCTGAGGAAGTGACGACCGGATTGATGGTTACGTTGGGTCGGACCTTCTTGTACTCCTCGATCAGTTCCTTGACGTAAGCGGTAAAGGGACCATATTCGTGCCACCAGATCTCAATGGTCACCTTTCCTTTCGGGAAGTTGGCCGGGGTACTCGTGGCGGCTGCGGTCTCTCCTGCCATCAACCCCAGCATCGCCGTGATCGCCAACGACGACACGGTGCGAGTCAGATTCCACTTGCTCATTTCATCCCTCCTGTTTGTCGATTGTTTCCGCTTTCACCGGCTCAGTTCAGAACCTTGCCGGTCGCCGCGTCGAACACATGGACCACTTCGTTCTTCGGCTGCACCCAAAGGATCTCGCCTGACTTGAATACGAGCCGTTCGCTCAACACCACACAAATCTGCGTGCCGCAGAATTCACAGTAGACGTGCGTATCGGCGCCCGTCGGTTCGATCACCAGGATCTTGGCGGGAAACCCCGTTCCCTCGGCCCCGAGCGTGAATTGCTCGGGCCGAAAGCTGTACACCACCTCCTGGCCTTCCTCACCGCGGTGCTTGCCGCTGGTCTGCAACAGGGTCCCCTCGCCGGCTTCGACCCACAGGCCCGAGTCACGGCGACGCAGGTGGCCGTGAATGAAGTTCATGGCCGGCGAGCCGATGAAACCGGCGACGAAGAGATTCGCCGGGTGGTCATACAACTCCAGCGGCGAACCCACCTGCTCGACCCGGCCATCCTGGAGCACCACGATGCGATCGGCCATGGTCATCGCTTCAATCTGGTCGTGGGTGACGTAGATCGAGGTCGCGCGCAGTCGGTTATGCAGTGACTTGATCTCGACGCGCATCTGCACCCGCAGCTTGGCATCAAGATTGGACAACGGTTCATCGAACAGGAATACCTGCGGGTCGCGCACGATGGCGCGCCCCATCGCGACCCGCTGGCGCTGTCCACCCGAGAGTTGGCGCGGGTAGCGATCAAGATAGCTGGAGAGGTTGAGGATGTCGGCGGCGTCGGCAACCTTCTTTGCGACGGCGGCCTTGGATTCGCCGCGCATCTTCAGGCTAAACGCCATGTTGTCGCGCACCGTCATGTGCGGGTACAGCGCGTAGTTCTGGAACACCATCGCAATGTCGCGATCCTTGGGCGGCAGATCGTTGACCACCCGCTCCCCGATCACGATCTCGCCGCCGGATATTTCCTCAAGACCGGCGATCATGCGCAGCAGGGTCGACTTGCCGCAACCCGACGGACCCACCAGGACGAGAAACTCGCCGTCCGCGACGGAAAGACTGAGGCCGTGAAGCACCGGCGTGGCATCGAACGACTTGTCGACCTCGCGAATCTCGATAGCTGCCATACGTTAGAACCGCCCCCGACCCGTCCACTTGGCGATCACTATCCCGAATCCAGCCTGCAAACGGTAGCGATCAAACTAGCCCCTGCACCGGATGATCGCAAAGCCACCCGTGGCGGATTTGTGCATCCAGGATCCAGTATCCAATATATTGACAGCTTGTCAAGGGAAAGCACGCTCGAGCGAGCGCATCGAGTGTCGGCTCAAATATCGTCTTCGTAGCCCAGCGATTTCGTAATCCGACGGGCCGTGTTCAACTGGTGTTCGCGTGAGCACCGCTCAGCCCGCTCGGCATCGCCGTCGAGAATCGCCTGCAGGATGCCGCGATGCTCCCGGCAGGCCTCCTCAAAGCGGCCCGGGAGCTCGAGCGAGAGGACGCGGAACTGCTCGCTCTGGTGGTAGTACTGCAGCGCCATGGCCTCGATGCTGGGGGAGTGAGCCGCCTTGAAAATGATGTTATGGAATTCGAAATTCTGATGCAGCATCGCCTTGAGATCCTCGCCCGGCCGGTCCTTTTCCATCTTCTCGCAGAGAACGATCAGTTTCTTCTTTTGCGCCTCGGTGATGCGCTTGGTCGCCAGGCGGGCGCACACGCCGGCCAAGGCGGCCCGGATGTAATAGACCTCGACCACCTCCTCCACGGACAGCTTCCGGACCGAACAGCCCCGGTACGATGCGTTTTCGACCAACCCGATCGAGATCAGTCGGTTCAGCGCCTCGCGTACCGGCGTACGACTCACGCCCAGGCGTTTTGCCAGCGACAGGGTACTCAGCGAGCGCCCCGGGCGCAGCTTCCCCGTCAGGATTTCGTCGCGTAGCGTCTGAAAGACGATGTCCTGCATGCTGCGATAGACGTGCCTGATGGATGCGCCGGTCGTCCCGTCACCATCCGGAGTTGCGTCATCGTTCGTATTCAAGAGTGGACCCTCCTTCGTCAGGATAGAGTTTCAGAAACGCGCCTGGCATGGCGCTGCGCTCACCCGTTCCCCGCACACCATCAGGGGGGCAGTCGGGGATACCAACAAACCCGCCGTGAGCGGTTGACAACCAGCTCCAGGTTGCCGCACATTGCGCCTATGAGTGTACTGTGTATATTGGATCCAATGCTACAGTAACCATCTTTGACCGCACCCTCCCGACTGCAGCAAGAGGCAGCAACCCGCACCCCCTAACGCAAGAGAGACACACCATGAGCGCAATCGTACCCAATCAAATGCAAGCGCTGGTATTGACCTCACCGGGGTCATTTGAGGTCAGCACCGTCCCCGTTCCGAAACCTGGGCCGCAAGAGGTCCTGTGCCGGATTCGCGCAGTCGCGATTTGCGGCAGCGACCCCGAGATCATCCGGGGTGATCTCGCCGGAGTCTGGCCGCCGGCATATCCCTTCACACCCGGTCACGAGTGGTCCGGCGAGGTAGTGGCCCTCGGCGACGGGGTCCTCGGCTTCAAGGTCGGCGATCGAGTATCAGGCGAGGCGCACAAGGGTTGCGGCTATTGTCGTAATTGTCTCGCTGGCCGCTACAACCTCTGCGAGAACTACGGACGTCCGGAAACGGGCCACCGCCACTACGGTTTCATTTCGCCGGGGGCATATGCGCAATACAGCGTCTACTCGATTCGCAGCATCAATTTGCTGCCCGCGACCGTCCCGTTTCGCGAGGGCGCACTGGTCGATACCGCGGGCGCCGGTTTGCACGGGCTAGAGTTGGCCGGTGTGATCGCCGGCGACACGGTGGTGATCATCGGTCCCGGACCGATCGGCCTGATCGCGATGCGCTTCGCCAAGGCGCTGGGCGCGGCGCGGGTCATCGTCGTCGGCCGGGGCGCTCGTCTGAAGGCGGCAGCCGCCCTGGGCGCGGATGCGGTCGTCGACTTCGAGCATGAGGAGCCCGTAGCTGCCGTGCGCGCACTGACCGATCAACTGGGCGTCGACCTAGTGTGCGAGTGCTCGGGTGCGCCTGGAACTTTGGCCCAGTCGGTACGCATGGTCCGCAAAGGCGGGCGGGTGGCGCTGGTGGGCGTAGCCACTGACAAGGTCCGCGAGGAACTTCCGTTCAAGTACATCGTGCACAACGAGATTGCCATCTTCGGCTCGCGCGCGAATCCCAATGTGGCGCGCCGGATCATTCAGATGATGGCCTCCGGACGGATCAAGGTGCGGGACCTGATCACGCACACCTTCGCGCTGGAAGATTTCGCCCAGGGTCTGGACACGTTCGTCCATCGTCGCGACGGCGTGATCAAGGTGGTCATCGAACCCAACGGTGCCGAATAGCAGGCCTTCCGCCACGCTCGGGAGACGACCCGCTGAGGGCCGCGCCTGGCGGGCTTCACCAATAAAAAAGCCACCGCGACCCGGTGGCTTTTAGACAATGGCGGTGGACGGAGTCTTGGCCGAACCAGTCTCCGGAGGAATTTTCCCTGTATCAGGGAAATTAACTGGGAATTCTGGTTATTTGCCAGGCAGGCCAGGCACGAACCGGCTTGTGTCGCAGGCACGGCGCGGCATACGCCAAAATCGCAGGCCGAGTTATGTGCTCAAGACCCTGAAATTTGGGTGCTCTGGGCAATCACATCCGTCAGGAGTGCCAAAATGTGCCTCTCACCACTCCAGATGCCCTCGCCCGACCTTATGTCCCCTGCCGATCCGGAACGCGCGCTCGCCCTGTCTTTGCAGCAGGGCCGCTGCCGCGACCCCTTCAGTCACCTCGGCCCGCACCTGGACACGGTTTCGGGCCAGGCCACGCTGCGGGTATACCTGCCGGGCGCCACGGCGGTGGCCGCGCACTCCCGCCACAGTGGGGAAACGCTGGCCGAACTGGCGAAATGCGGCAGCGAAGGCCTTTTCGCCGGCAAGCTCCCCGGGGGGACAGGGGCGGACTACCACCTCTGCGTCAACTACGGCGCGCACCGCATGATGCTGGAAGACCCCTACCGCTTCGGCCCCTGGCTGGGCGACATGGATGTCTGGCTGCTGGCTGAAGGGCAGCACCTGCGCCCCTGGCAGAAGCTGGGCGCGCACCTGGTCACGCTGGACGGCGTGGCCGGCACGGCGTTTGCGGTCTGGGCGCCCCATGCGCAGCGGGTGTCCGTCGTAGGGGATTTCAATGGCTGGGATGGTCGGCGCCACCCGATGCGTTGGCGCGTCGAGTGCGGCGTGTGGGAAATATTCCTGCCCGGCGTGGGCGCAGGTGCGCTCTACAAGTTCGAGGTCATGGACGCTGAAGGGCAATGCACGCTCAAGGGCGACCCCTACGCGCGCCGCAGCGAAGGCCCGCCCGGCAACGCCGCCTGGGTCTGCGAGGCCGCCAGCTCGCCAGACGGATCCGGACCAGCCCCCGCCACGCCACGGCCCGCGGCCGACCACAGCGCAGCACCCGTCGCCATCTATGAGGTGCACGCCGGTTCCTGGCGGCGGCCCGGTGGCCAGATGCCGGACTGGGACTTTCTGGCGGCCACGCTCGTGCCCTACGTGGCGGACCTGGGATTCACCCACATCGAGCTGCTGCCGGTGAGCGAGCACCCCTTCTACGGCTCCTGGGGCTACCAGCCCACCGGCCTGTACGCGCCCACCGCGCGCTACGGTTCGCCGGAAGCGCTGCGACGTTTCATCGCCACGGCCCACGCGGCCGGGATCAAGATCATCCTCGACTGGGTGCCCGGACACTTTCCTTCAGACCCGCACGCGCTGGTCTCCTTCGACGGCACGGCGCTGTACGAGCACGCCGACCCGCGCGAGGGCTTTCACCGCGACTGGAACACGCTGATCTACAACTTCGGCCGCAACGAAGTGCGCAACTTCCTGGTCGGCAACGCGCTGTTCTGGGTCGAGCAGTATGGTGTGGACGGGCTGCGCGTTGATGCGGTGGCCTCGATGCTCTACCGCGACTACAGCCGACCCGCCGGGGAGTGGATTCCCAACCGCGACGGCGGCCGGGAGAACTACGAGGCCATCAACTTCCTGCGTGAAACCAACGACATCCTGCACCGCGAGGCCGCCGGCGTGGTGACGTTGGCCGAGGAATCGACTGCCTTTCCCCGCGTGACCGGTGCCACCGCGCAGGGCGGCCTGGGTTTCGACTTCAAGTGGAACATGGGCTGGATGAACGACACGCTGGCGTATTTCGCGCTCGACCCGCTGTACCGCCGCTGGCATCACGAGCGCATCACATTCGCCATGATGTACGCCTACAGCGAGCATTTCGTGCTGCCGCTATCGCACGACGAGGTGGTGCACGGCAAGGGTTCGTTGCTGGGCAAGATGGTCGGCGACCCTTGGCAAAAGCGCGCCAACCTGCGCGCGCTGTATGCTCTGATGTGGGCCTTTCCGGGCAAGAAACTGATGTTCATGGGCTGCGAGCTGGCCACGCCCACCGAATGGAATCACGATGGCGAGCTGGACTGGGGCCTGCTGGAGGACCCCGCCCATGCCGGCGTGCAGCGCCTCGTGCGCGACCTCAACCACACCTACCGCACGCACCCGGGGCTGCATGCGCGCGACGCGGACCCCGGCGGTTTTAGCTGGATCAGCGCCGACGACCGCGACAACTCGATCTTCAGCTTCATGCGCTTTGGCCACGCCGCGCACGAGCAGATGGCCGTGATCTGCAACCTGACGCCGGTGCCGCGCGATGGCTACCGGATCGGCGTGACCCACGGCGGCGCCTGGCGCGAATGCATGAATACCGATTCCGCCCACTACGGCGGCACCAATGCCGGCAACCAGGGCCGGGTGGTGGCCGAGCCCATCCCGATGCACGGTCAGCCGTGGTCGATCAGCCTGCATCTGCCCCCGCTGGCTGTGATCTGGCTGGCGCCGGAGCCGGTGGCATGAACGATATCACCGGAGCCGTTTGCGAGCCCGGGCGCGCCTGGCCGATGGGCGTGGTGCCGGCCTCAATGGGCGGTCGCCCCGGCCTGAATGTGGCGGTGTATGCACGCCACGCGACGGCCGTCGAACTGTGCCTCTACGATGATCAGGGCGGAATCGAGACCGCGCGCATCCGCCTGCCGGCCTGCACGGACGGCGTCTGGCATGGTTTCGTGCCGGGCCCGCGCGTGGGACAACGCTATGGTCTGCGCGCGCACGGCCCCTGGGATCCGGCGGCCGGTCAGCGCTTCAACCCCGAGCGGCTGCTGATCGACCCCTGGGCCCGTTCGCT
>JAGXFG010000112.1 GCA_024637395.1 Burkholderiaceae bacterium | reverse complement strand
GGTCGAGAGTGCTCCCAGGGTGCCCGCCACCATCATCCAGGCGACCAGCTGTTGCTGGCGCTCTGGTGCGTACCAGAAGCGGAAGGCGCGCAGCGGCGCCATCAGCCCCCCGGCGACACCGGCGCCGATCAGCGCGCGGCCAAACCACAGCGCCGTCACCCCATGGGCGGTGGCGAACAGCGCGCAGCCGAGCGCGGCGAAGAGCAGCAGGCCGGCGTCGGTGCGCCGCGAGCCGAAGTGGTCAAGGCAAATGCCCAGCGGGAGCTGCAGCGCCGCAAAAGCCAGGAAATAGGCGCTCGAGAGCGACCCCAGTTGGGCGTTGCTCAGCGCGAATTCGTGCACCAGTTCGGGGGCGATCACCGCATTTACGGAGCGCAGCGCGTAGGACATGAAGTAGCCCGACGCGAAGCACAGGAAGACCCGCACCGCCGCGCCCCTGGACAGAGACGCGTTCATCGGCAACGGCCGGTTGGTAGTAGACTGACCATGCGGGCTGAAGGGAGGTTAAGATTGAGTGTGGGGGCCACGGGGCCGAAAACCTTCGCAGAAGGAGAAAGAATAAATGCTCTACCAATTCAAGTCGCGCGCCACGGGCAGCGTGTTCATGATTCAATCGGTTGCCGAGCATGTGCTCGCCATTATCGGCAAAGAGCCTGGACAGACTGGCATCATTACAGTGGAACAGATTCCGGCGGCGGTGGCCGCGTTGCACAAAGCGGTTGAGGAATCCAAAGCCGCCCCGCAAGATACGCGAGAATCCACCGCTGATGTGGACCCCAACGCTGACGACCAGGAAGGCTTGGCGGTCTCACTGGCCCAGCGCGCCTACCCCTTCATAGAGATGTTGGAAGAAGCGCACCGCGGCGGCAAGGACGTCACCTGGGGCGTCTGAACAGGTTAGGATTCTAGTCAAAGAGATCCACTGAGGAAAACATGAGCGTAGAAGTCACCGTACGGTTCCCCCCGAACCTCAAGTTCCACTACGTCTTGCGCGATGATCAGGTTGCGGACCGCATGGTCTCCGGACAATGGCTCGACAAACAATTTGTCGACCTGGGCGCCGAACCGCTGCGCCCCTCAGGCAAAGTGCTGATCGCCGACAAGGTGCTGGCCGTAGCACAAGCGGCCGGACCGGGCCTCTTCCGGGACGACAGCGCGTGGGGGCATGACTTCGCAAAGTACGCCATCGGAGCGCTCGGCAGGGGCGCGATCAGCGTCGATGTCGACGCGATGACCATCACCTACTGAACCGGCAGTGCCAATTCGCCCGCCCAAGCGGGTCAATGCCGCGCAGGCCGCCGCACTGATTGGCAGCGGCTGGACGGTGGCCAGCGCTGGATTTGTCGGCGTCGGCCACGCCGAGGCTGTCACGGCGGCACTCGAGCGCCGCTTCCTGGAAACCGGGGAGCCCCGCAACCTGACACTGGTCTACTCCGCCGGACAGGGCGATCGCGGCGCGCGCGGCGTCAACCACTTTGGCAACGCCGGACTGACGAAACGCATTATCGGCGGCCACTGGCGCTCGGCGCCGCGGCTCTCGCGCCTGGCGCTGGACAACGCTGCCGAGGCCTACAACCTGCCCCAGGGGGTCATCACCCACCTCTATCGCGCGATCGCCGGCCGCAAACCGGGGGTGATCACGCCGATCGGACTGCACACTTTCGTCGACCCGCGCCACGGCGGCGGGCGCCTTAACGAGCGGACCACCGAAGAGCTGGTCGAGCTGATCGAGGTCGGGGGCAAGGAAATGCTGCGCTACCTGCCATTCCCGATCAACTGCGCGCTGGTGCGCGGCACCAGCGCCGACGCCGCCGGCAACATCACCGCCGAACACGAGCCCTTCCACCACGAACTGCTGGCCATCGCCCAGGCCGCGCACAACAGCGGCGGGATCGTGATCGCGCAGGTCAAGCACATCACCGGGGGGCGGGCACGGGCTGCGGATGTCAGGATTCCCGGGATCCTGGTCGATTACCTGGTCGAGGTCGGCGACGACCCGGCAGTGCACGGGATGACGTTCGGCGAAAACTTCAATCCCGCTTACCTCGGCGAGGGGCCGCTGCCAGCGCGTGTGTCGACTGCTGGCGCGCTCGACGCGCGCCGGATCATCCAGCGTCGCGCGCTGCTCGAGCTGGTGCAGCAAGGGCCTCGCGTGGTCAGCCTCGGAGTCGGCATGCCGGCCGGAGTCGGTGCGGTGGCCCACGAGGAGGGGGTCGACGACTTCGTTCTGACGGTCGAGGCCGGGCCGATCGGCGGAGTGCCGGCCGACGGACTCTCGTTCGGCGCCAGCGCCTATCCCGATGCGATCATCGACCAGCCGGCCCAGTTCGATTTCTACGATGGCGGCGGCCTGGACATGGCCTTTCTCGGTCTCGCCCAGTTCGACCCCGCCGGCGACGTCAACGTCAGCCTGTTCGGCGCCGGGCCGGCGCGGATGGTGGCTGGCATTGGCGGCTTCATCAACATCACCCAATCGACCAGCTCGCTGGTGTTCATGGGCACGCTGACCGCCGGCGGCCTCAAAGTGGCGGTCGAGGACGCTCGGCTGCGCATTGTCAGCGAGGGCCACACCCGCAAGCTGGTGGAGCAGGTCGAACATCTGTCGTTCAACGGCCCCTACGCGTCGCAGCTCGGCACCCGGGTGCTCTATGTGACCGAACGGGCGGTATTCAGGCTTGAACAGGGTCGGCTGCAACTGGTGGAAGTCGCGCCGGGCATTGATGTCGAGCGCGATGTCCTGGCGCACTGCGCCGGCCCGATCGCGGTGGCCGGCGATCTGCGTGAAATGGATCGCCGCATCTTCACCGCGGCACCGATGGGCCTGGCTGACAAGCCCTCGTCGTGAACGCCAGGGCGGGCCTGGCGCCACTGTTTCAAAGGTGCCGCGCGCTCGTCAGTACCACGGCGCACTGATCCCCTCTGCCGCCAGCGTGGCCTGAAGCGCCGGACGCTCGAGCACGCGCGCCAGGTAGGGCGCGATGTTCGGGTACTCCCGTGCCGGCTTGGAGCTGAAACCGCGCGTCCAGCGGCAGAGCATGAAGAGGTACGGATCAATCACGCTGAACTGCTCGCCCAGGAACCAGCCGGATCCGTGACGCGCGAGTTCCTGGTCGACTTGTGAGAGCAACTCACCGACGCGTTCCTCGGCGTGAGCCTTGACCTGCAAGGCACCATCGCTGTTGCCGGCCTCGATCATTCGCTCGGGGTAGAAATAGTGCATCAGGGTGGCTTGCAGCGTGTTGGTCGCCCAGATCAGCCACTTGTATGCCTGCGCCCGTTCGGGCGTGCCCAGAGCCGGCATAAGTTTCGAGCCGGGGTGAGTGTCGGCCAGATGCAGGCAAATGGCGGCGGTTTCATAAAGAACCAGCTTGCCGTCAACCAGAACCGGGATGGCGCCATTGGGATTGAGCTCAAGGTAAGCGGGCTGCTTGTGTTCACCGCCGCCGCGGTCGACCAATCTGAGCGCAAAAGGGATGTCCAGCTCGCGCAGCAGGACGTGCGGCGTAAAGCTGGCGTTACCGGGGAAGTAGTAGAGTTCGATCATGGCTCGTCGCCGGTTGCGTTGACTGATGCCGGGAGTCGGAAGTCCGCCTGGGCGCAACTCCTGCAGATGCAGGCGACGCGCTTCAAGTCGGTTGGGACGAGCGCCAGCAGTTCGGCGCTGAACTGCTCTGCGCGGCACCAGCAAGCCACTTCGGTAGTGCCCAGGGCTGCCGCGGAGCACGAATTCGGCCCGCCGCAGATGGGGCAGCGATGCTGAGCGAACGCTGCGGGGTGCGGTGGACTGACTACTTGCAGTGAAACCGCCTTCTTGCCGTTGGCGACCAGCTGCCGGGCAACTTCCCGAAAGCCGAATCTACTGTGGAATCTCGCTGACCCCGGATTGGGTGGGTCGACGTCAAATTCACAGGCAATGACGGCGAAGCCCTGGTCGTGAGCAAAGGCGAAGACCTCGCGATACATGGCCGAGCCGGCACCCTTTGCCTGGGCGCCCTTTGAGACCACGATGCGGTCAACGTACAGGAATTGCTCGTAACGCTGTGCGAACCATTGGTAATTGACGCTGTCATAGTCCGCGCCCTGGGCAAGCGTGATGATGAATCCCAGAATTTCGCCGTCACTCTCAATCACCAGGTGAAATGGGGACTGCTTGCAAAGGCTCTCGAGTCCGGTCGGCGACAACGGACTGAGGTACTGAACGGACTCGTCATTCAACGCCAGGATTGCGGCGAAGTCGTGGTGAGTTATTGGGCGTGTGTCCATCGAATCCGACGTTGGGGCCCAGCGGCAGGCGACGGCAGGACGGCACCGGGCAAGAATGAACTGATGTCCGGTGACGGCATGCCGTTGGCCATCCGCTTGAGCGAAGGCTTAGAGCGCACTCGGGAGGTGCGACTGATCGAGGCGTTTGTGCCTCACATTCCCTACGCCTTGGTCTTGGCCCCGCTAGCGGCTTTGAGGACGAAGGTGACCTTGAGGATCACGATGTACTCCATGATCTTGCCATTGCTCAAGGTGACACTTTGATCCTTGACCCAGGCAGACGAGACGTCTCTCACGGTTTCCGATGCCCGTGCGACTCCCTGCTTGATGGCGTCATCAAAACTGACCTTGCTCTTGGAAATGACTTCGATAACCTTTGCTACAGACATGACTTGCTCCTTCAAAGGATTGCGATTGGGAGCCCTCAACTTCCTGATGACTTGCCAAGGAACGCTAAACGCCGAATGGGATCTTGGCCGCCATCATCTTCCTGCGGTCGATCTTGCGCCCGTCGACAATGAACATTCCGTCACCAACCGCGTGAACCGTGCGCTTCTCTTTGCGCGCCGTATCGATACATGCGGCGACCCCCTCCAACACGACGATGTTGTGCTTCCTGACGAAGTCGACGACCTTGCACTCGATGTTGGCGAGGCACTCCCTGATCAAGGGGGCACTGACGATCTTACTCCGCGCCGGCGTGAGCTTGTACTTTGCAAACTTGTCGGTGTCGGCCCCTGAGCAAGTTCCTATGCCGACTACTTTGTCGAGCAGGTCAACCGTGGGGACGGCAATGACGCATTCCCGATTCTTGCGCAGCGCCGCGAAAGAGTGATTCCATTCGCCCGTGGTGATGGCAAATAGCGGAGTGAAATCCAAAACCATCGTCCAGGAGATAGTCATGATGTTGTCCTTCTGCCCGTCATGGGTAGTCACGAGGACAACGGGCCCCGATTCCATCAGGGTAAAGGCCTTGCTCAGCTTCAAGTTCCGCATCAGAGCACCTCGTGGAATTTTTGAACGAAGAGTCAGGCCGCGCTGCGTCCCCTGCGGCCCTAGAACCAGTAGTCGGCAACACAACGACCGTCTCGCGGCAAATCGGCGAAGGTGTTCAGTCCGTCAAAGTGGTCGATTGGAATCTGCGCCACTGCCTGCGGTTCGGCGAGACGAAGGTTGACAGCGATCCGGCGCCGCCCGTTCTTGCCGTACTCCTTTGAGCGCCAGAAGGCCACGCAGCCGCAGTTGGGACAGAAGTGAAATTCAATCGCTTCGCCCCGGACGTACGCTTTCGTCTCGCCCGCGACCTTGATGCCTTCACCCTCGTAGCCGTACGCCCAGAGAACGCCATAGCGCCGACACACCGTGCAGTTGCAGGCTGTTGCTCCGTCCGGGTGACCTTCAAACGTCCACTTGACCGAACCGCAGTGACAGGACCCCTGAATCATCTCGAGTTCTCCTCATGGGTATGCCGCGGTGATCGACGCGGCGGATGCGTACCTTGTGCCTCCTGACGCGCGACGCGACCGACCCGCGATGGCCGAACGCCGCTGAAGGTCCGGTTGTCGGAAGGTTCGGCCCCATCGAACTGCTGTGTCTGTCAGTCGGAATCGATAATGCGCCGGAAGTTTCCTCGCTCGTACACATAGGTGGCCCCAGCTTTCTCGAAGCAACTTACCGACACCCCGTCGTTCCTTATCAACTCGGTGCGCCCAGTTTCGTAGTTGTAGTGCGGCGAACGGGCCCTGGCTCGATAGACGAGATCCGCGCAGTAAGGTTCATCAATAACCAGGAGCTTGAGACGCGAGCTGGCGTTCATGCATGCGACAAGTCTGCTCTTACCCTTGGACGTTCCCAGTGCGGCCCAGTCTGCGGACCCATTGCCGTCAAAGTCACCCGCGGTTACGACAGGGTTCCAACTCCGCTTGCGAGCCCACATTGCAGCGTCCTCCGGGGTCTCCACCGGGCTCCAGTCCGGCATGACTTTGACGATAGCGCTCGTGCATGCCGACGGCAACTGCACCTTCGCTTCAGCGGCTACGGCCGTTGCTGCCCATGCTGCATCCAGCAATAAGACCGCAAGCAGGGCGATATTCACTCCGGGGCCAACGTTGGAATTAACCGGCCCGCGGCGGCAGGCGGTTTGTGGCTGGAGGGGTAAAGTGAGCGAAGCGAACCCCGCCAGACGCAAGCCGCCTGCCGTTGCGGGTCCGGTTGAATGACTGGTTAGGCGTCACCGCGATCGGGCACGAAGCCCAGTTGAAGGTAGAGATTCAAGGCGGGCGAATTCTTAGCATTGACTACAAGGTCGAGTTGCGTTTCGCCAGCCTCGAAGAGGTCTTGCATCGCCTGCCTGATCGTTGCTTTCGCTAATCCTTTTCTCTTCCACGCTGGTGCAGTCATGGCGAAGACCAGTAGTGGCACGCCTTCCCGTCGAGTCACGAGTGTTGCGCAGGCTAGTGCGGATTCGCGCACCACTACATATGAGTACTGAGGCATGTAGCGCCCATACGATCCCGTAAAGGTCTTCGTTACCTCTTCAGCGGCGGATTCAACCGATTCGCCCGTGTAGTCAACCGTCCCTTGGTAGGCAGAAAACATCAACTCTGCAAGTCCGTGCAGGTCATCTTCTCGCACCCGCCGAGAGCCCGGAATGCGCTCCCTGCGGCGGTTGCTGAGAACCGCGGTCATTTCGAGACGATTAGGATTTACGGACATCGCGGAAGGTGGGCCTTGTGACGCCTAACGTCCTGCTGTGCGGCGGGCCAGCACGGTGGTTGAACTTGGCGAGATGCTGGCGGCCCGTCCGCACCAGCTAGAGTTAGAACGCAGAACTCACCCTACCGGATTGCTCACGCTTTCGATCTGTCGTTTCACAGACATGGGATCGTCTATTCCTTTGAACACAAAATCGCTGATGCCTCGCCCCGTGATCTTCACCGTTCCGAACCCGAATATGCGGCCGAATATTCCTTGGTCAATCTCAACAGTCTCGATGGACGTGAGCTTCATCTCTTCAGTTGAATCGCCCCGGCTTCTGTAGACACCTAGAAGCCTCGTTTTGAAACCTGCTTCTCGAACTCTACGGGAGAAAGCCCGCCGTTGTGTCCATGCTGTCGGCGGGTGTTGTAAAACATCTCGATGTAGTTGAAGACATCGGACTTCGCGTCTTCGCGCGTGACGTAGATCTTGCGCTTGATGCGTTCGCGTTTTAGCAACTGGAAGAAGCTCTCGGCCACGGCGTTGTCGTGACAGTTGCCGCGCCGGCTCATGCTGCTCACCAACCCGTGTGCCTTGAGGAAATCCTGCCACTCGTGACCCGTGAACTGCGTTCCCTGATCGGAATGCACGAGCAACCCGACTGGCGGTTTGCGCCGCCAGACGGCCATCATCAAGGCCTGCAGCACTACGTCGGTGTGCAGGCTCGGCTGCATGGCCCAGCCGACGATCTGGCGCGAGAACAGATCGAGCACCACGGCCAGATACAGCCACCCCTCGTGAGTGCGGATGTAAGTGATGTCCGTTACCCAGACTTCGTTGGCGGTTGCGACATCGAACTGCTGGGCCAAGTGATTGTTCGCGACGATCGACGGCTTCCCGCCCCTGATTCCAGGCCGTCGGCCATAGCCCACCTGCGCCCGCAAACCCTCACGCCGCATCAACCTGGCGATCCGGTGCTTGCCGCAGACTTCCCCCAAATCACGCAGGTCGCGGGTGATCTTGCGGTAGCCATACACGCCGCCGCTCTCCAGCCAGCAGTGCTTGATGACACCCAACACCCGCAGATCGTCCTTCCGGCGCACCGACAGCGGTGAGGCCCGCCAGGCGTAGTACCCGCTGCGGTGCAAACCGAAGACCCGGCACATGCTGCGCAACCGAAACTCCTGCTCGTGCTCGCGCATGAACGCGTACTTCACCCGGACAGCTTGGCAAAGTACGCCGCGGCCTTTTTTAGAATGTCTCGCTCTTCGGTCACACGCCGAAGCTCGGACTTCACTCGCCGCAGCTCCGCCGCCTGATCCGCATCGGCCTGGCGCACCGTACTGGGCTTCTCATACTTCCTGCGCCAGGCGTAGAGACTGTGGATCGAAACCCCAAGCCGACCCGCAACATCGGCCACCGAATGGCCCCGGTCAGTGATCTGCTTCACCGCCGCCACCTTGAACTCGTCCGTGTACCGCTTGCTGTTCATGAACACCCCCTTCATCGCCAAATATTATGGCTCGAAGGTGTCTACGAAAGCCGGGGCGATTCACCCGCAGTGGCGGAGTCTAGCGGGCCACCGCCCTGCGATTCATGCTGAATGATGACTATTAGGGCGCCTGCCTCACGGGCCATGCGAGAGACGTGGTTGATGCAGGCGATGACGCGCTTGGACTCGAACACCTCGTACTTGCCAGAACACAGAGCCTGCTGAACGTCGATGATGAGGACGGCGGTAGTCATGGGGTTTGAGGTCTAACGTTGCTGGTAACCGGCC
>JAGXFG010000111.1 GCA_024637395.1 Burkholderiaceae bacterium | reverse complement strand
GCCGGACCTGCTGCTGCCGGCGAGCTAGTTGTGAAGGCCCGGAACGCCGGGCGCGTGATTGTGACCATGCCGCATACCGACAAGGACGGAAACGCCAAGATTGTCGAGAACTGCAGCTTGTCCGTCACCGCTGCGCCCTGGTCTCCTGGCGATTGATCCTCACAAGGTTCGCGTCACCTTCTGAAGATTGGCGGGCGCGTCGGGGTCGAGTCCCGTGCGCTGGGCCACTTCCTCGCAGGCGAGTTGGGATAGAAAGGCGAGTACCGGTGTACGCGCCCAGCGCTCATCAGGCAATGGGATTGGCAGCCCGGCCTCGTGGCTGGAATCGGTGCCTATCGTGACGAAGGGCACGCTGCGCGCCAGCAGCGTGGTCACCACCGCCTGCGTGCTGGCCATCGTCTCGTCTGCGCCGGAAAACATGATCACCCGGTCCGAGCGATGGAACATGGCGATCGGCCCGTGCAGAAACTCAGCCGCTGAATAGCCGAAGGCTGGCAAGCCCAGACTTTCCTGGGTTTTGAGCGCGGCATCCAAAGCACCCGCGTAGGAAGGCCCGCGCGCGACCCAGGCCACCGTCCTGCATCCCTGCAGGAAGGTGGCCAGCGAGTTGACAGTCTCTCCCTGCACCAGCGAGTCCATGGCGGCGGCTGTCTGTGCTGCGGCTTGCGCTATTGGATAACCGGCTATTGCCGCGGCAGCAAAAAGCTGGGCTGTGAAACTCTTGGTGGCCGGCACCGCCAGCTCGTCGCCGCAGTTCAGCCGAAACACACTGTCCGCGAGATCCACCAAGGGCGCTTTGGCTGGAGCCGCAGTCACCGCCACGGTCAGTGCCCCGCGCGCTTTGAGCCATTGCACTGCCGAGGTGATGTCGGTGCTGTGTCCGGACGCCGAAAAGGCGTAGGCCACGGTGTCGCTCCAATCAGCATCGGGCAGGGACTGGGTGGTCACCCAAGGGCGGAACTCAATCGGGTGGCGACCACTGCGAAGCATGAACAGATAGGAGCCGAAAGTGCAGGCATTTCCCGAACTGCCGCGCCCCATCAGGACCACGTTGGTACGCTGGCCCACGACTTTGTGAATCCGGCTGGCCTGTGCCTCCCATTCTGCGGCCTCCCGGCGGAGCATGGCAGGGGTCTCGAGGGTCTCGCGTTTCATGTGGCTGTCATTCATTCTCTTCATCCCTTTGGGTTCCACGGATGTCCCTGGTCTTCCAGTAGAACTCGCATGGGGTTCCCTCGTGTTGATGCGACTGGAGAGCCGCATGGAGACCGGCGCTGTCCTCGAACAGGGCCGGGATCTGCGATTGGTAGTGCCCGATCAGGGAAGCCTTGGCCGCGACCGACACCGGCAGCACCATGCGGGCAACGGGGTCACGCGCCAAGCGCTGCAGGGCGCTCAGAGGGCCGTCTGCTCCGCCGTTCCCCACCGATCGATTCACCACATACGGAAAATCCTCGTAGAACAGCAGCGAAGCCCTTTGCTCCGCCAGGCGCAGAGCGACCCGAGCCACGATCGTGTGGTCCACATGCTGTCCAATGCCCATCGGACTGACCAGGAGGATGCGGCCCAGACCGAGGCATAGTTGCCGGAGCACCAGAAAGAGCTCCTCCACATGGCCGAGATCGTCCACCCGGGGCGCGACCCATCGCTCGCGCGCCTGGCGGTAGATAATTTGATTGCTCAGCGGACTGCGCCGGTAGATGCCATCGGCGAATCCCAGATGGACGACATCGGCGTTCGCGGCGCGCATGGCGGCGACATCCTCGCGTCGCCTCAGCCGGGGATTCACGTAGCCCTTGCGCTGCAGGGTGCGCAGCGATCCATCCTTGCTTCTCACTGTCGGTGGATTGCCGCCATAGATGCTGATGACCAGGCAGGAGGTTTGGCGCTCGTTCAGAAAGTTGATCAGTCCCCCGCAACTCAGCGCTGCGTCATCCATATGCGGCGACAGGATAATCACCCGTTCGATGTCATACCAGGGGTAGGCTGTGGCCAGCGCGACGGTCTTCATGCCAGGCGCGGGAGCAGCGCTCCGTATTGCGTGCGCGCGAGCTTCCACAACGCCGCGGCCTTGGCTTCGCTGCCCACCAGGGGATTGGCAGCCAAGGCTCTGACAATGGCCGCACCTTCGCCGGTGCGGGCCGCCTCTACCGCCAGATGCTGGTAATTCTCGAGTCGATGAAGCAGATCCACGTGGTTGGCCGGAACCCCGGGCTCTGGCATGCTCTCCCATCCGCTGGCGCTGAGCTTGCCTTGCGCTTCTACCACCGTCGTCGGAGCAAACAGCGACGTGCTTCCCTGATTCTCGGTATTGAGCACCAAGGGAGACCCCGCTTGTCGTTTCAGGGCCTGAATGACCATTACCGCCAAGTCTCCGAACCCGGCCGTGCCGCGGTGGTGCCGGAGTTCCGGTAGGTCTCTTTCGGCCTCCTCGCGAAAGTGCGCGTAATAGGCGGGAAGCTGCGCGACGATCGCATCGCTGCGCGGCCCCTGCGCCAGGCTCAGGCTGACGAAGCGTTCAGGAGCGATGTAATAGGGCAGGTAGGAATTGGGCCAGTATCCTGGCGCTTCGCGTGCCATCGCCTGCGATAACTCGAAGCGCAAGCGATGCTCCTCATTCAATCCTGGTGGCGCCTCAAGATCGAGCGGCATGCCCGCGAGTGGCGTGTTGCCGAAACGCAGGTCGCTGTACCAGGTGGCATGGTTCAGTCCGATGCAGCGGAACGATATGGTTTCGTCGGGACGGCCCAGGGCCCGCGCCAGGTCGTGGAGGTCCTCGTCGGACTGGTCGCACAGCCCGAGCACCCGCAGCCCACCGCGATCCACCAGTGCCTGGGTCACGATATTGCTCGGGTTGGTGTAGTTGAGAAATAACGCTTGCGGCGCCACTTCCGCCATCGTGTCGGCGACTAACAGCGCCTCGGGAACGGAGCGCAGAGCGAAGAAGAATCCGCCAGGGCCAACGGTCTCCTGGCCCGGAATTCCCAACGCCAAAGGAAGCGTTTCGTCGATGCGGCGGGCCTCAAAACCACCGGGGCGCGTGCTGTTGAGTACGGCGTCCGCACCGGTCAGCGCCGCAGCCAGGCTGTCGGCGGTCTCGACCTTGAAGCTTGCCCCGTCGGCGCGCGCCATCGCCTGCCCCAGTCGCCCCACCAGCGCCAGGTGCTCTGCATTGGTGTCGTAAAGACGCACCCGCTCCAGACCCAAGGCGGCACCCTGCTTGATGAGGGCCTGCAACAAGCCTGGCGTGTAGGCGCTGCCACCGCCAAGGATGACAAACTCCTTGATCATTTCTTCATCTCCAGATCCGCCAACAAAGCGGGGTCTTCCACCACTCCGCCCGCTTGGGTCAACAGCCTCGCCGCCACCCGGCAGCCATAGCGCAGCGCCTGTTCACCATCCAGCTTGCGCAGCAGCGCGGTCAGCAAACCGGCGCAGAAGCCATCGCCGACACCGGTGAAATCCTTCGCTGCCACCTTTTCCCCGGGGCAACTCACCCAACGCCCCTCCAAATGACCGAAAGCCCCGTCGGCCCCGTCGGTCACCACCACGCTGACCGCAGCCCCCTTGAGCTTGGCTGGAGCCTCACTCGCTTTGGCGGCGGCAAGCGCCGCCTCCTTGGAATTCAGGATCAGCAAATCCCAGGGTTGCCCGGATTGATCTCGAAGTTCGGTCAGCTCTTGAGGCGCCCAACTGCCGGACACACTGATTCTGGCGCCTGCCGCGCGAGCCAGGGCCAGCGGTCGAGCCAAGCGGCGCGCCTCCAGCAGCCCCGGGACATGGATCCAGCTTGCTGCCGGCAGGCTCTCGCAGTCGTTCAAGGACGCAAAATCGGCCGCGCTCACAAAGGAACGGTCGTTGGTCCCCGAGAACACCAGCGACACTGCCGGGTCCGACCGGGCTGGCCAGTTCACGCTTGGAATTCCGAGCGCAGCTATGCGCTGCGCGATGGCGCTGTCGGACAAGCCACTCCCACGGGGATGAGCCAGACACACCGACAATCCCAGGGCCGATGCGACCGAGGCCGTGTTGAGCGCGCCGCCCAGCCCCAGTCGGATGGTATCGACAAACTTTTCCTCGCCGGATGCGGGCAGGTGCATACCGGGCACAAACACCTCGAAATACACGAGACCCGCCACGCAGAGTTCCTCTGCTGGTTTTGCGGTCATTTTTTATCCTAGCATCCTTACCCAAACGCCGATTCCGACAAGAGAGTGCCGGCCTGGCGTGATTTCGCATACTCTGTTATAATCTTTGAGTCAAGTCGAAATCTTCGCCGCGGTGCAGCAATTGCCACCCTTCACCGGCGCCCATACCCCGAGGACCCCCAGAAACAATGCCCGAGTTGTTTAATCTGCCCATCGCCGGAAACCCAGCAATTGATTGGCTCAAAGCGCTGCTGTGGGTAGTTCTGTCGGTGGGGGTCATGACGATCCTCAAGCCGAGGCTCGTTTCCAGGGCTGAAAAATGGGCCAGCAGCACGGAAAACACCTGGGACGATGCCATAGTTAAAGCGATGGCGGTCACCCGGTGGTCGTTGATCGCGTTGATTGCCTTATCCCCCGCAAGTAACGAACTGATACTCAAGCCCGTCGTCGAGCGCTGGGTCCACGGCACGGCACTGGCGGCGCTCTTTGTACAGATCGGTCTGTGGGTTGGTTCGTTCCTGGACTCGTGGATTCGCAGCGCGCGCAGGCGCGGACTTGAAGTTGATCCATCGGCGACCAGCGCGTTGTCGATGATGAGTGCCCTTGCCCGGGTAGTCCTGTGGGCATTGCTGTTCCTGCTGCTGCTCAGCAATTTCGGATTTGATGTCACCACCCTGATAGCCGGGTTGGGCATTGGCGGTATTGCCATTGGCCTGGCGCTGCAAAGCATCCTGAGCGACCTGTTTGCCAGTCTCTCGATAGTGCTGGACAAGCCATTCCAGGTAGGCGACTTCATCATAGTCGACGAGTTGACCGGTACGGTGGAGAACATTGGTCTCAAGACCACTCGCGTGCGCAGCCTGAGCGGCGAGATGCTGGTGTTCGCCAACGCCGACCTGACCAAGACGCGTCTGCGCAATTTCAAGCAGATGCAGGAGCGGCGCGTGGTGTTCAAGTTCGGCGTGACCTACGCCACGGCCCCCGGTCAACTTGAAGCCATACCGGGCATGCTCCGGAAGATCGCAGCCGACCTGCCTCAGGTTCGGTTTGACCGTTGCCACTTCGCGGCGTTTGGCGACTCGAGCCTCGACTTTGAAGTGGTGTACTGGATGCTTACATCCGACTACAACAGCTACATGGATGCGCAGCAGGCGATCAATCTGGCCTTGTTGCGGTGTCTGACTGAGGAAGGCGTTGACTTCGCCTTTCCGACCCGCACGCTCATATTGGAGACGCCGCGCGCGGTGTCTGTCAGCTTGAACTCTCCGGCTTGACGAGCCAAAGTTTTCGCGCGACGGATGGATGCCGTTGTGCCGGATGTTCTTTCTCATCCAATGAATTCAAGGAAATTTGATGCACAGGACTGTTCTCGCCACTGATCTGGATGGCACCTTTCTAGGAGGTACGCCCGAGCAGTGCGCTGAGCTTTACCAATGGATTCTGGCGCGTCGCGACGAGATCGTGCTGATCTATGTGACCGGCCGCAGCCTGACCACCATGAGCGATGTCCTGAGGGACCTGCCGGTGCAGCCCGACCAGATCATCGCGGACGTCGGCACCAGTGTGTACAGCGGATCGCCACGCGAACCGCTGCGCGCGCTGGACGCATGGCTCGATGGTGGTTGGCCGGCTGATGCGAAGTCCCGCATAGGGGCCGTCTTGCGCCAGCATCCGGATCTCTCACCGCAACCCATTGTCGAGGGGCGGCGAGTATCATGTTTCTATTCTGATCAAACGCTGGCGCTGGCCGCCGGCGAGGCGGTCGAGGCGCTCGGCTATGACGTCTTGCTCTCGGCGGAGCGATACTTGGATGTGCTGCCGCGTGGTGTCCAAAAGGGCCCGACTCTGCTCAGAACGCTGAGTGCTCTGGGTCTGAACCCTCAACGCACCCTCGTGGCGGGCGACACGCTCAATGACTTGTCGCTGTTTCAGACCGGTCTGGCCGGTGTCGCGGTGGCAAATCGTGAGCCATTGCTCACTGAGGCCTTGGTCGGCTTGCCCCATGTTCATCTAAGCGAGTACGAGGGAGCAGCAGGTGTGCTTGATGCATTGAAGCGTTTTCATCAGCCTATGAATCGGGCGTGAATAAACTGCCCGCTCCTTGGGCACTCTCACAAGGAGATCAACGTGAGTGTTGAGCTAGTCGTCGTCTATCACCGTCAACCATACGAAGAGGTGGTCGAGGACGGGAAAGTCACTTTTCACGAGCCGCGCAGCCCCAACGGCATCATTCCGGCCATCAAGGGCTTTTTCAGCCATGTGGACAACGCAGTGTGGGTGGCCTGGAAGAAGTGGCCTGCCGGCAAGCCGGTCAATTTTGACAGGACCATCACGGTCACTGACAGCTTTGGCAGTTACGAGGTGGTGCGCTTGCCGCTCGATGCGACGCATATTCATCAGTTCTATCACGTCACTTCCAAGGAATCCTTGTGGCCAGTGATCAACTCCTTTCCGTGGCTTTACACCAAGGAAAACACCAACTGGGCGATGTTTCGGGAAGTGAACCGGAGTTTTGCCGAAGCCGCATGTGAGCAGGCCTCGCCCGGCGCGGTGGTGTGGATCCACGACTACAACCTTTGGCTAGTTCCGAAGTTTGTCCGTGAACTGCGGCCAGATTTGAAGATTGCCTTTTTCCACCACACCTCGTTTCCCGGGCCTGATGTATTCAACATGCTGCCCTGGCGCGACGAAATTATCGGCAGTCTGCTCGCGTGCGACATGGTGGGTTTTCATGTGCCGCGGTTTAGCCAGAATTTTTGTGCGGTAGCCCAGAGTCTGCGCCAAGGCATTACGAGGGAAGAAAGCCCGGTTCCGCCGCCAATTCGCACCATGAACGCGGCACTTTCAGAGTCCATGGTGACGACGGCGCTGCACTACGAAGGCCGAAAGATCGTCATTGACACCTGGCCGATCGGAACCTCTCCAGAACTTATTGAGCGTACCGTCAATTCCGCGGAAGGCAGGGCTCGCACCGCTAAGATTCGCGCGGACATGAAAGCTGAAATACTGATTATTTCCATCAGTCGCGTTGATTACGCCAAAGGCGGAAGCCAGCAACTTGAGGCCTTTGGAAGTCTTCTCAAGAGGCGCCCGGAGTTGCTTGGGCGGGTCAAGCTGCTGCTGGTCATGGTTGCCCCAGCCGAAGGGATGGGGGTATACCGCGCCGAACAGCACAAGATTGAACAGTTGGTGGGACGGATCAATGGCCACTTTGGCACGCTCTCCTGGACACCGATCAATCTGTCCACCACGCCGTTGTCTTTTGAAGAGGTGGTTTGCGCCTACAGGGCGGCAGACATAGCCTGGATTACACCATTGCGCGATGGCTTGAATCTGGCGGCAAAGGAGTTTGTGGCGGCCAAGCTGGGCGAGCCGGGCGTCTTGTTGTTGTCCGAGTTTGCCGGCACTGCGATGGAGCTTGATGACGCGGTGCTGGTTAACCCATTCAGCATCAATTCACTGGACGAAACACTCGATCAGGCGCTGGACATGCCAGTCGAGGAGCGTCGGCAGCGCATGCAACGACTGCTGGCCCATGTCCAAAAATATGACATCAAGTTCTGGACGCAGCATGTAGTTGATCAGTTCGCCTCCCTGTAAGCCGGGGACCGCGAACTGGGCCGGGATATCCTGCTTTGGATTCTCCTGCTCCGACCTAGACGTTGAACAGGAAGTTCATCACGTCGCCATCCTTGACGACGTAGTCCTTGCCCTCGGCGCGCATCTTGCCCGCCTCCTTGGCGCCGGCTTCGCCGTTGCAGGCGATGAAGTCGTCGAAGGCGATGGTCTGGGCGCGAATGAAGCCACGCTCGAAGTCGGTGTGGATCACGCCCGCGGCTTGCGGTGCGGTGTCACCAACGTGGATGGTCCAGGCGCGCACTTCCTTCGGTCCGACCGTGAAATAGGTCTGCAGGCCGAGCAGCTTGAAGGCGGCGTGGATCACGCGGTCCAGCCCCGGTTCGCTCATTCCCATGTCGGCCAGGAACACCGCCTTGTCCTCGTCTTCGAGATCGGCGATCTCGGCCTCGATTGCGGCGCACACCGGCACCACGATTGAACCCTCGGTCTCGGCCCGGGCGCGGATCGCGTCGAGGAAGGGGTTGTCCTCGAAGCCGTGCTCGAGCACGTTGGCGATGTACATCATCGGCTTGGCGGTGATCAGGCACAGGTGCGCGATTGCGGCGCGTTCCTCGCGGGTCAGATCGAGCGCGCGCACCGGGCGCGCTTCGTTGAGCCAGACAACGCACTTCTCGAGGATCGCCACCAGCCGCTGTGCTTCCTTGTCACCGGCACGCGCCGGCTTGACATGGCGCGCGTGCGCCTTCTCGACGGTGGCCAGATCGGCGAGCGCCAGTTCGGTGTCGATGATCTCGATGTCCGAGACCGGGTCGATCCTGCCGCTGACGTGGACCACGTTGCTGTCCTCGAAACAGCGCACGACGTGGGCGATCGCGTCGGTTTCGCGGATGTGCGAGAGAAACTTGTTGCCCAGCCCTTCGCCCTTCGAGGCGCCAGCCACCAGCCCCGCGATGTCGACAAACTCGACCACCGCCGGGATCACCTTCTGGGGCTTGGCGATCGCCGCCAGTTGCTCGAGCCGAGCATCGGGCAGCGCCACGATGCCGACATTGGGCTCGATGGTGCAGAAGGGGTAGTTCTCCGCCGCGATGCCCGACTTGGTCAGGGCGTTGAAGAGGGTCGATTTGCCGACGTTGGGCAGGCCGACGATGCCGCATTGCAGGGCCATCAAAAATCCTTATAGAACAACCCCTTCCGCACGATCGAGCCCAATGTCGGCATCGTGGCGCTCCCCGATAGGCGCAATGACCGTCGGCGGGGCGAGGGCGTTGATCCGGGGCAAAAACCGCTCGATCCGGGCGTGGATCGCCAGGATTTTGTACTGGTTTTGTCTCGGAAGAGGGGTGATTGTAACGCTGG
>JAGXFG010000110.1 GCA_024637395.1 Burkholderiaceae bacterium | reverse complement strand
GTCAACCGACTCCGCGCTCACCAGCAGTTGGTTGGCACGGGCGAAGCCGTATGAAACAAAGCGCGCTGGGGAGACGGTAGCCATGTCAGGGTCGGGGCCAGGAATCGTTTCGCGTCGGTCTAGTTGACATAAAGATCTGGCTCAAACGACCGCGCCGGCGGCGCCGCTACCTCCGGCCTGGCCGCGGGCGCAGCCGCCGGGGCGGCTCGCCCGGCCACGATCTCGGCCAGCGATTGGGGCGAACCGCTCCGGGCAGCTGCGGGCGCGAGCAGCGGTGGCGCGGACGGCGCGCTGCCCTGCTTGCCGTCGGCCGGCGGCCCTTGTGGTGGCACCGGCAAGTTCGGCATGTCCGTCTGCGGCATGTCGGGCAGCAACCAGTGCTCGGGCACCCTCGAGTCGCCGCGCAACTGGCGGATGTAGTCGTAGCGATCGGCCGTCACCCGATAGGCGGCATGGGTGTCACGCACGATAACCGGGCGCAGGAACACCAGCAGGTTGGTCTTGACCCGCTTGCGGGTGTCGTAGCGAAACAGCTGGCCGATACCTGGCAGCGACCCCAGACCGGGAACCGCCTGAGTACCGTCCTGGATCGTCTCCTCGATCAGGCCGCCCAGGACCACGATCTGGCCATCGTCGACCAGCACGTTCGATTCGATCGAGCGCTTCTTGGTGATCAGCCCGGCTGCCAGCGATGCGTCCAGCACGCTCGACACCTCCTGGAAGATCGCCATCTTGACCGCCCCATTCTCCGAGATCTGCGGCTTGACCCGCAGCGTGGTGCCGACGTCCTTGCGCTCGATGGTCTGGAAGGGGCTATTGGAGGTGCCACCGTTGGTCGGGGGCAAGTACGACCCGGTAACGAACGGGACGTTCTGGCCGATGATGATCCGCGCCTCCTCGTTGTCGAGCGTGAGCAGGTTGGGAGTCGCCAGGATGTTGGCGTTGGCATCGTTCTCGAGCGCCCGGGCGAGCACGCCCAGATTGAGCACCGTGCCGACCCCAGGCAGGGTCGTCGTGCCGCGCACTATCCCCAGGTTCAGTCCCTGGCCGATTGCGCCCAGGTTGGTGGTGGCGTCAAGAATGTTGCCGCCCGCCCCTCTGGCCGGCAGATTGGTGCCGCCGATCACCCGGGTCGCGCCCTCCGGTGCATTGAGAAACTGCCACTGGATGCCGAGTTCCGCTGCCTTCTCGGCCGATACCTCGACGATCAGCGATTCGATGTAGACCTGCGCCCGGCGGGTGTCGAGGCGCTCGATCACGGTCCGCAGATTGCGGTAGACCGGCAGCGGAGCGGTGATGATGAGCGAGTTGGTGCTCGGGTCGGCGGCGATTATGGCGCCGCCGGCGGAGATCGATACCGGACCCTGCGAACTGGCTTGCAGTGGCGCAGGTGTCCCGTTGCCGGCACCCGACGTTGCCGGTGGCTGCGCCAGCGACGAGACCGACTTGCTGGCACTGGTTGCCGATCCGCCCGAGCCGTCACCCAGCACCGCCCGCAGCGTTTCGACGAGCTTGATCGCCTCGGCGTTGCGCAAATAGACGACGTGGATGTTGCCCTTGTCGTCGCCGGGCTGGTCGAGCCGGGCGATCAGCGTCTTGGCGAGATTCACCTTGGCCACGCTCGAAGAACGGATCAGGATCGAGTTGACGCGCGGGTCAGCCAGCACGATCACCTTGCCGCCATCGCTCGATCCGGGGGCGCCGCCGCGCTGCACTTCGTCGAGCAGTTTCGAGACCGAAACCGCGACGTCGGTCGCTACCGAGTTCTTGAGGATCACGACTTCGACTTCGCTGGTCGACGGACTGTCGATGGTCGCGATGATCCGGGCGATGCGCTGCAGATTGGAGGCGTAGTCGGTTACCACCAGCGAATTGTTGTTGGCGTAGGCGGTAATGGTGTTGTTGGCGGTGATCAACGGGCGCAGGACCGGCACCAGGTTGGTTGCCGATTCGTAGTTGATGCGAAAGATCTGGGTGACGATCTGGTCGCCGCCGCGCGCCGCCTGCTCCCCGACCGTGACCGGCCCGTACTGGAGCTTGGCATCAGCCTCGGGCACGACCTTGGCGAAAGATCCGCTGTCGACGATGGCGAAACCGTGCAGGCGCAAGGTCGACTGCAGCATCTCGTAGGCCTGGGAAAGCGCAATCGGCTTGGGAGTTTCGAGGGTGATCTTGCCAACCACGCGCTGATCGATCACGAAAGTCCGGTTGAGCAGATGACCGAAAGCGCCGATCACCGACTGGATGTCGGCGTCCTTGAAGTTGAGCGTGATCTGCTTGCCAGTCTGGACCCGCGGCTTGGTGCCATTGGCCTGCGCCAGCTTGGTCGCCGGCGCGCCTGTCTTGTTCGTCGCAACCGTGGTTGCCTTCTTGCCCGGCACCTTGGCGGCTATGGGATGGTCCCCGGTTGCGGCCTGCGCGCTGCCGCCCAGGCCCGACCAGGCCGGAATAACCAATAGTCCCAGCACCAGGAGACCAGCCGAGATCACCGATCGAACCCGTGGGGCAATCCGTCCAAGCCTCCAACCGGGCCCCTGCTCGCGCCGCTTATCCACTGTCATGCTCCTGTTCACTGTCCTATTGTAATAACCGTAGCGTCGCCTTCACGCTTTCCCACCAGATTCAGAAAAGACCTGATCCTGGCTTCCTCGACTGGGTCGGAACGCGCCAGGCCGCGAAACCTCAGGCCCGTGCGGGCATTCCAGCTCCCGTCACCGGTAAGTTGTAGTGGTCCGGCGATCGTCGCCATCGTTACAGCTGTGCTGGCGCCACTGCCCACCACTTCGATGCGATAGCTGCCGAGCGGCCGGACCGGACTCAGTGCCGATGCCAGATCGCGCAATTCGATCGTCGCGCGTCCCTCGAAACCGGAGCTGCGGAACGCCATTCCTTCCCACCGCAACGCCAGCGAAGCGACCGGTCTGAAAGTGTTCCAAGGCGAACCCAGCCGCCCCAGCTCGACCGACGGCAGGGCAAAGCCGCCGGCACCGATCCTGACCTCGTTGAGGTTTCCTGCCAGGCGCACAGGCGCCGCCATACCCTCCAGCCGGAAGGCCGCGTCAACCACTCCGACCAGCAATGGCAACGCGCGCAATTCCCATTCGAGCCGGCCCGGAATAGCGACCCCGACGAGTACTGGCGGCCTGCTGCCGGCACTCTCCGGTCGTGCCCGCGCCACGTCGATCAGGACGATCCGCCCGCTCCCGTGCCATACCGTGCCGGTGGTCTCGGCCAGCGCCAGCCGCCCCGAGGTGGCACTGCGCAGCGCGGCGTCGGCCAGGCTGGCGGGCGCAAACGCCGCCAGCGCGACCGCCGCCCCGAGCAGGGCCGCAATCAGGATGCCGATCCAGCGGACCGTCTTCAACTTTCTCCCTCCACCAGCGGCCAGTGCATCACCATCGTCTCTCCACCAGCGCTCAACGCGTTTCCCCGCGCGGCACTTCCAGCACCAGCCGCGCACTTACCAGTCCCGGCTGCAAGTCCCGTGACACAGTTGCATCGACCACCCGCACCCGAGTTTCCCGCAGCACCGAATCAAGCCAATCCACCAGTGTCGCAAACGGCACACCCTTCGCCTTCACCTCGATCCGTTCGCCAGCCAATCCAACTTGCGCAATCGCGCCCAGCCCCGCGCTGGCGGCCGATTGCTCGACGCGCTCGCGCAACTGGGAACTGGAATCAACCACGGCCGGAGCGCTGGCCAGGCGGCGCGCTTCCCCGGCAAGCAGTTCGAGGCGGCTGACCTGCGCTCGCAAGCCCGGCAACTCCATGGAGATTTCACGCCGCCCAACCGTCGCTGGTTCGACCAGCAGCAGGTAGATCAGGGCCAGCACTATTACCGTGAGGCCCCCGGCAACCATACGCCGTTCGCGCCGCGCCAGAGCGCGCCATTTCTGCAGCAGGGTTTCAATCATGGGCCGGCTCCTACATTACCTTGACCGCGGCCGCGAGCGAAGACTCGCGGGGCTGGTCAAACTCAAGCCGCAGCCCGACCCTGCGGCAGGCTTCGAGCAGGCTGTCGCGCGCCGCCCTGGTCTGCACCACGGCAGCACGGAACTTCACCCGCAGCGCACCGTCGCGATAGTCAACCGACTCCAGGGCATCGAGCGATTGCGCGCCCAGCGCCTGGCCGAGACGCGCCAGCAGGGGCACGAAATCGCCCGGACCGCTTTGTCCCGAGCGGGTCCGCAGCGCAGCCACTTCGCGTTCCATCTGCAGCACCGGATCGACCACTACCTTGGCCTCCGGGAAAGTGCGCCGGAAGCTGGTCTCGAGCGCACCGCGCAGTTCGTCGCGCTCCTGGGCCAGCTGGGCCCAGTGCACATTCAACCCCACCAGCCAGACGGCCAGCGCAGCCGCCGCCAGGGCGCCGGGCCAGCGCCAGGCCCGCCAATTGATGTCATGGAGCCAGCTGAACGCACCCCGCCGCGTCCTCCCTGCGAGGAGATCGACAGCGGCCGGCTGCGGCGCCGGCATCCGGTGCATATTGCCATCAAGCGTCAGTTCCAGAGCCGCCAACGCGCCTTCGATCGGCTCATGCCAGTCATCGTCGTGGGCAAACACCACCACCTTGCCGCCGGCGCACTTGCCAGCGCTGGCGAGCAGGCTGATCAGCGCCTCCTGGCGTCCCTGCGCGTCTTCGGCCGCCGGCCAGCCGAGCCCGGCAGCAGTGTCGCTGCGCAGTGCAAGTCCGTCGGGCAGGCACAGCAGCGACCAGTTGCCCTTGCCGGTCATCGGCAGCGCCAATTGCGCCGGCCAGGCCGCCTGCACCTTGACGCCGCGGCGCTCGAACGCTCCGAGCACAAATTCCAGCCAATTGCGGTCGATCACTGCCACCAGGCGCTCGCCCTCGGAACCAGTCGGCGGCCCGAGCGCAAAGGCGCACGAACTCGCATCCTGCAGTAACTGGTCTTCGACCAGATTGGGCAGCGCCGAGCGCAGTTTCGCCCCCGACAGCGGCGGCACCTTCGCTCGCAACAAGGCCACATCGCGGGCGTCAAAAAGCAGCGTCACGGAGTTGAGTGCAGGCAGCGCGTCAAGACTGATACGCTGGTACCCTGCCCCGTCCGGCCCGAGCAACAGTGCCACCAGGAGCGGTTCAGTGGCAAACGCCCGCTCCCCTACCGAGCGTGGCGGCAGCCAGATGAACGACTCTCCCTTTCGAATGTTTGTCGCTGTCATGTCCTTGTCCGTGCCTTCGGCTGGGCCGGGACGTCAGGCGTCCCGCCGCACCGATCTGCTAATAGCGTCGTTGCCATACCACCTCGACCCGTTGCCCGTTACGCTCGAGCAGCGTGTCGCTGACCGACTCGACGCGCCCGAAGCGTACCATTCCATGGACCATAAAGTAGTTTGACCCGACCGAAAATAGCTGGCTGCTGAGCGGCGGATTATTGTCGAACTGCGCCCGCGCCGTGGCCAGATTCGTGAAGAATGTCCGCTCACGCTTGGCCACGAAGCGCTGCGCGGCTGCCAGATCGATCCCCGGCACGGTTGCGGCGAGCACCTCGGGGGAAGCGGTATTCAGGTTAATTGGGGTCGCTCGTGGAAGAAATACAACGAACGGCGACAAGGCCGCAACCGTTTCCTCATCGAAACCGGGCGTTCCCAGCAGATCTTCGGGGCGTTGCAGCGGCAGCGCGGTTGGCGGAACTGGCTTGCCGTCGACCAGGTGCTGGCGCGACAGCACCACTCGTTCGGTGACGGTATCGGCGAGACTGGCCGGCAAGCGCAGGATCTCGAGCAACCGGCGCAGCGCGTCCAGATGGACTGCCGATGGCTTGCCGCCCAACTCCAGGCTGGTCAGGTTCATGAGCGCCTGGGCGTCGAACATCTGGCCCATCAGCAGCGCCGAGCGGTCACCCTCGCGCAGCCTGGCGCCGGCAGTGACCGTCTCGTCGAGCTGGGTTTCGGCCACCGGCGTCGCCCAGGGCTCCTGGAGGTGATCGACCGCCCCCGAGCGGGCGTCGGCAAGCAGAATGACTTTGGCCCAGTCGAGCGCGGCGCGCTCGATCCAGCGGCCCTGTGACAGCAGCATCCGGTTTTCGACCGAACGCACCGCCACCTGTTCGCGAAAGAACAGCGCGCTCACGATCATGGTCGCCAGCGCCACCACCAGCAAGACGCTGACTATCGCCACGCCCCGGGCAGCCCCACGGTCTCCGAATGAAGGTTCGCGCGCCATTTCAGTCCTTGACCGCGAAGACCCGCACCAGCCGTTCGCCACCGTGCTGCACGATGACTTCGAGCCCGCTCACGGGTTCCTTGCCGGGAATATCTCCGGTGCCGGCCACCCAGCCCCGAAACGGCACCCAGGCCCGGTACTCGACCGACTCCACCCGGTCCAGGATGGGCTGCCAGGTGAAATCGTCCCCGGAAGCGCTCGCGAGGCCCGTCATGTTGGCGGTCGACCAAGCGGCGAAACCGCGCTCGAGAACGCCGTTGGTGAGCCGGTAAGTGACCCGCTGCAGTCCCGGGACCGCCCCGGCCTCGCGCAACAGCACCAGGGCAAAGCTATCGCTGCCGTCGACGCGCTCGAAGCGAATCGCCGGCTGCGCCACCCCGAGCAGCCGAACCGGCCAGGTCCTGCGCAGATCCTCGTCCATCTGGGAAAAAGCCACCACCAGCGAGCTCAACTCGGTGGACGCCGCGGTGATGTTGGTGCGGCTGCGCAATACCGAGTCCAGGCCACGCCAGGACAGGACCGCCAGTATCGCCATCAGCGCGATCGCGACCAGCAGTTCCAGCAAGGTGAAACCGCTGTAGTGGCCGCGCTTGATCGGCCTGCTCATGGGTGACTCAAGGCAGGTAGGTCGCAAAACCGACCAGGCGGGCCAGACGGTGCTCGTCGGCGCCAAACACGCTCAGTTCGACGCGCCGGAAGGCGGCATTAGGGGTCGCGAACACCGCTTCGTGGCAGCGCAGCGCCACCCGGCCCTGGGCACAGTCGAAATCACGTTGCCCAACGTTGGGATATTCGCCCTGGACCCTGATCTGGGCGAGCCGGTTCTCGGCACTCCATTGGGCGAGGGTTCGCGCCCGCAGTTCGGCACCGCTGTGCTGCAGTGAGTTGGTCGCCCGCATGGCGGCCATCAACGCCACGGAAGCGATCGTCATCGCGACCAGCACCTCGATCAGTGTGAAGCCCCGGTTCACTGGAGTACGAAGGAACCCAGGCCGTTGGCGGCAATCGCCACTGAGTTCCCCCCCCGGCTGAGGTGCAGAACAAAGGGTGCGTCGACCTGTTCGCGCCCGAACTCGATGGTCCCCTGTCCGTCAGGGCGCTCGACCTGCAAGGTGGTCGGGCCCTCCCAGGGGCGCTCGCGCAGATCCCGGTCATCGAGAATCGGCTGCCACTGGCGGTCGCGCCGGATCATGAAGCGGAATCGTTGTTCATCAGCGTCGAGCCGAATCGGCGCCCCGCGCACCTGTGCTTCCTCACGGGCCAGCGAAAGCAATTGCGCCAGGCGTTCCGCCTCGAATTGCAGGCTGCGATCCGCGCCTCTGATCGAGAGCCCGACCGCGCCCAGCATCACCCCGATGATCACCAGCACGACCATCAGTTCGATCAGGGTAAAGCCGGCCGGACGCCGCGCCATAATGCTCAGCGATTGAGTTGCCAGGATCCGATGTCGGCATCGACCCCCTCACCGCCCGGTCGCCCGTCAGCACCGAAGCTGAAGACATCTATTTCGCCCTTGAGTCCCGGATTGAGGTATTGGTAAGCGTGCCCCCACGGATCCATCGGGGCCGCCTTCAGGTACTGCTTCCAGTTGCCTGGCTCCGGGGCAGCCGAGGGCCTGGAGACCAGGGCCTCGAGGCCCTGTTCGGCGCTCGGGTAGCGCAGGTTATCGAGCCGGTAGGTGTCGAGCGCCTGCATGACGTTGGCGATATCGAACCGCGCGGCGGTCGCCCGTGCTTCATCGGGCTTGCTCATGATCCGCGGGACGATGAGTGCGGCCAGCACTCCCAGGATCACGATCACGACCATAATTTCGATCAACGTGAAGCCCCGTTGAACGGCCGATCCATGCGCCTTCATCGACTCCCCCAAAAATTTCTTCAGAACGGGCTATGATAGCAGTCGTCATAGAGCCGAGAAACGCGCCAACGATGCCAATCACCAGAGTGTTTGATCGCAGCCGCTGGGCCTCGCTGGTGGCGTCCTTCCTGAGCGCCGCCGTTTTGTGCGGCGTGATCGCCTACTGGGCGATGATCATGTCGGCCCCGCGCATCGCGATCGCCCCGGCCGATTCACTGATCGATCGCGGTGCACCGAGCGATCTGGGTCCGGCGCAGCGCCTGTTCGGTCAGATCGCGGGCGCTGCTCCGAGCATGGGCGATGCCGTGCCGTCGAACATTACGGTAATCGGGATCGTTGCCAGCACCCGCAACGGATCGGCCATCCTGCTGATCGACGGCAATGCGACCCGCCCCGTTGGGGTCGGTGAAGAAATCGAGCCGGGACTCAAGCTTACTTCGGTCAGCGCCAAGGAAGTGATTCTGGAGCGCAACGGCGTCGAGTTGCGCCTGCCGGCACCGCCAGGCGCCGATCTGGAGGTGCTTACCCGGGGCGCCGATCCGTCCGGGCCAGACACCACCCCGCCTGCCGCGGTCTCGGCGGCCCCAAGGCCCGCAGCTGGCCCGGCAGGGGGAGTGCAGGGTCCGGCAGTAGCGGTGCCGGCGCCGGCGCCCGCGCCCGCTCCGGTCCGGCCAACTCCAGCCCCGACCGCGTCGCCGGGCAGCGTCGGCCTGTCGCCTGGCAGTTCCTCCGTGTTGCCTGCCAGTTCGGTGCTGAGGCGTCGCCTCGAGCGCGCCCGTTCCAGCACCTCGGGCGGCGAAGAATAGTCGTCACGGCGCGGCGGCTTAACCCTCGTCGCCAGGATCGTTTCCCGGCGCGCTGATAACATCGACCCATGCGGCAATATCTTGACCTGATGCGCCAGGCGCGCATCTTCGGCACCGAGAAGCAGGACCGTACCGGTACCGGCACGCGCTCGATATTTGGCGCCCAACTGCGCTTTGACCTGGGCAACGGCTTCCCGCTGCTGACCACCAAGCGCGTTCACCTGCGCTCGATAATCCACGAGTTGCTGTGGTTCCTCCAGGGCTCGACCAACGTTTCCTACCTCCATGACAACGGCGTCAGCATCTGGGACGAGTGGGCCGATGCCGATGGCGAACTGGGACCGGTTTACGGCTACCAGTGGCGCTCGTGGCCGACGCCCGACGGCCACAATGTCGACCAGATCACGGAGCTCATCGAGAGGATCCGCACCGACCCCAATTCGCGCCGACTGATCGTCTCGGCATGGAATGTGGCCGATATTCCACGCATGGCGCTCGCGCCCTGCCACCTGCTGTTCCAGTTCTATGTCGCCGCTGGCCGGCTGTCCTGCCAGCTCTACCAGCGCAGCGCCGACATCTTCCTCGGGGTCCCCTTCAACATCGCGTCCTACGCATTTCTGACCCACATGGTCGCGCAGCAATGCGACCTCGAGCCGGGCGAGTTCATCTGGACCGGGGGCGACTGCCACCTCTACCTCAATCACTTCGCCCAGGCCGACGAGCAACTGGCGCGGGAGCCGCGGCCGTTGCCGACGCTGTTGATCCCGCGCCGGCCGGAGACCATATTCGACTACCGGTTCGATGATTTCGTGCTCGAGGGCTACGACCCCCACCCCCACATCAAGGCGCCGGTGGCGGTGTGATTTCGCCCACGGTGACGGTCATCGTTGCCCGCGCCCGCAACGCAGTGATCGGGCGCGACAACACCCTGCCCTGGCACCTGCCCGAGGATCTGCAGCACTTCAAGCGCACCACCATGGGGCACCCGGTGCTGATGGGCCGGCGCACCTTCGAATCGATCGGCCGCCCCCTGCCGGGGCGGCGGATCATCGTCGTCTCGCGCAATCGGCAATGGTCGGCCGCTGGTTGCGAACGCAGCGATACCCTGGCGGGTGCGATCGCGCTCGCCGGCCGGAATCTTGAACAGTACCCCGGGATCGACCCCTCGGAGATCTTCATCGCCGGCGGCGCGCAGCTCTATCACGAGGCGCTGCAATTCGCCGATCGGGTAATCATTACCGCGATCGATCTCGATGCCGAGGGCGATGTCCGCTTTCCCGCTATCGATCCCGCGCTATGGCAACGCGAAACGTCAGAGCCACGGGTGTCGCGCACCGGAGTGCATTACGCGATCGAGCTCTGGCGCCGGGTGGCGCAGATAGGCACGTAGATCGTCGCCCCCGTCACGGCCGACGGGGAACCACCAGGCCTCAGGGTCCGTTGAACTCTCCGGCAGCCGGCCCGACGGGGTACTTGGGCATCTGCGGCCCGCGCTCGAGCCGCTGCTGCAGCGCCTTGTCGGCCTTGCCCGAAAACTCCTCGATCTCCTTCACCTTGTCGCGGTCCGGGGAGAACATTGGATCCGAGAGGTTCTTGATCACGTGAGGCGTGATCAGCACGATCGTTTCGGTCATCGTGACCGACTCGCCGACCCGGGAGAAGAGCAGGCCGATGCCCGGCAGATCGCCGAGGATCGGCACCCCGTCGCGATTGCTGCCCAGCGAGCGCTTGATCAAGCCGCCGACGAACACCGCCTGACCGTCGTTGGCGATCAGTTCCGAGGTGACCTCGGTGGTGCGTTTCGAGGGAATGCCGGCCAGCAGGGTCCCGGTGCTGACCTCGGGGTGAATCTTGAGCAGCACCTGACCCTGTTCGTTTACCGCCGGAGTAACGCGCAGGATGATCCCGGTCTCGAGGAACTGGACGCTCTCGGAGGTGACCTGGTTGATCGTCGTGGTCAGCTTGTAGCCGATGTTGTCGCCGATTTTGACGGTCGCTTCCTGGTTCTCGAGCGCCAGCAGCTTGGGCGCCGACAGAGTGCGCACCCGACCCTTGCTGCTGAGCGCGCTGAGGAACAACTCGATGTTGCGGCTCACGCCCTGGAAGAAGAAACCGGTCGTGGCCGGGCGTTCCGCCAGGCCCACCGTGCCAAACCGCTCCGTGCCGTCGCTGCTCATCACCCGCGACCAGTCGATGCCGAATGATTCCGTATCATTGAGGGTGATCTCGAGGATCTTGGCCTCGATCAGCACCTGCTTGGGCGCGGCATCGACCTCACGCAACAGGCCCTCGATCCGGGTGATGAACTCTGGGGTGTCCTCTACCAGGATGATCTTGCGCTCGGGCAACGGGGTGATCTTGCCGTAGCGCGACAGATGCTTGCTGAGAACCTCGCTGACCACCTTGGGGTCGGAATACTGCACCTTGAACGAGCGAATCTGGGTGAGGCCCTGCGCTGACTCGCGCCCCGCATCCTTCTTGTCGATCACGTAGAACTCGCCGCTGCGCTCCTCGACCACGTAGCCGGCCGCCGCGGCAATGGTGCGAATCGCCTGCTCGAGACTCACGCCGTAGAGATTGACCGAAACGCTGCCGGTAACGCCGGGGCCGAGCACGATATTGACGCGCTCCTCGCGCGAGAGCATTTCCATGATCTCGGCGATCGGGGCATCACGAAACGCGATGTTCAGCGTCCTGGCCTTTGCGGCGGACACCACTTGGGTGATCGCCGGGCTTGGCGTGGAAACCGGCAGCGATTTGACCGCCGGAGTCGACGCGATCGCCGTGCTCGGAGGCACGGCCGGATCGGCCGCCAACGCCGCACCAAGCTACCGGCTCTCGTCGGGCGCCGTCAAACAACGATCGGATCGACGGCATGATTGCACGGATCGACGCAGGGGCCGGCAGGCAAAGATGGCGCCGGAACAACGCTGGAATTCTTTCCGCCATTTTGTTAAGCTTGCCTTAGTTTTGATGCCCTTTATTCAATGGGGAGAAGTCATGGAACACCCGAGGAAGTCCCTGTGGACCTGGTTCAGCCTGGCGCTGACCCTGGTTTTTGCCGCGTTCTATCTCAACGTGGCGAACGCCGCGCTGATCAAGAAATCCGCCGCCGACGAGGCCACCGGCAAGCGCTGCGTCGCCTGCCATACTGAGCTGACTCCCGGCATCAATGCCGAATGGAAGAAGAGCGCGCATTTTGGTGCCAAGGTCGACTGTTACGACTGCCACCGGGCCAAGGAAGGAGAACCCGACGCCTTCAAGCACAACCGGGCATGGATTCGGATCATCGTTTCGCCCCAGAACTGCGCGGTCTGCCATGAGAAGGAAGTGGCCCAGCAGCAACGCTCCCACCATGCCAAGGCCGGACTGATCCTGGCCTCGCTGGACAATTTGATGGGCGAAGTGATCGGCGGTCCGGCCGCGGTCAATGGCGGTTGCCGCCAGTGCCACGGCGCGAACGTGGAAATGGGGGATAACGGGAAGCCGACCGCCCTGACCTGGCCCAACACCGGCATCGGCCGCCTGAACCCTGACGGCAGCCGTGGCTCCTGCTCGGCCTGTCACGCTCGCCACCGCTTCTCGGCCGCCCAGGCCCGCGGCCCCGACAATTGCGGCAAGTGCCATGTCGGCCCCGACCACCCCCAGAAGGAGGTCTACGAGGAGTCCAAGCACGGCATCCTCTACAAGGCCTTCGAGAAGGAAATGAACCTCGAGTCCAAGCGCTGGGTGGTCGGCAAGGACTATACGGCCGCGCCCACTTGCGCCACCTGCCACATGAGCGCCACCCGGGAGCAGGCCGTCACGCATGATGTCGGCGAGCGCATCTCGTGGACCTTGCGTCCGCCAATTTCCAGCAAGATCAACCTGATCCGCCTGGAAAACGGTGACGAGTTCGACGAGCCCGACGGCAAGGCCTTGCCCAAGATTGGCGATGAGATGAAGGGCTCCAAGGTGAAATCGATCCTCACCTGGGACCAGCGCCGCGACAAGATGAAGGACGTCTGTTCCGCCTGCCATACGAGTCGCCAGGTCGACGGCCACTACAAGCAGTTTGACGATGTGGTCGATCTCTACAACGACAAGTTCGCGAAACCGCTCGCGGCCGCGATGAGCGAGCTGGTCAAGTCGGGCTACATCACCGCCGCGCCGTTTGATGAGGCCATCGAGTGGACCTGGTGGGAGATCTGGCACCACGAAGGTCGCCGCGCTCGCCACGGCGCCTCCATGAGCGGCCCGGACTACACCTGGTGGAACGGGATCTACGTGGTCGCGCAGAACACCTACTTCAAGTGGATCCCGCAGATGCGCGAAGCGGTGCGCAGAAAGGACGGCAACGAGAAGTTCGCCGACGCGCTGCTCGAGAAATACTTCAAGCCCATCGACGGCCACGACTGGTATTTCAACGGCCTGAGCAAGGAAGCCATCGAGAAGGTCCGCAAGGGCTACGAAGAGCGCTACGGCAAAGGCTCGCTGAAGTAAGCTGAAACGAGGGTCAGGTTTGCCGACACCGGCGGATCTGGCCCTTTTGCCGACTGGCGCCTATGACTAATCCCAAGATGACATTCGTCCGACTGCTTGTCCTGCTGCTCTGCGTGCTCAGCCTGAACCATGTGGCTCGAGCCGACGGCAGCGCCACCGAACTCATCGCGCAGGGCACGCACTGGCTCGAGCAAGGGCAGTTCGACCGGGCGCGCCAGGCGTTCGAGGCAGCCGCGCAAGCCGAGCCGCGCTCGGTGGCGGCGCACATGAAACTGGCGGGCGTCAACCTCGCCCAGAATCACTCTGACGCCGCCATTGCCCACTATCAGCGGGTCATCGGTCTCGACCCGAAGCAGGCCAAGGCCTTCATCGGCCTGGGAATCGCCTATCTGCACAAGGGGAACAAGTCCCTGACGCGCGCCGCCTTTGCCGAAGCAATCCGCCTCGAACCCGAGCGCGAGGCGCAACTCGCCCCAATCATCGCCGAGTTGAACGCGCCGGAGTAGAGATCTGCCGACTTCTGCCGCAGTGGTTGCCGGTGACGAACGGACCACTTACCACCATGGATCCAGATCGGGGCAATCTCGGCCGCGCCCGGCGCTTGGGTACAATCGCCTGCGGAGCCTCCGTAGCTCAGTGGATAGAGCGGCCCCCTCCTAAGGGGCAGGTCGGACGTTCGATTCGTCTCGGGGGCGCCAATTAGATCAGGGGCTGGTGCGAAAGCGCAGGCCCTTGTCCCATCGCAATCGGGGTTAAACCCGCTCAACCAGCTCTGCCAGCAACTCCGCAAAAGGACAGATGTTCTGGTCGACGCTTGCCGTTTCCAGGGCGGCCATGTACCGGCTGCGCTGCGCCAAAGGAATGACTGTCCACGGGTAGCCGCCAGAGGTCAGCATTGCGTGCATCAGGAATCGGCCGATGCGTCCGTTTCCGTCGAGATAGGGGTGCACGTTAACAAAGAAGAAGTGCCCGAGAACGACGCGGACGGCTGGAGCAGGCTCATCTCGCAAGAGGTCGAATAGCGCGGGCATTTGCGCCCGGACCACCTCACTGCGGGGCGGGCAGTGCCTTGATTGGCGGATATAGACCGGGCCACTGCGGTATCCGGCCAGGTCGGTCGGCCGCAGTATCCCTGCGACGACGCTTGGGGCGAGAAGTTCCCGGTACCAGCCACCGTGGTCCGACCGCGCGACATCGCCTGCGTTATCGCCTTCCAGAATCCTCCCAACGCTTGTTTCGACTTTGCGGAAGGCCTGCCAGTAGCCGCGGGCAGCAAGGGCGTCGCGCTGTTCACGATCACGCCCATCGTCGGGATTCCAGTCGCCGGATCTGACGCGCTCGATCAACTCGGCGCTGACCCGGTAGCCCTCGATGGACAGGGAGTGGTAGGCGTCGGTCACGTAGAGATCTTTGATTTGGCGCAAATAGGCTTGCTTGTCGGCAGGTAGCCCAGGCGGTTCCGGAAAGCGTGCCAGCGCGTGCTCGCGCATGACGGCCCATGAAAGGCGCAGGCGGTTGACGGCGGGAGAGGTTTCCCTTCGGCCGATGGCGATCGACGGTTGGTTGTCGAAAGGATCGGTTTCGTTGACCGTATAGCCCGCCGCCCTCATGGTTTCGACCAGCGTGTCGGCGATCTGACTGCGACCGATGTTTCGGAACGCGCCCGCCAGCCTCCCGGCAACGCTGCTGTGGCCACCGGCCAGTAAGTGGCTGAGGACATCCGAAGCATCTGCGACCATCGCCAGGGCGGCCCGAGTCTCGACGGGACGCGCCGCAAAGTGTCCTGGGGCGCATGTGATCAGGGCTACGGGTAGGCTCATCACTCGCAGCCCTTCAATCACCTTGATGTCCTCCGCTGCTGGTAGGTCCAGTCGGACATCAAAGATCGACGTGCCATGAAGGAGACCCGTCGGCTTGTTTCCCCCTCTTTTCGCTCGCACGAGAAGCTGCTTGGGAACCGTCCAATCGCCGGTATGTAGAGCGAGCGAGTGCTCTGCAGCCAGGCACCATTGCTCCCCGAAGCGCTCCGAGAGATAGGCGCTGCAGAAAGCCCAGAAGGAGGCGAACCAGTCTGTGCTTTCTCCTGCTGGCCCGTCGGGGCGAGCGGGGACATACCAGCCCTTCATAACCTCCTGGATGAATCCGCTCTTGAGCAGGCGTTCGCGCTGGACTCGGGTCAAGTTCGATGTGCGAATGGCCACGATTCCAGCGTCTTGCAGCGTCTTCAATGCCGCGAGGGATTGAGCAAGCTTGTCTGCGGGGGCGGCCATAATCTTTAGGTTATTCCGCGCTACGGTTTATAGGTTTTTATGTTGTACCGTATTTAGGTTATCGTGTCACGCAATTCCCTATCGAGGTCGCAGAAGAAGCCCCGACCGAAGCCGGGGCGTGCTTTCCACCAACCACCCGCGCGGCCTGCCGGTTGATGGTTCGTGACGCTCATCTGTGAGGCGCCGTCTCGCAGGGCGACCGGCAACAAGGCCTATCGTCGCCGCTTGATGGTCACACGGGGGACGCGCTGACCAGAAACTGTCGGGCCGGGTCGCCTGCCCCCGGTCCGCGGCATCCAGCACCGTGCGATTGCTTAGCGCCTGCGCATCAACCGAGTTTGCCGATGATCTCGACCATCTCTTTCTTGTTGAACGCGCGTAGTGTCTGCGTGCGGATATTGCCCTGCGCGCCGATCGCCAACCCGAAGGCAGTCACGTCCTTTTCGTCCGCCGCCTCGAAAACGGCCACCAGGTCGTAGCTGCCCAGCGTCCAGTACAGCTGCGTCATGTCGACGCCAAACTTCTTGCCTGCAGCCTTGACCGCATCAGCGCGCTTGATGCTCTCCTTGACGGTTCGGATGCCCTGGTCGGTGAAGTTGCAGATCGTGATGTAAGTAGCCATGAGTAGTCTCCAGTGAAGTTGCGCACGCGCGGCGAATGAATCAGGAACCGGCAGCCGGACGCTACGCTCGGCGACCGTGGCTCGCAACCGAGACCACACGAGCAGTGTGGACCGCTAGCCGACCAGAGCGCGACGCCGGCGTAGCGCTCAGAAAGTCCCCGGCACCAGGATCGAGCGATCCACTTCGGCAATGTCGCACTTCCCGCACAGCGCCATCGAGACGTCGAGCTCCTTGCGGATGATCTCCAGGCACTTGGTCACGCCCGCTTCGCCCAGTGCACCCAGGCCGTAGAGGTAGGGACGACCGATATAGACCCCCTTGGCGCCCAGCGCAACGGCCTTGAGCACGTCCTGGCCGGAGCGCACACCGCCGTCCATGTGCACCTCGACGCGTCCGCCAACCGCATCGACGATCGGCTTGAGCGCCGCGATCGACGAAGGTGCGCCATCGAGCTGGCGCCCGCCATGGTTGGAAACGATAATTCCATCGACGCCGAGTCCAGCCGCGATCTCCGCGTCGGCCGGATCCATGATGCCCTTGAGCACGATCTTGCCGCCCCAGTAGTCGCGCAGGCGCTTGACGTCGTCCCAGTCAAGCGTCGGATCGAGCTGGCTGGCGCTCCACTCCGACAGCGAGGTCATGCCGTCGACCCCCTTGGCATGCCCGACCACGTTGCGGAAACCGCGCCGCTTGGTGCCCAGCATCCCCAGCCCCCAGCGCGGCTTGGTGGCCATGTTGAACATGTTGCGCAGCGTCACCCGCGGCGGTGCCGACAGGCCGTTGATGATGTCCTTGTGGCGCTGCCCCATGATCTGCAGGTCGAGCGTGAGCACCAGCACCGGGCACTGCGCGGCCTTGGCCCGGTCGAGCAATTTGGCGATGAAGTCCCGGTCGCGCATCACGTAGAGCTGGAACCAGAACGGCTGGTCGACGTTCTCGGCCACGTCCTCGATCGAGCAGATGCTCATCGTCGAGAGTGTGAAAGGGATGCCGAACTTGCCGGCCGCGCGGGCCGCCAGGATCTCCCCGTCGGCGAACTGCAAACCGGTCAGCCCGGTGGGGGCGATCGCCACCGGCATCGACACCGCTTCGCCGGCCATCGTCGAGGCCAGCGACCGATGCTCCATGTTGACGGCAACGCGCTGGCGAAACTTGATCGGCCCGAAATCCGACTCGTTCGAGCGATACGTTCCCTCGGTCCAGGAGCCGGAATCCGCGTAGTCGTAGAACATCCGCGGGACGCGCCGCTCGGCCAACCGACGCAGGTCTTCAATGCAGGTGATCGGAGTGGCCATGCTGTCTCGGTGGATCAGAGTTGACGAAATGGACCGGGCCCGGCCCGCCAGCCGCTAATCTGCACGGGGAACGCGCCCCGGTCAACCGCGCAACCGCGAGTTCAAGCCGGCAGCGCGATCCGGTGATCGGTGCTGAACTGATAGTCTTGGAATACGTGCTCGGCGCTCAATACCCGATAGCTACCGTCGTCGTTCCGATGTGTGGTGTCCTTGAGCCGGTAGGTGTAGTGCCCACAGGTCCAGCAGTCATAGGCGCGCATGTGCGTGCACAGGCAGGTCTTGTCCATCACACTGATTTTTTTCGCGTCGGGGTGGGCGAGCACCTCACGGTTGTAAGCGTCGATGTACGAACAGTTACCCGAGGCGTCGAGCAGATAGCCATAGGCTTCGCAGTTGGGTCGCCCGCCCGCACCGATAGCCGGGCTGTTCTTGAGCATGCGCATCGGGTAGCCGGTCGGCGAAATGGTGTTGACTTCGATGTCCTCTTCCCTGGCGCGGAAGTATTCCTGCTTGACCTTGGCTGGCAGGCCACACTCCTGCGTGACGGTGAAACGCGTCGCCACTTGAACCGCCGCCGAACCGGTTTCGAGGTACGACACGGCATCGCTGCCGGTAAAAACTCCCCCGGCCGGGATCACCGGAATGTCGAGCTGCTCGGCCGCGAGATGGGCCTGGACTTCGGTGACGATCGTGCGCAGGTCGTACTTCGCCCAATCGTCGATGCCAAAGCCGAGATGACCGCCGGCGAGCGGACCCTCGACCACGACGTAGTCGGGCAGGCGCTCCAGGCGCGCGCTCTTGCGCAGGAACAGCTGCAGGGCCCGCACCGAGGAGACAATGATGCCGAGCTTGGCATCACGAAAGCGGGGGTGATCTTCCATCAGCCCGAACGAGCCGAGGTGCAACCCGGCGCTCAGGGTAATGCCGTCGACGCCGGCGTCCAGCGCGCTGGCCAACCGCACCCGCAGCGTCTCGCGCGGGCCGTTCATGGTGAGCTTCTCCATGCAGTTGACGAAGATCATCCCGTCGCCGCGCTTGGCCTCCATGGTACGGCCGACGTGCATCCTGGTCGCCTCCGCGAGCTGCCCCAGATCAAAGTGAATCAGCGACTTGTCCGAGCTTTCGACGTTGTATTTGTAAAGTTTGGTCTTGTTGGCGATGAACTTGGTGTGAAAGCGCCGGTCCGACACCGATGGCACCATCGCGTCGGAGATATGGCCGACGCCACCGAGACGCGCGCACTCGAGCGCGAGTTCTGCCGTCGAGATGTCCACCCCCATTCCGCCCAGGACGATCGGCACCAGTTCCTTATTGCCAAATCTCAAGCGAAAGTCGTCTACACGTTTCATGTCATTTCCGGAATAAGTCTCCGCATCCTCGAATTGCCGAGGGTTTCGGTCAACGGCACCGCTCACTCGAGCGGAAGGAAGCCATCGACCGAAAGATAGCGTTCCCCGCTATCGTAGTTGAAGCCGAGGATTCGCGCCTCGGGCGCCAACTCCGGCAACTTCTGAGCGATCGCAGCCAGTGTGGCGCCCGAGGATATCCCAACCAGCATGCCTTCCTCGCGGGCCGAGCGCCGAGCCATTTCCTTGGCCGCCTCGGCCTCGACCAGTATCACCCCGTCGAGCAGGTCGGTCTGCAGGTTGCCCGGGATGAACCCGGCGCCGATCCCCTGTAATGGATGCGGCCCGGGCTTGCCGCCGGAGATAACCGGCGAGGCGCTCGGTTCGACCGCGAATACCTGCAATTTCGGCCACTTCTTCTTGAGCACCCGCGCGCACCCGGTGATATGACCACCGGTGCCGACCCCGGTGATCAGCACGTCCAGCCCATGGGGGAAGTCGGCCAGGATTTCCTGGGCGGTGGTGCGCTCGTGAACCGCGACGTTGGCCGGGTTCTCGAACTGCTGGGGCATCCAGGATCCCTTGGTCTGCGCGACCAGTTCCTGCGCCCGGGCGATCGCCCCGGCCATGCCCTTCTCGCGCGGCGTGAGCACGAAGCTCGCACCGTAGGCCAGCATCAGGCGGCGACGCTCAATTGACATGCTCTCGGGCATCACCAGCACCAGCTGATAGCCCTTGACCGCGGCCACCAGCGCCAGCCCTACTCCAGTGTTGCCCGAGGTCGGTTCGATTATCGTCCCGCCTTCGGCCAGCAGCCCGGAGCGTTCCGCGTCTTCGACCATCGCCAGCGCGATCCGGTCCTTGATCGAGCCGCCAGGATTGGCGCGCTCGGACTTGATCCAGACTTCATGGTTCGCGCCGAACAGGCGGCGCACGCGGATGTGCGGGGTGTTGCCAATTGTCGCGAGGATGTTGTCGGCCTTCATCGTGCTCTCCGTCGATTGATCGTTGCTTGGCTGGCGCAACCAACAGCGAACGCGCCACCACCTTCATGGCGCAAGCATATATGCTGCGAGATAGCAGCAACAGGATAAGGGTTGGAGCAGACATTTGCCCAGCGCGTGAATGTGAATATTTCGCAGTCTGGCAACGACTGCGCTGATCAGGAGGAACATACAAATGGATCGCACCCTGGACCAAACCGTGGCCCTTGTGACCGGCGCGTCGAGCGGCATTGGCGAAGCCAGCGCCGTCGCGCTCGCCAAGGCCGGGGCTGCGGTCGCGCTCGTGGCGCGGCGCGAAGAGCGCCTGCATAGCCTGGCCAAACGCATCGAGGCCGGCGGCGGCCGCGCCCTCGTAATTGCCGCCGACATTACCGCCGAGAGCCAGGCGCGCGAAGCGGTCGAGCGCACGGTGACCCATTTTGGCCGCCTCGATACCCTGGTGAACAACGCGGGGGTGATGCTGCTCGGACCGATCTCCGGAGCCGCGGTCGAGGACTGGCGCAGGATGATGGAACTCAACGTGATGGCGTTGCTCCACTGCACCCACGCCGCCCTGCCGCACTTGCTCAAGGCCGCGCAGCAAGATCCGCGCCGCGTGGCCGACATCGTCAATATCAGTTCGGTAGCCGGTCGGCTGGCGCGCATGGGGAACAGCGTCTACAGCGCCACCAAGCATGCTGTCGGCGCATTCAGCGAGTCACTGCGCCAGGAACTGAGCGCCCGCCACGTGCGCGTCTCACTGGTGGAGCCAGGCGCCACCGTCACCGAATTGAGCAGCCACAACCGCCCGGAGATAGTCAAGGCCTTGATGTCCCGCCACGGCGACATCAAGCGCCTCGAGGCCGATGAAATCGCCGACGCGGTCTGCTATCTCGTCACCCGCGAGCGTCACGTCGCCATCAACGAGATGTTGATCAGGCCGACCCAGCAGACTACCTGAGCCGCCGCCCGAGCGCGCCCCGGAGCAGCCCGCCAAGCTCGCCACCCGGTCTTGCGGTGGCGCTCCTGATGGAGCACCCTGAAGCTATCGCAAGGAGGCCGTCATGGTGTGGATTATCGCAATCGTGGTCGTCGCGTTGGGCGCGACCTGGCTGGCCTACGTCCGGTCACCGGGCTGGGCCTGGGTGGTGTTCGGCGCCGCGGCCGGACTCGTGCTGCAATTCACCGGTTTGCTCGGGCCGATAGCTGCAACCATCGGCTGGCTGATCTTGATTGCACTGGCGCTGGTCCTGAACCTGAGCGGAGTGCGCCGATCCCTGGTGAGCGATCGGGTCCTCGTGCTCTACCGCAAGCTGGTCCCGAGTGTCTCGCAGACTGAGCGCGAAGCTCTCGAAGCCGGCACCGTCTGGTGGGAAGGCGAACTCTTCTCGGGCAATCCCGACTGGAACAAATTGCTGGCGTTCCCGGTACCAAAATTGACCCCCGAGGAGCAGGCATATCTGGACGGCCCAGTCGAGCGGCTATGCGCGATGCTCGACGACTGGAAGATTTCACACGAGCTCCACGACCTGCCCCCGCAGGCGTGGACGTTCATCCGTGAAAACGGCTTCCTGGGCATGATCATCCCCAGGAATTACGGCGGGCTCGGCTTCTCTGCCATCGCCCACTCCGAGGTCGTGCTGAAGATCTCGAGCCGCTGCAACGCGGCGGCGGTCACGGTGATGGTGCCCAACTCACTCGGCCCAGCCGAGCTCTTGCTGCACTACGGCACCGACGCGCAAAAGGACCACTACCTGCCGCGGCTGGCCCGCGGCGAGGAAATCCCCTGTTTCGCGCTCACCGGCCCGGAAGCCGGCTCCGATGCCGGTTCGATGCCCGACCTGGGGATCGTGTGCCACGGCTCCTTCGGCGGCCGCGATGACGTGCTCGGCATGCGCGTCAACTGGGACAAGCGCTATATCACGCTCGGTCCGGTGGCAACCCTGCTCGGGCTGGCATTCCAGTTGCGCGACCCCGACCACCTGCTGGGAGAGAAGGAGGAACTCGGCATCACCCTGGCGCTGATCCCGACCGCCACCCCGGGGGTGAGCATCGGGCGGCGCCACTTCCCGCTCAACGCCGCGTTCCAGAATGGTCCCAACTGGGGCAAGGACGTCTTCATTCCGCTCGAACAGGTAATCGGCGGGCGTGATGGCATCGGCCAGGGCTGGCGGATGCTGATGGAATCCCTTGCCGCCGGGCGTTCAATTTCGTTGCCGGCGCAATCGGTGGCGGCGGCCAAGCTCTGCGCCCATACCACCGGCGCTTACGCCCGGGTGCGGACCCAGTTCGGGGTATCGATCGGCCGCTTCGAGGGCGTGGAGGAGGCACTGGCGCGCATCGGCGGCGCCACCTATCTGATGGACGCGGCCCGGATAATGACTGCCGGAGCAGTCGACCTTGGGGAAAAGCCGGCGGTCGCCTCGGCCATAGTCAAGTACCACCTCACCGAGGGCATGCGCACCGTCGTCGACGATGCGATGGACGTGCACGGCGGCAAGGGCATCTGCCTGGGCCCGGGCAATTACCTCGGGCGCGCCTACCAGCTGGTGCCGATCGCGATCACGGTCGAAGGGGCCAACATCCTGACCCGCTGCCTGATCATCTTCGGCCAGGGCGCGATCCGCTGCCACCCATTCGTGCTGGCCGAAATCGATGCTGCCAACAACCCCGACCTGGTCGGCGCTTCCCGCGACTTCGACGCCGCGCTCTGGGGGCACGTCAAATTTTTCGCCGCCAACGGCGCGCGCTCGCTGGTGCTCGGAATCACCGGCGGCTTGCCGATCAAGGCGCCCCGCGGCCCCGAGACCAAACGCTACTACGAGCAACTGAGCCGCTTCAGCGCCGCGCTGGCGTTGCTCGCCGACGCCTCGATGCTGGTGTTGGGCGGTGAACTCAAGCGCCGGGAAAAAATCTCCGGGCGACTTGGCGACGTGCTCAGCCAGCTTTATCTGTCATCGGCGGCGCTCAAGCGCTTCGAGGATCAGGGCTGTCCCGCGGAAGACCTGCCGCTACTCGATCTCGCCCTCTACAGCGCGTTCTTCAAGATCCAGGTCGCGCTCAACGGCGTTCTGGCCAACTTCCCGGGGCGCTGGCTCGCGCGCGTGCTGCGCCTGCTGGTGTTCCCAAAGGGGCTCACCCTGACCGCGCCCAGCGACGACATGGGGCACCAGGTCGCCAGTCTGCTGCTCGCACCATCGGCGGCGCGTGAGCGGCTCACCACCGGCATCTACGTGCCCGGCAACGAGGATGAGATCGTCGGCAAGCTCGAGGCCGCCCTCCACGCTGTCATCGCAGCTGAAGAGATCCGTGACAACCTGCGCGGGAAGCGGGAAACGCGGGCGCTGGCCAGCGGCGGCTGGGCCACCGTCGCGAGCGCGGCGCGCGCTGCCGGCGCGCTCACCGAAGAGCAACTCACGACGCTGGAGCGCGCCGCCCAACTCACCCGGGAGGTAATAGCGGTAGACGATTTCGCGCAGGATTTCGGGATTGGTCCGATCGCCAATGAAGCGGCGTAATGATGCCGATTAGGCTGGCAATCAGTCGCTCCGACCAGGCATATATGGGCGAGCTTTGGACTCCCATCAGGGCGAGAGGGCGCGCTACGTACATACCCCGCCAACTATTGCCAATGCGTTGACTCTGGTCTAGGATGATTACCCACACTATTCACGGTGCAATTGGGCGCCATTCTGGCGCCCGGAAATTGTTCAAAACGAATCACCCACAGGAGGATGACAATGACGGACAAGAAAACTGCAACGCCCACTACCAAACCGGCGGAGACTGGTAGCAGCCGGAGGAGATTCCTCGGAACGGCCGCTGGTGGTGTAGCTGGCGCGGCCGCATTGGCAGCCCCGATGATTTCGGTGGCCCAGTCGCCGATCGTGCTCAAGATGCAGGGTGCCTGGGGCGCCAAGGACATCTTCAACGAGATGGCTGAGCAGTACGTCCAGAAAGTCAACGAGATGGCCGGCGGGCGCCTGCGCATCGACTACCTGGTAGCCGGCTCGGTCGTCAAGCCCTTCGAGGTGATGGACGCAACCAGCAAGGGCGTGATCGACGCCTGCCACACGGTCGCGGTCTACTGGTACGGCAAGAGCAAGGTGGCTTCGCTCTTCGGTTCCGGACCGATCAACGGTTGCGACGCCAACCAGATGCTGGCGTGGATTCACCGCGAAGGATCGCCCTTCTTCGATGAGCTTGTCAAGAAACTCGGCCTTGACGTGGTGGCGTTCTGGGCCATGCCGATGCCGACCCAACCGCTCGGCTGGTTCAAGAAGCCGATCAAGGGCGCTGCCGACCTCAAGGGCTTCAAGTACCGCACCGTGGGCCTCGCGGCCGACCTGATGCAGGAAATGGGGATGAAGGTCACCCAGCTCCCGGGCGGCGAGATCGTGCCGGCGATGGAGCGCGGCGTCATCGACGCCTTCGAGTACAACAACCCGACCTCTGATCGCCGCTTCGGCGCCCAGGACGTGGCCAAGTACTACTACATGGGCAGCTACCATCAGGCGATGGAGTTCTTCGAGATGGACTTCAACAAGAAGAAATACGATGCCCTGCCGAAGGAACTTCAGGCCATCCTGAAGTACGCCGCCGAAGCGGCGTCGACCTCAAACTATGCGCTTGCCATGGACCAGTACTCGACTGACCTGCAGGAACTGAAGAACAAGGACAAGGTCAACGTCATCCGCACGCCGAAGGACGTCTTCGAGGCGCAACTGGTGGCTTGGGACAAGATCGTCAAGCGGATGACTGCCGAAGATCCGTTCTTTGCGAAGGTATGGGCATCGCAACAGGCCTGGGCCAAGCGCGTCGGCTACTATGCCTACTTCAACGGCGCAGACAACCAGCTGGCCTACGAGCATCTCTACGGCAAGCTCGGGTTCTGATGGTGAAATCGGCCTCGCAACTTCGCTGAGGCCTTGAGGAGGCGGCGCATGATGCGCCGCCTTTTTTTAAGTGCGGCAGGATTTGACGACGCGTATTCGGAAGGACTGATGCCATGCTCCAGAGATTCCTGATCATGATCGACAGCTTCAGCATGGCCGTGGGGCATGCCTTCGCGTGGTGCATCATGATTCTCACGCTGGGAACCTCCTACGAGGTCTTCATGCGTTACGTGCTGAACAATCCCACCAGCTGGGCCTTCGACATGAGCTACATCATGTACGGTGGGCTGTTCATCATGTCGGGAGCCTATGCCCTGTCGCGCAACGCCCACGTCCGCGGCGATGTGCTCTTTCGGCTCCTGCCGCCAAGGGTGCAGGCGAGCCTCGAACTGGTGCTTTATTTCATCTTCTTCTATCCGGGCGTCACCGCGCTGATCATCGCGGGCTACGGCTACGCCCACGATTCATTCGGCTACACCGAGGTGAGCGTCAACAGCCCGGTGGGCGTACCGATCTGGCAGCTCAAGGCCCTGATCCCGTTGGCCGGGATCATGCTCTTCATCCAGGGCATCGCCCAGGTTATCCGCTGCATCCTTTGCATCCAGACCGGAACCTGGCCGCTGCAACTCCACGACGTGGAAGAACTGGACAATGTCCTGATTCAGGAACATACGCAAAAGATCGCGCAGGGGGATGCCAAATGAGCAATCCAGAACTTGCGCTGCTGATGCTCGGCAGCTTCATCTTCATCATCCTGCTGGGCTTCCCGATCGCCTTCACGCTGATGGCGATGGGCGTCATGTTCGGCTACTACGCCTACTACGTGCCGGGCCAGGAGTTCTTTGACAGCCGGGTCTTCTACCTGCTCTCGCAGAACACCTTCAGCATCATGAACAACGACGTGCTCACTGCCGTGCCGTTGTTCCTGTTCATGGGTTACATGATAGAAAGATCGAACATCCTCGACCGGCTCTTCTACAGCCTGCAGGTGGCACTGCGGGCTATCCCGGGCGCAATGGCAGTGGCGGCACTGATTACCTGTGCGCTGTTCGCCACCGCTACCGGCATCGTTGGCGCGGTGGTTACCCTGATGGGTTTGCTGGCCTTTCCGGCCATGCTCAAGGCGGGCTATGACGAGAAACTCTCGGCGGGTGTGATCTGCGCCGGCGGGACGCTGGGGATCCTGATTCCGCCCTCGATTATGCTGATCGTCTACGGCGCGACCTCGGCCGTCTCGGTGGTCAAACTCTACGCGGCTGCACTTCTGCCAGGTTTCCTGCTCGCCGGCCTCTACACGGTTTACGTCATAGGCCGGGTGGCGATCACCCCGAGTCTGGCGCCCAAGCTGCCCAAGTCGGAGACCGATGTTCCCTGGGGCAGAGTGCTGGTCCTGTTGTTCCAGGCCTTTGTCCCGCTCGCCGTACTGATCATGTCGGTGTTGGGCGCGATCCTGTTCGGACTGGCAACGCCCAGCGAGGCCGCGGCAATCGGGGCCCTGGGCGCGATCTTGCTGGCTGTCGGCTACCGAGCATTCACCTGGTTACGCCTCAAGGAAGCGGTGTTCCTGACGGCGCGCACTACGGCGATGGTGTGCTGGCTGTTCGTCGGTTCCTGGACCTTCTCCTCGATCTTTTCCTATCTCGGCGGCGAGGGGCTGATCAAGGAATTCGTGCTGGCGATGGATCTCAACACGACCACCTTCCTGCTGCTCTCCCAGGTGATCATCTTCCTCCTGGGGTGGCCGCTGGAGTGGAGCGAGATCATCATCATCTTCGTGCCGATCTTCCTGCCCTTGCTGGCGCACTTCAACGTCGATCCGATGTTCTTCGGCATTCTGGTGGCGCTGAACCTCCAGACCTCTTTCCTGACCCCGCCGATGGCAATGTCGGCCTATTACCTCAAGGGAATTGCGCCACCGCACGTGCAGCTCTGGACCATCTTCAAGGGTTGTTTCCCGTTCCTCGCGATGGTTTTCGTGACGATGTTCCTGGTCTACGTGTTTCCGCAGATCGTCACCTGGCTGCCCGACGTGTTCTACGGCAACTGAGGAGATTGACTACGCATGAGTTCCAATGATCTTGTCGACATAACCTCGCTGACTGCGGCCGAGGCACTCGCGGCTCTGAGCGAAGGGCGAACGACCGCGGAGGAATTGGTCCGCGGTTGCCTGGCGCGGATCACGGCCGACGAGGAGCGTGTCCAGGCCTGGGCATTTCTGGACGAGGAACGAGCCCTGGAGCAGGCCCGCAACGTCGACCGGGTGCGCCGCGAGGGCCATGCCATGGGCCCGTTGCACGGGCTGCCGGTGGGCATCAAGGACATCATCGACACCGCTGACATGCCCACCGAGGACGGGACTGTGCTCCACGCCGGGCGGCGTCCCGACTACGACGCGGCAGTGGTGGATCGGCTGCGCTCGGCCGGCGCCATCATCATGGGCAAGACCGTCACCACCGAGCTGGCCACCTACTCGCCAGGCAAGACCCGCAACCCAACCAATCCGGAACACACTCCGGGGGGGTCATCGAGCGGGTCAGCCGCCGCGGTCGCGGCCCATATGGTGCCGCTCGCCATCGGCACCCAGACCAATGGCAGCGTGATCCGTCCGGCGGCGTATTGCGGCATCTATGGCTACAAGCCAACCTTCGGCCTGGTGTCGCGCCACGGCATCCTGGAGCAGTCGCGACCGATGGATCAGGTTGGGTTCTTCGCCCGCACGGTCGAGGACCTGGCGCTCCTCGCCGATCCGTTGATCGGCTACGACGAGCGTGATTCGGCTACCCGCCACATCTCGCGCCCTAACCTGCGCGAAGTGGTGCTGCAGGAGCCGCCAATGCCGCCGATCTTCGCGTTTACCAAGACGCCGAACTGGGACGAGGCCGAGGAGCAGACGCGCCTGGCCTTTGAAGAAGTCGCGCAAGCACTCGGGGCGCAGACCATACCTTTCACCGTGCCGTCGGTCTTCAACGACGCCTGGCAATGGCATGCCAGCGTGATGGAAGCCGACCTGGCACGCAATTTCCACGACCTCTACGAGCGCGGTCGTGACAAACTCAGCGACTCGCTGCGCGCACAGATAGAGCGTGGCCGACTGGTAAGTGCCGTGGACTACAACAATGCAGTCAGCCGCATCGAGGCTACCGCACTAGCTTTCGATGAACTCTTCGATCGTTGCGACGTGATCATGACCGCGGCCACGGCTGGCCCCGCGCCGCATGGACTGGAATCAACCGGAAGCCCGAGCTTTTGCACCCTGTGGACTTTTGCAGGAATGCCAGCGGTGACGCTGCCATTGTTGAAGGCTGCTAATGGCATGCCGATGGGCATCCAGCTGGTCGGACGCCGGGGAGACGATGCCCGCCTGCTGCGCACCGCGCGCTGGATGGCGAACTGGGTGAAGGAACTGGAACCCAGCGCAAGCTGAGGACGGAGACCGCTATGCAGAGTAAATTCGCAAGGATCGTGATGGGGCTTATCGCGCTGGCAATGGCGCTCGCCTTTTTCGCGCCGCCGGCAATAAAGCTCAAGGATCCAGCGATGATCATCGTGATCCTGATCGGGGTCGCAATGATGGTCGCAAACTTCATCGAAGTGGTGCGCCAAAAGGACGACGAATAAGGCGCAGGCGCCGCGACCCGCTCGAGCCGGCACATCCCGTGCCGGCTGAGTCTAGTGCCCGATCGCGAACGCCAGCACGAAGGATATGCCGACGGCAGCGAGCAGCCAGCGGCTGGTGACATCGCGCAACGCGTGCACCAGCGGATCGTCGTGCATCAGGCCGCGCCCGGTATCGATCCACAGCCTCGAGAGCCAGATCAGCATCGCCACCAGTGCGCCCCACAGAAACTCCGGTGTGGCGTAGCGCTCGCTGACCTCGGGAAGCTGGACGTAGAGCGCCAGCACCAGCACCGAGGCGCACGAAGCTCCTATCCCCAGCGCCCGCAGCGTCGCCAGATCGGACTCGTGATAGCCGCGTCCTGATCCGACCAGTTCGCCGCGCTCGCGCGCCTGCACCAACTCGCCGCAGCGCTTGACCAGCGCCAGGCTGAAGAACACGAATGCCGAAAAAGCGAACAGCCAGAACGACACCTCGACGCCGATCGCGCTGCCCCCGGCGGCGATGCGCAGCGTATACAGGCCGGCGAGGGTCACCACATCGAATACCGCCACCCGCTTGATGAACAACGAATAGGTCACCGTGGCGAAGAGGTAGAACAGCACCCAGCCGGCCAGCGCCAGCGACACAGCAGCCGCCATCAGCAATGCGACCGCGCACAGCAGCGCAGCGGCCGCAAAGCCCTGTGCCACTCCAAGTTCGCCGGCGGCAAACGGACGTTCGCGCTTGCGCGGATGCAGCCGGTCGAGTTGCATGTCGAGCAGGTCGTTGACAAGATAGCCGCTGGACGCGGCCAGGCTCATCGCCACCATCGCCACCAGCGCCGCGCCTATTACACCAGGGTCAGTGAAATTAAACGAGGTGACCATCGGCACCAGCACCAAGAGGTTCTTTGCCCACTGGTGCGGCCGTAGCGCCCGTAACCACATTCTGATCCGCCCCGAGCGGGTGGCACTGAAACGCAAGTCCGCGTTGCCCTGCGCAGCCGCTCTTGCCGCCACGGCAGAGGGCGCAGCAACCACGATTGCCTGGCGCGCGGCGGCAAAGATCGGCAAGTCCTCCGAACTATTGCCGCAGTAGTCGAATGCACCGTCAGCGACCGACTTGCGGATCGCCGCCAGCTTGTTCCTGCCCTTGAGGTTGTGCTCCCCGTCACTTGCCAGCACTTCGTCGAAGATTCCCAGCTGCCCGGCGATCTCCTGCGCAAAGCTGCGATCCGCGGCCGTCGCGAGCACGATCCTGGCGCCTTCCCGGCGCCTCTGGACCAGCCAATCGAGCAGTTCCTGGCGGTACGGCAGCGTACTCGGGTCAACCGGCCCCAGGGCTGCTACCGCTGCCTTGAAGAACGCCCTGCCCTTGCCCAGCAGCAGCGCAGCCAGCGCGCCGACTAGTCGCAGCGGAGCGATGCGCAGCGCGCTGGCGAAGCTCTCCCAGAGCATGTCGGAATGCAACAGGGTGCCGTCGAGGTCGACGAAAATAGGCGCCACCGAACCGGGTTTCGAATTGGTTTCGGTCGGGGTGGGCTTATTGGCAAAGCTGTCGGCGCGATTGTTCGGCATTGGGCGATTATAGGAGGGCACCCGTCCAGCTGCCAGGGACACCAGCGCCTGAATCGCCCCGTGACCAGTTCAGGCCTCGCCCCGGAGTGGTAGTACGATGAACGCGATGCCAGGGCCCTGAATGCTGCCGGCCCGATGGCAACTCGCCGGCTGGCAACCAGCCGGCGAGTATTGATTCCTGTGGAGAAGGCAACAATGAATGAACCGGTCATATATGCGCTCGACAATGGCGTGGCGACAGTCACGCTAAACCGTCCTGAAGTGCTCAACGCGCTCGACGAGAACTTGCTGGCAAAACTCATGCTGTTCATCTCACGCGCAGCAGATGACCAGGCGGTCCGCGCCCTGGTGGTGACCGGCGCAGGTCGCGGCTTTTCGGCTGGTGCCGACTTGGGGCCCGCGAACACCGACAGTGGCGCGGTTGACGTCGGAGAACGCTTGCGAACGCGCTACCACCCGCTGATTCTGGCAATGCGCAATATGCCCAAGCCAATCATCTCGGCGGTCAACGGGGTGGCCGCCGGTGCGGGGATGAGCATCGCGCTGGCCGGCGACGTCGTGCTTGCCGGATCATCGGCGCTCTTCCTCCAGGCGTTCACCCGGATTGGACTGATCCCGGACGCCGGCAGCACCTACTTCCTGCCCCGCTATGTCGGGGAGATGCGCGCCCGCGCCCTGGTGATGCTGGCCGAGAAGATCCCCGCCGCCGACGCGGAGCGCATTGGCCTGGTCTGGAAAGTGTTGCCCGACGATGAACTGCTACCCTACGCTCAGCAGCTCGCGGCTCACCTGGCTGCAATGCCCACTCGAGCCTACGCGCTGGCCAAGCAGGCTCTTAATGCCAGCCTGGGGAGTGATCTCGGCGGCCAGCTCGAGACCGAGGCGCGACTGCAGAGCGAAGCCGGCCGGACCGATGATTTCCGGGAAGGGGTGGCGGCATTTCGCGCCAAGCGTGCACCCGAATTCAAAGGACATTGATGAAGATCGCGGCGACAACTACAGCCCAACACCACGCGGTGCAGCGCTCACCAGAAGAGCAGGCGAAACTCGACCATGCGCTACGCGAATTGTTCGAGCGCATGATCACCTTCAACCAGATGCTCGGGGTGCAGGTCGAGTCGGTCGATCCCGCGGCACCTCGCGTGCGCTTCGACATGCGCCCCGAACTGGTCGGACATTTCCTCTACGATCGTCTCCACGGCGGGGTGATTTCCGCGGTGCTCGACGCCACCGGCGGGCTGGCGGTGATGTGCGCCATCGGCGAGAAGCATAAGGACGAAAGCGCGGAGCAGGTAATGCATCGCTTCGCGCGCCTGGGCACGATCGACTTGCGGGTGGACTTTCTGCGGCCAGGAAACGGGCAACACTTTATCGCCACCGCTCGCGTCAGCCGGCTGGGCGGCAGAATCGGCTCGACCCAGATGACGCTCGAGAACGAGACCGGCACGCTGATCGCCACTGCCTCCGCGGCCTACGTCATCAGCTGATCGCCCGGCGCTCGCACCGGCGACTCTGCTCGAGGGGAGTGACGCTCAGTTGCGCTTCGCACCGAGCCCCATCGAGCGCGTGATCACTTCCTTCATGATTTCGTTGGTGCCGCCATAGATTCGCTGGGCGCGCGCGTCGGCAAATGCGCGGGCGATCGGATATTCCCACATGTAGCCGTAGCCGCCGTGCAGTTGCAGACACTCGTCGAGCACCCTGCCCTGAACCTCGGTGCACCAGTACTTGGCCATCGATGCGGTCACGGTATCGAGCCGTTCCTCAAGTACCAGTTCGATGCAGCGGTCGACAAACACCTGCGCCACCTGCACTTCGGTCTGCGCTTCGGCGAGCTTGAAGCGCGTGTTCTGGAAGCTGGCCACGGTGGTGCCAAAAACCTTGCGCTCCCTGACGTACTCGACAGTCCAGTCAATCGCCGCCTGGGCCGAGGCAATCGCCGTAACCGCGATCTGCAATCGCTCCCAGGGCAACTCCTGCATCAGGTAGACAAAGCCCTCGTTCTCACGCCCCAGCAACTGCGTAACCGGGAGGTGCAGATCGTTGAAGAACAGTTCCGCGGTGTCCTGCGCCTTCATGCCGATCTTCTTCAGCCGTTGGCCCTTTTCGAATCCCGCCATCCCCTGCTCGACCAACAGCAGGCTCGTACCCTTGGCGCCAGCGGCCGGGTTGGTCTTGGCCACCGTGATCACCAGATCGGCCAGGAACCCATTGGTGATGAAGGTCTTCGATCCATTGACCACGAAGTTCTCGCCGTCTCGGATCGCCGTGGTGCGAATTCCCTGCAGATCCGAACCGGCAGCGGGCTCGCTCATCGCAATCGCGCCAATCAATTCGCCGCTCGCCATCCGCGGCAGATAGCGCTGTTTTTGTTCCTCTGAGCCGTAGCGCTGGAGATAGGGGGCAACGATGTCCGAATGCAGCGAAAAACCGAGCCCGGTGAGGTTCTGGCGCGCGACCTCCTCCATCACGATCACCGAGTAGCGCCGATCAGCGCCGGCGCCGCCGTATTCCTCAGGCATGGTCGGGCAAAGGAAACCGTTGGCCCCAGCCTTGCGCCAGATCTCCGGATCCACGTACCCGCGTTCTTCCCAGTCGGCATGGTGCGGCGCAGCCTCCCTCTCCAGAAAACGCCGGAACGAATCCCGAAACGCCTCGTGCTCTTCCTCGAAAATGCTGCGCTCGATCATGGTGGTTTCCTCGGTGTCATCGTCAAACCGGCCCGGCTGGCAATTGCACCAATGTAGCAAAATCCGAATAGACTTCCTGCACTGGAGAACAGAAATGACTGAAGCACTCATCTTCGATGCGATTCGCACCCCACGGGGGCGCGGCAAGAGCAGCGGTGCGCTAAACGAGGTCAAGCCGGTAACGCTCGTTACCGCCCTCCTGCATGAGCTGGAGCGCCGGCACGAATTCGACACCGCCCAGGTCGAAGACCTGATTCTCGGCTGCGTGACCCCCGTCGGCGACCAGGGAGCGGTCATCGCCAAGACCGCGGCACTTGCTGCCGGGTGGGACATGCGGGTTTCCGGGGTTCAGATCAACCGGTTTTGCGCATCAGGTCTGGAAGCCGTAAACATGGCCGCCCAGAAAGTGCGCTCCGGTTGGGAAGATCTGGTCGTGGCGGGCGGCGTCGAGTCAATGTCCCGCGTTCCCATGGGAAGCGACGGCGGCGCCTGGGCAATGGACCCGGAAACCAACTTGCAGACCGGTTTTGTGCCCCAGGGAATCGGCGCCGACCTGATTGCGACACTCGATGGTTACTCGCGCGAGATGCTCGACGAGTTCGGCGTTGCTTCGCATCACAAGGCGGCCCGGGCGCGTGACGAGGGCCGCTTCGCGCGCTCGCTGATCCCGGTAACCGACGAATTCGGCATCGGAATCCTCGACCGCGACGAGACCATAAGAGCCGACGCCACCATTGCTGGACTGGCCCAGATCAAGCCGGCTTTCGAGAAACTTGGCGCGCTCGGATTCGATTCGGTTGCGCTCCAGAAATACCCCCAAGTCGAAGCAATCAGCCACCTGCACCATGCCGGAAACTCCTCAGGAATTGTCGATGGCGCCGCCCTGGTGTTGATCGGCAGCGAGGACGCCGGCAAGCGACTCGGCCTCACGCCGCGCGCGCGAGTCGTCTCAGTGGCGCTCACCGGAACCGATCCCACAATAATGCTGACCGGCCCGATGCCGGCAACCCGCAAGGCGCTCGCACGCGCCGGGCTGGGGGTCGATGACATTGATCTATTCGAGGTCAACGAGGCCTTCGCAGCGGTCGTAATGCGGTTCATGCGGGAGATGAAGGTTCCGGCCGAGAAGGTCAACGTCAATGGCGGGTCGATCGCAATGGGGCACCCGCTGGGGGCCACCGGGGCCATCCTGCTCGGAACGCTGCTCGACGAACTCGAACGCCGCAATCTGCGCCGCGGGGTGGTGACCCTGTGTGTGGGCGGCGGCATGGGAATTGCCACCGTGATCGAGCGGGTCTGAGGCCCGCTGCAGCGCCGACTATGGGTGGCGTCGGACGACGTCCTGGCTCCTGCCGAGCACGTTGGGGCGCTGAAACACTGGCGGGCGATGGGTGTTGAGCAAGGTGATCGCGGCTTCATCCTGCACCAGCGAGCCGCTGTTGCGTGCCGGCACCAGTGCTTCACTCGAGAGCGGACGGGCCAGCAGGAAGCCTTGCCCGTAATCGACCCCCAGCCCTATCAGGGCGTCCAGCACCTCGGCCGATTCAACCCACTCCGCCACTACCGACATCCCGATCTGATGGCTCAGGTCCAGAATTGCGCGGGTAATTGCATAGTTCGCGGGTTGCGTATCGAGCAGGCGTATGAAGGAACCGTCAATCTTGACGAGATCCGCCGGCAATTCCTTGAGGTAGTTGAACGAGGTGTATCCCGCCCCGAAATCATCCAGCGCCACCATCGATCCAAACGAACGAACCCGATCGACGAAACGCCGTGTGTTCTTCAAATCATAGAGCGCAACGCTCTCCGTAATCTCGAAGCAAACCCTCGCTGCAGAGCGCGGATAACGTCGGATCGCAGCCATCGCGTCCTGCAGGAAACGTTCATCGTTGAGCGACGCACCGCTCAGGTTGATAGCCGCAAAATTGACCCGGTCGCGATGTTCCGGGTGCTGTTCAAGCCACTCGAGAACGGTGTTGAGCACCCAGCGATCGATATCAGCCATCAGGCCATTGCGCTCGGCCGCCGCAATGAAGCGGCCCGGCAGAATCACCGAACCGTCGGCGTCACGCATCCGCAATAGCACCTCGTAGTTGAGGTTTGCATATGGCGCGCTCAGAGAAACGATCGGCTGCATCACGATGAATAGCCGTTCGACCGGCAGTTGCTGACGCATCAGCGATATCAGCCTGATCTCGTCGAGTTGCTCGACCATCGCCGCATCGTTGGCCGCGTAAACCACCACCGCTGATCCGCCATGGCTCTTGGCCTCGGCGCAGGCCCGGTCGCAGGCAGCGAGCGCATCACGCTCCAACATGCCGGCATGAAATTCTGCCAAGCCAATGCTGCAGGTAACCGCAAACGCCTTGTCGCCAACGTGATAGGGCTGGTCGACTATCTCGCGCAGGAGTTGCTCGCATTCCGCTTTCGCCGCTGCCGGGCTGCAGTCGTTCAGGACCATGACGAATTCATCACCACCCATTCGGCCCAACACGTGCGGCGACGCAAAGCGATTGCGCAACCGCTGTGCGATCTGGATCAGCACCTGATCACCGGCGAAGTGCCCGAATAGATCATTGACCAGCTTGAACCGGTCGAGATCGACGAATGCAAGCGAGCACTGGGCTCCATCTTCCACCCGGTCGATCGCCTTGTTGACCGCGCTGCTGAGCCCGCGAATGTTCAACAAATCAGTCAACGGATCGTGATCAGCCAGGTGTTTGAAACGATCTTCCGCGCGCTTGCGAGCCGTCACATCCTGGAACGAGCCTTCGATCCCAACCGCCTTGTGTGAAGCCCGCACCAGATACCACTGGCCTTCACCGTTGCTCCCCGGCCGGAAGATTTCCAGATCTGACACGCGTGCGCCACGGAGCGATATCTCCAGATCGTCAAGCGACTCACGGCCGAACAGGGTTGACCAGGTCAGCCGCTCGCTGGAGGCTGAGAACGCCGGCAGCCCAAGCATCTCGCTGAATGCCGGGTTATAGCCCGTGAATGCACCGAACTCGTCGAGCGCGAATATTCCGATTGGCAGTGTGTTGTAGTTGTCACGGTACTGGCGTAGAGCTGACACCGCCTGGGTCTGGGCCGCAAGCCTCCTCGTCTTCTCCATCCGAAACCGTTCGGCCAGCGCAATGGCAGTCAGAAGCGCCGATGCAACAGCACCAACTTGGGCGTTGAAGATGCCGGACAGCTTCGACGTCATCCCAGAGACGAAAGCAACTTCCGCCAGCAACCCTGCGAATGTGAACCCCCACGATAGGGTGTACCAGATCGCGACACTCGATCTATTCGTACGTAGGACGTACACGAGCGACCCAAGCAAAACAAAGATTCCGATAACGCTAACGCCCCACAGTATTGGTAAGAATGTTTCGGCGCGAACATAGAATGCCAACCCCGTCAAACCGAGGCACAAGAACCGTAGAACGGAAAATATCTTGATAACGATCAACTTCAGGTTCTGTGCAAATAGAGCTCTAAACAATTCAACAGTCAATAAGGCGTGCACAGACAGTGTTGCCAACAGTACGGTTTCCGTCAAATTGGGGTCATAGTTCATCCCAAACCAAGACGAGTCCCACCCATTGTTAACTGCGGCGACTCTCAAACTTGTTATCAGCCAACCAGAAAATAGCCAGAAAACTCGATCGCGATTGATAGTAGCTATAATTGAGCTAAACAAAGCCAAGATAATAAGAGTGGCAGCGAGGGCTCCTCCGCCGCGTTCGAATGCTGGCTCGGAAAAGCCGAAATCAGCGGCCTTCCAAAAGAATTCTTTTGGTCTTGATATTGAGGTGGGGGAGACTTTGGCGAGTATCTCTAACGTACCCGCCGACTTCATCGTAATATCCAGTGCCGTGCCACCCTTGGCTACTCGATACTCTATTGGCAACAAGTACTCATTTGAAGCGACTGTCCCGCCTCGATCTGGCTGCGAAACCACCCAGAACTGACCGGATGTCAACCGGAGCAGTCTCAGCTCCGCCACAATGTCTTGTCTTGGCAAATTCCCTACTTCAAGCCGCATCCAAAAGGTCCCTCTTGGATGAAGCGAGGCACTCGGACTGCCGCTTTGCGCCGTCGCCCGCAGTTGAGTCAACGCCCCTTCGGCAGTGACCCCATCAGCGTCTAGGAGGTAATCGGTCCGATGGGGTACGTTTATGGGTTGCGCGCGCTCAGACCTCAGCAGGCTGAAACCAATAGCGACGCCACCGACAAGCAGAAGCAGAACGAGCCAGAGGCTGGCACGTTCTGCGACGTACGATATGCGGGTCGTGATGACTGACGCTCTAGCCCACATCGACTGAAGTAAGGATGTGCTCAAGGCCGCTCCAATGTTGCTGGCAGCACCTTAGCAACACGGCCGTGTATCGTATCGTGGAAACCGATCAACGGCTCCACGGTCTAGCTGAGCGGTTTCTTGTCGACATTAAACGACAAGAAAATCCGGAAGTTCTATCGGAGCTGGCGAGCGTCTCACCCGACGTGGTTGTGACCACATACTGCTTACCGACTGAAATATCTCAATATCAGGATGAAATTCCTGAACCATAAATTTGTATAGCGGATGTTGCGCATCACGCCAACGTTGTTCCGCAGTCGCTAACTCAAAAGCCATTACGCGTACTGGAATGCCGCCTGACGAAGTTATAGATACATAGTCGTCTTGCCCAAAGACGTCTTCAAAACCAAGCCTCTCATACTGTCTGTCAATAGGAGGCTTTCCAGCTACCATCATATATTCAATTTGAAGCGCCAGGCAGTAACGATGCAGGGCCTTAAATAGAGATAATTTTACCAGGCCCGAAAGCGGCCCGTTAGCAACCGCCAACCTAGCAACGTGAGCAATTGTTCGTCCTTGATACTTCGCTGGAAGTTCCAACTCTCGCTCGAACTCTACCAACCTTCCAGAATTAGTATGAATCCGCATTGTGCCCAACGGAATCCCATCGGCCTTTGATGTGCCTAGTAGGACGATTGTGTTTTCTTGTTTATCAGCATCTTCTGGCGCAGTCAGCAATTCTGCGAGCGTTGGAAGATGACGTTGGTACACCGCGTGACGAATGCGAACAGCGGAGTCTAACTGTTTGTCATTCCTAACAAGCTGTATCCTGAATGGCAGAAGATTCCCCTTTCTGGCCCCGGCAGAATCGCTTGTATCGTCATGATGTCTAGAGGTGATATTAAAAGGGCGAACGCGCTCTGTTGGACCGGCGGGAACGCCAAGTGGCCACCAGTGTTTTCCGCCCGCAATCTTCATGATTCGCTTCCATCCTTTGCGCAAGACATAGCCTCATCGCACACCGATGTTGGCGCCTACCACTAGGCCCCTACGACCGCTACGATATTGGTCCGCGCGGTTGTGTCACAGCAATAATTCTCTCAGAGACAATCACCGCTCCGCTTAATCCTTAGCAAGAGTGTAAAGGTTTTGTCGCAACTCGTTGTTTATCTTGGCATCTCAACTTCAGCCAGCTACGCCCGCCAATACGATTTGTTGCGAAATGACGACAATCGACTGCCCGAGAGCGTCGCAAACCGACCTTCGAGAAGAACAAACGCCGCTTCTTAGCAGTAAATGGAACTGTGTGATACTGACTGACCTGTCATGCGGTTTAGTACGTCGCAACAGACCGTCACAAAGAAACTAATCGTGAACAACCCCCAGTCCAGGATAGGCATAGTTCTAGCGACGCCACGTCGCTTCCCTGACCCGGCCACAGAGGCGGCTTTCCTAGCGGAGTACCGAAGGCTAGGACTTCAATTTGCATTCAACGCGTTTGTTCTTGGCGCCGCCTCGGTCTTGGCTTTTCTGTTGGTCGTCGCCGTAACCCAAGATCCGGTCGGTTTGGACACAGAGCGGCAAACCCTTCGTCTTTCGTTTGCGCTCACGCTTATTGCTGCAGCGTGGTTGTTTCGTTTCCGAGAGGCCTGGATTCTTCGTTACTACGTGCCGGCCGTACTGTTCGTAATCTCGCTTAGCGGCGCCATAATTATCGTGCTGGCGGTTCTAACCAACACACAAGAGATAGGGCAAAACGCTGGGTTGGGACGCGTGTCCTTGGCGATGGTTTTGGTTCTTTGGGTGAGTTACGGATTCCAGAGACTGCCAGTGCAGCTTGTAGCGCCTGCGCTCATAGTGCCGAGCCTAGTTGTCGTCGCGCACACCTGGATTTCTGGAAATCGCGAGTCGGCACTATCGCTTACTCTCTACGCCGTAGTTGCTCACGCTGTTGGAATCTTCCTATGCATGCAAACGGAACGCCGTGAACGCGCCGTCTTCGCCCATGCTCGTGAACTTGAGCTGGCCAACGAAAAGATCGCGGCCCAGGCCAAACACAACCAGGAACTTAGCGAGGCTAAATCGCTGGTGCTAGCGTCGGTCAGCCATGACTTGCGACAGCCGCTTAGCAGTCTGTCGCTCTACGTCAACATGCTGCGTGCC
>JAGXFG010000013.1 GCA_024637395.1 Burkholderiaceae bacterium | reverse complement strand
TTCGCCCCAATCCCGGAGCCGGCACCAATTACAACCATGTGATCCATCTTCAGGACTATCCCTTTACTACGGCGCCCTGGCGCCGGGGTTCAAGCTGGCGATAGCCAAGAACCAAAGCGCCGAACAACAAGGCCAGCGGAATCAACCGCCACGCCGGATCGTAGAGATGAGCCAGTGGAATCACTGCGCCCGCCACGATGCATGCGATCCGGGTTGGCCAGCCGAGTGGCGCACGGAAGTAGCCGGAGAACCCCGCCGACAGGATGATGAGGGATCCGAAGGTGACGACAACCGTCACGACGGTTTCTGTGAATGTCCCCTGGAGGAGGAGCGCCGGGGAGAAGAGAAAACTGAATGCCACGATAAAGCCGGCGACCGCCATCCGGATGGCATGTGAACCAGCGGCCATCGGGGAGCATTTCGCGATCGCCGCCGCGGCATAGGACGCAATCGACACCGGCGGGGTCGCATCCGCCAGGATGGCGAAGTAGAAGACAAACATGTGCGCGGCGAGAATTGGCACCCCAAAGTGGGTGGTCAGGATCGGGGCGCAGATCGAAGCCGTGATCGCGTAGGCCGCGGTCGTGGGCAAGCCCATGCCCATGACGAGCGTTGTGAGCATCACGAGGATGCCCGCAATCACCAAACTGTCTCCCGAGGCGGCTGCCACCAGCGAACCGGCGGTGATCACCAGGCCCGTGATCGTCAGCGCGCCAACGAAGATGCCGGCACCGACACAGGCCAGCGCGACTATGACCGTGTTGCGACCTGCCACGACCAGGATTTCGAACAGTTGCCTGACGGTGGGCCGCGTATGGCGCCGGAAGGCGGATACTACGACCGTGGTCAGAATCGAAGCCAGCGCGCAGACGTGGGGGCTGTAGCGCAGGACCAGCATGACCAGCAGCACGACAATGGGCAGCATTAGATGCGCGTCGTGCGCCACGGCGCGCCAGGTCGGGATGTCCGCCTCCTCCATTCCCTTGAGGTTATTTCGCTTGGCGACGAAGTGGACGGTCACGAGGAGCATGCCGAAATAGCAGATGGCCCCGAGCGTTGCTGCCAGCGCGATGTCGACATAGGGGATATTGGTGAATTCGGCCATCACGAACGCGCCCGCACCCATGATCGGCGGCATCAACTGTCCGCCGACGCTGGCGGCGGTCTCGACCCCGGCCGCAAAAGACGGCCGATAACCGAGGCGCTTCATCATCGGTATCGTGAAGGAGCCCGTCGAAAACACATTCGCCGTCGACGAACCGCTGATGGTTCCGAAGAACGCGCTGGTGACGACTGCGACCTTGCCCGGCCCGCCGGTCTGCCGTCCGGTGGCCCGCGCACCCAGGTTGTTGAAGAAACGACCCAGACCCAAGCCTTCGATGAATGCGCCGAAGGCGATGTAGATCGCCACCATGGTGGTTGAAATGCCCGTCAGGGCGCCAAACATTCCCTGATCATTGCCGAGGTACATCGCTTCGATGATTTCCGAGAACTTAATGTCGCGATAATTCAGCATGCCCGGCCAATACTCGGAAGTGAATAAATAGAGCAAACCTAAACCAATCATGCCCGCTAACACCGGGGTCACCGCGCGGCGTACCGCCTCGACGACCGTGATCAAGAGTAAGGTTCCAAGAATCAATTCCTTGGGCGCCACCGGATCAACCCCTTCAAAGCGCAGGTTGAAGGCATTGGCGTTCCAGTAGGAATTTATGGTCGCGACGACGGCGATCACGATGAACACAATGTCCAAAAAGGTTGGCGTATTGTTTTGGTCGTGATCCTTGCGTGCCGGATAGAGCATGAAGGCGAGTGGAAGGAAAAAAAGGATGTGCAGCGAACGTTGAGACCGCGGTTCAAGAAATCCGAGGTAGGCGGTGTAAAGTTGAAATAGGGTCGCAGTCGCGGCCCATACGGCGACGAAGATTGCCCATTTCCCGGTCAATGGTCGCATGATGGGCTCTTCGGAATACGTGGCAACGCAATCTCCTTTGTTCCGAGTAGTGGGGCAGAGTCAGGCTGGACCGATCGAAAGGGCATTTGCAGCGGACCGCGGACGATGCGTGGCGGGACGCGGCGTTGCGTAACGCAACTGTGCGCCCTCATTGGTTCCCAATCGTGGCCGCAAGACCTAGGCCGGACCGCCCGCTACGCGGGGGTTGCTCGTCCCTCACGGTAAGCGGCCTGAGCGCGTCGTTCAAAGTCAAAGGGCATTCCCCGCTTCGTTGGCTCCCCGGGGGAGCCAACGAAAAACGGTGGTATCCGGAACCGCTCTTCTCAGAGATACCCCTTTTCTTTCAGATACTTCTCGGCGCCCGGATGTAGCGGTGCCGGCAGCGAACCGGCTGCCGTCTTGCAGTCAAAAACGGCAAGGGACGCGTGAATACTGGTCAGTTCGCTCTGGTGCTCGCAGAAAGTCTTCAACACGTTGTAAATCGTGATCTCGGGAACAGTGGCATTCGCCATCAGAGCGGTTGCCATAACCAGCGTCGGCACTTCCACATCCTGTCCGTTGTAGGTCCCCTTGGCGAATGGCTTGGCCGTATAACCATATTTCTTGGCCAATGCGGCCGTCGCGCCTGGCGCAAACGGCATCAGGCCGCCCGCCCGCGACTGCAGCATTTCGACCACCGCTGCGCCCGGCGTTCCGAGTGCTACGAACGCGTAGTCGACGACACCATCACCGAACTGGCTGGCAGCCGAACTGTATTCAACGCGATTGATCTTCCAGCCCCGGCTGCGCAGATCGTCGTAGCTCGTCCCGTAATAGTCCATCAGGTACTCGAAAGTCTGGGCGTCGGAGGAGCCGGCCTTGGTGACGGCAATGGCAACGTCCTTGCCTTTTCGGAAGAGACTTTCCATGTCCTGGTACGGCGCATTCTTTGCGGCAACGAGATGAATGTAGATGTCCGAAAAGGACATTCCGATCAAGCGCAATTGCTTATGCGGTTTACCCGCATAGATCCCGGTTCCGTTGTAGGCCGCAAACAGAAAGATGTCGAGTCCGGTACCAATCTGGCTGACATTGCGTTCGACCTTGGTGGGATTGGCCGTGCCGCCGCCTGGGACCACCCGGATGTTGAGCTCGGGATGGTCCTTCATCACCATGGCTGCCATCCCCGAAGCCTGGCCAAACCATCCTCCGCCCACTTGACCCGCAGACCACTCGATCGTTTGCGCAAAAGCGCCAGAGACGAGGCCCAGGGCCACCAGGACTGATACGCCAAGTTTCTTAATCATGTTCACACCTCCATTGTTGGAACTTGCCTATTTACTTCTTATGCTTGCATTGCATCCGCACGATGACCGATCTAGGTAACAGAATCCGGGTGTTATCGCTGCAGACTCCGAACATCCAAGCCCTTTCGCGCCGCGGCGGATTGAGGTCGGCGCCGTTGGCTGGATGAGACCACTGCAACTCATGCCTAGACATCCGAATGGGAGGCGAACCACTAATGGTTTGGTAGCGCCCGGATACATGGAACCCGCCGTATCAACTCTAGAATACAGATCATAGTGCTTGCCCTGTATTCTGTAAACAAGTATCATTTTCGGCAATAAACCAGATCCCTTAACCGCTGGTCCACTCATGACTTTCGGTCCACCCTTGCGTTCCAACCGCTCTCGTCTGACCCTATGAAAACCCCTCTCCGCGCCGTGTTTGTCGATGCCAACCCGACGCTCGGCGATATTGCCGAGCAACTGCCGCGCCCGGGCAACTTGGCACTCACGGTCAACCGCCAGCCAGACATTCAGTGCCAAGCATTGCCGGTGCTCCTGGCCGGTGCCCCGGTGGCTATCATCGACCACACGGCCTTGCCCACGGCCATTGCGCGGGACTGCACGGAGCTCAGGCACGTCGTGTTCCTCGGTACCGGCGCGCGCAGCTACATGAACCCCGAAGAGCTTGGCGAACTCGGCATTGAAGTGCACACCATCAAGGGGTACGGCGATACGGCCGTGGCTGAGTGTGCGATAGCGTTGATGTGGTCGGCCGCGCGCGACCTGGCGCGCATGGATCGCGAGATGCGTGCCGGCAACTGGTTGCGTAGCGATGCGCTGCAACTCACCGGCCGCAGCATCGGGTTGCTCGGCTTCGGCGGCATCGCCGCGGAAGCCGCGCGTTTGGCATTGGGCGCCGGCATGCGGGTGTTGGCCTGGAACCGTACTCGGAAATCTTATCCTGGGGTGCAGTTCGTCGAGCTCGATCACCTGTTGGCTGATAGCGACGTGTTGTCACTGCACCTGCTGCTCAACGACGAGACGAAGAACTTCTTGTCGCGCGAGCGCATCGCCGCGATGCGTCGGGGCGCGATTCTGATCAACACCGCGCGCGGTGGGCTGGTCGACGAGGAAGCCATGGTCGATGCGTTGCGCTCGGGTCATCTGCGTCACGCCGGCCTTGATGTATTCACGCTTGAACCGCTGCCGCCGGGCCACGTGTTGACCACGTTGCCGAACGTCACGCTGTCGGCGCACTCGGCATTCCGCACCGCCGAGGCCAACAACAACCTCATCGGTGCGGCACTGGCGCATTGCAGCCGCATTGCAACGACCCCAACCTGAAAGACATCAACATGACTGATATCACCCGCATCGACCAAAGCGCCCGCCGTAGCCGTGCTGTTGGGTATGGCGGCATGGTCTTCCTCGCCGGCCAGGTGGCTGACGACAAGACCGCCCTGATCGCCGAGCAGACACGCCAGGCACTGGCCAAGGTCGACGACATGCTGGCGCGCGCCGGTACCGACAAGTCCCGCCTCCTGAGCGCGCAAATCTGGCTCAGCACGATGGACGATTTCGATGGCATGAATAGCGTTTGGGACGCCTGGGTGGTGCCGGGGCAGACGCCCACGCGTTGCTGCGGCCGGGTCGAACTGGCTGATCCGGCATGGCGCGTCGAGATCGTTGTCACTGCTGCTGTTTGAGCCATGAGGCAAGTCATCGATACCACGGCCGCGCCGTTCCGGGGTGCCCGGCGCATTGCGGCGATTCGAGTGTCGGAGATCCTGCGAATTGGCGCGATGGCGACGCAGCGCCGCAAGGAGGGCCGCCCGATGATCGTGTTGGGCGCCGGCGAGCCCGATCGCGATACACCTGATCATGTGAAGGAAGCCGCGATCCGCGCGATCCGTGCCGGCCAGACCAAGTACACGATGCTCGACGGCACCGCCGAATTGAAGGAGGCGATCAGTGCCAAGTTCCGACGCGAGAATCAGCTCGATTACACCGGCGATGAAATCAGCGTCGGAGCGGGGGCGAAGCAGGTAATCCACAACGCTTTCATGGCGACGCTCGACGCCGGTGATGAGGTGATTCTGGCCGCCCCGTACTGGACCTCATATGCCGACATGGTGCTGATTGCCGGGGGTCGCCCGGTGCCGGTCCGCTGCACCGAGGAAAATGGCCTGCGGCTCAGCGCCGCGGATCTGGAGGCGGCGATTTCCCCACGTACGCGTTGGCTCCTTCTCAACTCGCCATCGAACCCGAGTGGCGCCGCCTACTCGGCTGAACAGTTGCGCCCGATTCTCGACGTGCTCATGCGCCATCCCCATGTCTGGCTGATGAGCGATGACATCTACGAGCATTTGCTGTACGACGGTGTGCCTTTTGCGACCGGCGCACAGGTCGCGCCGGCGCTCAAAGAACGCACACTGACCGTGAACGGCGTCTCGAAGGCGTACGCAATGACGGGCTGGCGCATTGGCTATGCGGGCGGCCCGAAGGCTCTGATCAGCGCCATGGCCGTGGTGCAGAGCCAGAGCACCTCCAACCCGTGCTCGATCAGCCAGGCCGCAGCCATCGCCGCCCTGTCGGGTCCGCAGGAGGCCGTGACCGAGTGGCGCCAGGTCTTCCAGCGGCGCCGCGACCTGGTCGTCGAGCGCCTCAATGCGATCGACGGCATCGTCTGCCGCCGTCCCGAAGGCGCCTTCTATACCTTTGCGAGCTGTGCAGGACTGATCGGGCGACGCACCCCGGATGGCACACTGATCGATAGCGACACTGCGTTCTGCCGTTATTTGCTCGAGGCGAACGACCTTGCCGTCGTGCCTGGAAACTGCTTCGGACTGGCCCCGTATTTCCGCATCTCGTACGCCGCCTCCGAGCCGAATCTTATCGAAGCCTGCGAGCGCATTGCGCTCGCCTGTACGGCGCTGCAATGACCAGCGTCACGATCACCCCGGACACCTCGACCCGCACCGGCGGTCGCATCCTGATTGACCAGTTGCTGCTCCAGGGCGTCGAACGCGTCACCTGCGTACCTGGCGAAAGCTACCTCGCAGCGCTTGATGCGCTATACGGAAGTGGCATCGATGTGATGGTTTGCCGCGCCGAAGGTGGTGCGGCGATGATGGCCGAGGCCTATGGCAAGCTCACCGGCCGACCCGGCGTGTGTTTCACGACGCGCGGCCCGGGTGCGACCAATGCCTCCCACGGCGTGCACATCGCGATGCAGGACTCGACACCGATGATTCTATTCATCGGCCAGGTCGATCGCGGCATGCGCGAGCGAGAAGCCTTCCAGGAAATCAACTACAAAGCGATGTTCGGCAGCCTCGCGAAGTGGGTGGTCGAGATCGATCGCGCCGCGCGGATTCCAGAGTTGATCGCTCGGGCCTTCCGCGTCGCGCTGCAAGGGCGACCGGGCCCAGTCGTGGTTTCGCTGCCGGAAGATGTGCTGACCGAGGTGGCCAGCGTCCGTGATGCAGCACGCGTCGAGCCGGTGCTGGGTTGGCCGGCTCCGCGCGACATGGAACGGCTCGCTGAACTGCTCGCCGAAGCCAAGCATCCCATCATGATTCTTGGTGGTTCGGGTTGGGATGCCGAGGCGTGCCGTACGCTGGCGCGGTTCGCCGAGCGTTTCAAGCTGCCGGTAGCGACGTCGTTCCGCCGCGCCGCGCTCTTTGATGCTGACCACCCGAACTATGCGGGCGACCTCGGGCTAGGACTGGATCCCCGCCTGAAGCAAAGAATTGGCGCCGCCGATCTGGTGCTCCTGATCGGCGGGCGGCTGTCGGAGATGCCGTCGTCATCGTACACGCTGCTGGAGATACCGACGCCGGTGCAAAGGTTGGTGCACCTGCATCCCGGCGCCGAGGAACTTGGTCGCGTCTATCAGCCTACTTTGGGCATTCTGGCCACGCCCAGGGCGTTTGCGGCCGCGCTGGTGGGTATGACACCATCGGCGCCAGTTGCGTGGGACGGCGAGGCGGCGCAGGCCCATGCAGAATATCTCGACTGGAGCGAGGTGCCGCGCTTGCTGCCGGGCGACTTCCAGTACGGGCAGGCGATTGTGTGGCTGCGCGATCACTTGCCGAAAGAAAGCATCGTTTGCAACGGCGCCGGCAACTACGCTGGCTGGCTGCACCGCCATTATCGCTTCCACGATTTCGGCACCCAACTCGCGCCGACCAGCGGTTCGATGGGTTACGGCGTGCCGGCGGCTGTGTTGGCCAAGCGCCAGTTTCCCGACCGGACGGTTGTTGCATTTGCCGGTGATGGCTGCTTCCTGATGAACGGCCAGGAGTTCGCGACCGCAGTGCAGTGCGACGCACCTATCATCGTGATCATCATCGACAATGGTCGCTATGGCACGATCCGTATGCACCAGGAGCGCAACTACCCGGGTCGGGTGGTGGCGACCGAATTGCGCAACCCCGATTTCGCGGCCTACGCCGTGACCTTTGGTGGGCATGGCGAGCGGGTCGAGCGCACCGAGGATTTCGGACCCGCGTTCGAGCGCGCGTTGGCCTCTGGCAAGCCCGCGATACTGCACTGCCGCCTGGACCCACGTGCCCAGTCGCACGCACGCGACTATGTGGGCGGGGAGGGGGCGGCATGAACAAACATGTGGTCATCATCGGCGCTGGTGCGGTTGGTGCCATGAGCGCGGTTCATGCGTTGCGGGCTGGCCATCGGGTCACAATTCTGGAGCCTGAAACACCCGGGGGCGAGCAGGCCTCGAGTTACGGCAATGCGGGCTGGCTGTCGTCGCATTCAGTGATCCCGCCGTCTGAACCGGGGTTGTGGAAGAAGGTGCCGGGTTTCCTGCTCGACCCGCTCGGTCCGCTGGCGATTCGCTGGACCTACCTGCCGCAAGTGTTCCCTTGGCTGCTGCGTTATATGGCTTCAGGGGCAACGCGTGAGCGGGTTACCGTCACGGCGCGGGCGTTGCGCACGCTCCTCGCGGACGCTCCGGCGTTGCACCGCGAATTGGCCGAACAGGCCGGCGTCGCTCACCTGATTGACGACCAGGGCCTGCTACACGTCTACCCGTCGCGCGCCGATTTTGAAGCCGAGGGGCTCGCCTGGGAAGTGCGGCGTTCGGTTGGCGTGCACTGGCAGGAACTTTCGGCTGACGAACTGCGCCTGCGCGAGCCGGAACTGCACGAACGCTACCAGTTTGGCGTGTTCGTTGGCGAGGCGGGCCACTGCCGTAGCCCCGGCGCCTACGTAGCGGCGTTAGTCGCGCACGCCGTTGCCGGTGGTGCCGTGAGCGTGCAAGGCCGCGCAATCGACTTTCGCATCGAAACGGGGCGGCTGCGCGCAGTGTGCACCGACGGCGCCGAGATCCCCTGCGACGCGGCCGTCATTGCCGCCGGGGCGCGCTCGAAGGCGCTGGCCAACAAGGCTGGCGATCGGGTGGCGCTCGAAAGCGAGCGGGGCTACCACGTCATGATCGCCCGGCCGGAAGGTAGCCCGCGCACGCCGATGAAAGTGTCGGACTGCGCGGCCGTGGCCACGCTGACCGAAGCTGGGCTGTCCGTGGCCGGTCAGGTCGAGATTGCGTCGTTCGACGCGGCGCCCAACTGGCGTCGCGCCGAGATCCTGCGCGACCATGCATTGAACATTTTTCCGGCACTGCCGCGCGACCTGCCGGCTAGCCGTGTGCGCTACTGGATGGGACGGCGCCCAAGCACGCCCGATGGCCTGCCGTGCATCGGCCGAGCGAGCGCCAGCCGCGACATCATCCACGCCTTCGGACATGGCCACGTCGGGCTGGTCGGTTCGGCGCGCACCGGAAGGCTAGTTGGCCAGCTGCTCTCCGAGCAGGAGCCCGAGATTTCGCTTGAACCATTCGAAGCGCGCCGCTTCGCTTGACGCGCCCTGTTGGGTCGCTCTGTATTGACGGAGACCGCCGTGTCTTTCCTACCCCGTACCACCATCGCCCGTGGCGGCAAGGCCCTCTATGGCGCCCCGCTCGGGGTCCTGATGCTCGACGCGCGCTTCCCGCGGATCCCAGGTGATCTGGGCAACGGCACAACGTGGCCCTTTCCGGTGCTGTATCGGGTCGTGCGCGGGGCCAGCCCTGAGAAGGTTGTGCTGCAGGGCGCGCGCGGTTTGCTGCCTGATTTCATAATGGCTGCGCAGGACTTGGTCGGGCTGGGTGCCGAGGCGATCACGACCAACTGCGGGTTCCTGGCGCTCTTCCAGCAGGAGTTGGCGGCGGCGGTCGGGGTGCCGGTGGCGACCTCATCACTGATGCAGGTGCCATGGGTGCAGGCGACGCTGCCTCCAGGCAAACGCGTTGGGCTCGTTACGGTGAGTGGGTCGACCTTGACGCCGCAGCATCTTGCGGCCGCTGGAGTGCCACTGGACACGCCGCTCGCCGGCACCGAGAACGGCCGCGAGTTCTTTCGCGTGCTGATCAAGGCCGAGTCCGATGACATGGACCTTGCGCTCGCCGAACAGGACGTGGTTGGCGCCGGCCAAGCGCTGGTGGCGCAGCACCCGGAGATCGGTGCGATAGTGCTCGAGTGCACCAACATGCCGCCCTATGCCGCGGCGCTTCAGGCCGCCGTTGGGTTGCCGGTCTATGACATCTATTCGATGCTCACCTGGTTTCACGCCGGATTGCGGCCGCGATCCTTCGCCTGATCGGTCTGCCCGAACCGCCCCTTTTTGGAGAGAGACACCATGTCCTTCCTGCCCCGAACCACCATCGCCCGCGGCGGCAAGTCCATTGGTGGCGTACCGCTGGGGATTCTCCTGCTGGAAGCGCCCTACCCGCGCATCCTGGGCGACCTGGGCAACGGCCAGACCTGGCCGTTCCCGGTGCTCTATCGCGTGGTGCGTGGAGCCAGCCCCGAGAAGGTGGTGCTGCAGGGCGCGCGCGGATTGCTGCCAGATTTCATCGCGGCCGCACAGGACCTGGTTGCACTGGGCGCCGAGGCGATCACGACGAGCTGCGGGTTCCTGTCGCTGTTTCAACATGAACTGGCCGCGGCGGTCGGGGTGCCGGTGGCGACCTCATCGCTGATGCAGGTGCCCTGGGTGCAGGCGACGCTGCCCCCAGGTAAGCGTGTTGGAGTCGTCACGATCAGCCTCTCGAGCCTGACGCCACAACATCTTGCGGCCGCCGGCGTGCCACTGGACACACCGCTCGCCGGCACCGAGAACGGCCGCGAGTTCTTCCGCGTGGTGATCAAGGGCGAGTCCGAGGACATGGACATCGCGCTGGCCGAGCAGGACGTGGTTGGTGCCGGCAAGGAACTGGTGGCGCAGCATCCGGAGATCGGTGCCATCGTGCTCGAATGCACCAATATGCCGCCGTATGCGGCGGCACTACAGGCCGCGGTCGGATTGCCGGTTTACGACATCTACTCGATGATCTGTTGGTTCCATGCTGGACTTCGTCCGCGGGCATTCGCGTGATGATCGCGCAGCTGGCCGGCAGCTCGGGCGTGCAGGCAAGTTATTATTTGCGCTACGGTGCACTGCGGTGGCCGCGGGTCAATCGTATTTACCTAGGGAAAGGCTAGTGGAAGTTTCGACTGAAAGCGTAGTGGAACGCGTCTACGATCGCCTTAAGGCCATGGCGGTGGGGTATGAGTTCAAACCAGGTGAACGACTCAACGAGGGCGCGTTGTCGCGCAGCCTAGGCGCGAGCCGTACGCCGCTTCGAGAGGCGCTCAACCGCCTGAAGACCGAAGGGTTGCTGCGCTTCTCGCCGGGCAAAGGTTACTTCTGCCGAGATCTCGACGTGCACGAGATCTTCTACCTGTATGAGTTGCGCAAGGCAATCGAGGTGGCGGCCGTGAGACTCGCCGTCAAGCGTGCAAAGGACGAAGACATCGACGAGTTGCTCGCTTTCCTGGACAGTACCGGCCCTGATCCTGGCAGCCGTTCAATCGTCGAGTTGGTGGAGTTGGACGAAACGTTTCATCAGCGATTGCTCGGCATGTCCGGTAATGTCGAGATGCTGCGGGTGTTGGAGAATATCAACGCGCGCATCCGTTTCGTACGTTGGATCGACATGGATCGCGGTAATCGGTCGAGCACGCAGACCGAGCATCGGCAGGCTCTGCTGGGACTCAAGCAACGCGACGAGGCCGTCTGCGCCGCAGTTTTGGAAAAACATATCGATCGGCGGCTCGACCAGATTACCTCCGCGCTCAAGGAAGGCTACGCGCAGATCTACATGTCAGGCGCCTTCAACGCGACTCAGCCATCCGATGCCACCGCTGGAGATAGGTCGCCGCCAATATGAACGCCGTGCATGAAGGAGGTTGCCTGTGCGGCAGCATCCGCTATCGGACGGCCGGCGAGCCCGTCAGAGCCACGGCTTGTCACTGCAACGACTGCCAAACCAGGACGGGATCGGCGTTTGCGGTCTTGCTCGCATTTCCCGACCAACACGTCGAATTCAGCGGATTCCAGCTCACCGTCTACGAACATCGATCCGATGAAAGCGGGCGCTGGATCCGCAATCACTTCTGCGGCCAGTGCGGGTCCACGGTTATGCTTACCATCGAGAGAAACCAGACGCTGCGGATCATCAGCGCCGGCACGCTGGACGATACCAGTTGGTTCGGGATCGATCGCCACATCTGGACGCGTTCGGCGCAGCACTGGATGAGCTTTCCGCCGGACGCGGTGAAGTTTGAACAGGCATTCTCGACCTGACGTGTCGGCGGGACTCCCGGATTCGCTGGCATCACAATGGCAATCGCCGACCCCCAAGGAGACTTCATCGGACTCCTCGGCTTGCTCGATTCACCCGATGTCCGCCGAGTCGGCGTCTCGCCGCAACTGCTCGACCTGGAATTAGCGGCGCCGCATGGCTCCGGGCGGGGCACAAAGCTGAACTGTTCGAGGTGATCGACATGATCGAACAAGTCCGCGCGATCGGCTTCGTCGCCGCGCCGCGCCCGCATGCCGAGGACGACTACTGGGGCGGAGAGGAGGCGAGCATTGCTCTCAGCGCCGATTTCGGCGCCGAGGCGCTGCAGGCGCTCGCCGAGTTCTCACACGTTGAAATCATCTTCCTGTTCCACGAAGTCCAGGCAGCGAAGATCGTCACCGGCGCGCGGCACCCACGCAACAACCCCGCCTGGCCTGCGATCGGCATCTTCGCGCAGCGCGGCAAGAACCGTCCCAACCGCATCGGCAGCACCATCTGCCGCTTGCTGCGGGTCGAGGGCACGCGGCTATACGTGGCCGAGCTCGACGCCATCGACGCCACCCCGGTGCTCGACATCAAGCCGGTGATGAGTGAATTCCTGCCGCGCCAGGAGGTCAGGCAACCGCAGTGGTCGCACGAACTGATGATGCATTACTGGGCCAGGCGCTGACGCCATGCGGCCCTGCCCCGGGCTAGGCTTCACCCTGGCGCTGGAAGGCGCGCACCCCGAGCACCACGCCCACCACCAGCAACGCGATGCCGGCCAGCGTGGCGGCACCGGGGAAGGCGCCGCGCCACAGGAAGCCGTAGGTCATGGCGGCCAGCGTCTCGAACACGATCAACTGTCCGACCAGCGAGGTCGGCACCAGCTGACTGGCGCGATTCCACAGGATCGTGCCGAGCCATGATGCCAGCAGTCCGACTGCCAGCATGGCAGCCACGAACAGCGCCGGCCGGGGGCCAAGAGGACCGTCGAAGGTGCCGCCGCCGGCCAGTTGAATCAGCCACAGCGCGCCGCCGCCAACGAGCGCCAGCGGCAGCGAAACCAGCCCCTGCGCAGTGGCCCAGGTGCTCGGGCCAACCGAGCGATGGCGCCGCAACCAGGCCGAATTGCGAATCGGGTACCAGGTCCAGCAGGCGATCGCGACCAGCGTCAGGGCCGCGCCCAACCACAGTCCGGAAGGGTCGCGGTCACCGAGCCGAACCCACTCGTCACGATTGACCAGCGCCACGCCGGCGCTGATCGTTACCAGCGACACCGCCAGCCGCCGCCCCGGCAGGGCGCGCTCGGTAAGGTTGGAGCAGACCGCGATCACCACCGGCAGGGTGCCGATCAGGATCGTCGGCAGCGGTGGCCCGGCGAGCTGGATCGCGGCGGCGAGAAAACCGTAGTAGAGGAAATTGCCGGCGAGCGACAGCCGGCCGGCTTCGTACCAGTCGTGCCTGGTGAGCCGCCCCAGTTGCCGGCGATGGGTCAGCGCGATCGGGATGCAGATTATCCCCAGCGCGAGGTAGCGCCCGATCGAGAGCACGGCCGGCGGATAGTCAGCAAAAATCAGCGGGACCAGGAACACCATCCCCCATAGCATCCCGGCGGCAAGCGCAGCGCCGACACCCGCGGCCAGCGCGGGGCCGGGCGTAGCGCCGCCAGGCGATTCGGTCACTGCGGGAAGCTGATCGTCGTGCCGGGCTGCGCGAACGGCTGGTCGCGGAACAGCCCGTTGGCGAGGTTGTGCGGGTGGCGCGCGGCTTCGGCGAAGTCGTGCACCGGCGACAGACAGCAATCGCTCGTAGCCGCCCGCTCTGCCCAGTCGTCCCGGGTGCGTTCGGCAATGCGCGCGGCAATCCGGGCGGTAGTCTCGGTCCAGCTCGAGGGGTCGTACTGGCGCTGGTGATCGAGCTCCCCTGCCAGTTCCAGCACCTCGAGCAGCGCGGCGTAGAACTTCGGCTCGAGCGCGCCCAGTGCCACGAAACGCTCATCGGCGCAGCGGTAGACACGATAGAACGGCAGCGCGCCATCGAGCAGGTTGTTGGCGCGGCGCAGGTTCCACAGCCCGCCGGCGATCAACCCGTAGAACATCGGCGTGAGCCCGACCGTGCCTGCCAGGATGCTGGTCTCGGCGATCCCGCCGGCGCCGTTGATCGAGCGCGCCACCAGCTTGGCGAGCACGCCCAGCAGCAGGTGCATCGCGCCGCCGCCGAAATCGGCGATCAGGTTGAGCGGCACCACCGGCTCTTCACGGCTGCCGATCGCATGCAGCACTCCGGCGATCGCGAGGTAATTGATGTCGTGGCCGGCGCGGGCCGCGAGCGGCCCGGCGCTGCCCCAGCCGCTAAAGCGCCCGATCACCAGCCGCGGGCAGCGCTGCAACAGTTCCGCCGGGTCCAGCCCAAGGCGCTCCAGCACCCCGGGGCGAAAGCCCTCGATCAGCACGTCGGCGGCGGTGAGCAGCGCCAGCAGTTGCTCCCGGCCGGATGAATCTTTCAGGTCGATGAGCCGTGCATCCTTGTCGACGTTGAGCAGGTCGTATTCGGGGCGCATCGCGACGCCGAGCCCGGGATCGTTGGGCGGGCTGACGCGGGTGACGCTGGCGCCCAGCTGGCGCAGCACCATGCCGGCAAATGGCACCGGTCCGATGGCATGGAGTTCGATGACCTTGAGGCCGGTGAGGGGGGGCGGTGCTTCCATGATCGGGCTCGCGTTGCGGTGGCCGTGATGATATCCCGGCGCGCGACTGGCGCGTCGTCGGGTCCTTGCGCTTAGCTCTCGTCGCGCGCCGCGGTAAGCTCCGCGATCGACGCCTGCAACTGTTCGACCACTTCTTCCAATCGGGCTAGTCGGGTAGCGAGCGTCTCCACGGTGAGCGCCGTCGAGCTGCCGACGTCATCTTCGCCATCCCGGTGTGCCGGGGCAAAAACCGTTGGTTCCGGCACCACTGGCCCGCCAAGCAGGTGGACCCAGCGCGCTTCGCGCTCGCCGGGCTGGCGCGGCAGCAGCATTACCAGCGCGCCCTGCGGACGCTCGGAGAGCTCATGCAGGAAGCCCTCAACCGACGAGGCATCCGCGTAATTCTCGATGCGCGCGCAGTTCGCGCGCAACTCGGCTGAGGTCTGCGCTCCGCGCAACGCCAGCATCGCGAGCAGTGGCACCGCCAGCGCCGGCACGTCGAGCACCCGTTTGATGTTCTGTTCGTAGCGCATGACCCGCCCGCCGCTCGACTCGATGACGAGCGCGAGGCGGCGCAGCTTGTCGAGCGCCGCCTGCAGTTCGGCTTCACTCGCGCTGATGACCGGATTGCGGCTGGTCTTCTGGTTGCAGCCGGTTGCCAGTGCGTTCGAGGTCAGCGGATAGCTGTCAGGTACGGTCCGTTCCTTCTCGACGAGCACACCCAGGATGCGTGATTCCAGCAGCGACAGCGGCGGCAGTGGTGTTGCGGACATAGTCGATCCAGCTGATTGCGATCCGATCAGTGTAGCGGCACTGCGCGGGCTGGTCAGTGGTCGTGCCGCGTGGGGCCGTCTGGTCGGTGGCGACGGGGTCGTGGCTGCTAGCGCAGCGCCCGAAACGAGGCGGTGACCCGCTCAAAAACCGGCAGGAAGGTCACGAACTCCGCGGCGGGTGCGCGGTAACGCAGCGCATAGAAGCCGGCCGACGCCGGAATCACCACGAAGCGCTCGACGATCGATTCCTTGTGCGCCCTAATTCCCGGGCGCACTTGAATCCAGGGTGGGGTGTTCGCGCCCCCGCTCTCGGCCGGCATTGGCACCAGTCTGGATCTGCGGGTCTCGAAGACCGTCGCGTTCCGGCCCGAGACGGTGGCTTTTCCATTTGGTCCCAAGTCCTCGCCTGCCTTCGACCCCGGGGACGGGTCCGCATGTCCCCGGATATAGCGGTCGGCGGACTCATCGAGAAGGTTGCCTTTGGCGTAATAGTGCAGCTCGATGGTGAGCGGCACGGCGCCGCGGCCAGGCCCGTGCAGGGTGCCGCCAAAAACGCCCTTTTCTTCCTGAGACAATCCAAACGTGGAACCTTCCGTCCAACCCCACCCCGCAGGAGCGGCGTAGGAGAAGAAGTCGCCGAACGTGACCGTTGCCGAGACGGACACGCCGCTACTCGCCGACGGGGCAGCATGGGTTTCCCCGGAGGAGTCGCGCAGGAGATCGGGGCCGGCCAAGGTCGGCCCGGCGACCAGCAGGAGTGGCGCCAGGAAAAGAGCGAATGCTCGACCCCACGTGGGCGCCCCTGATCGGGGTCGCCTCATACGGGCACCGAGTGTACTCGGCGCGTTGCGCCTGTCAGCCCCTGACGGAACACGTCCCGGTCTGCCGAATGACTCCCTTTTTGTCGATCTTGTGCACCCACTGCTTGCACTTCGCGATGATTTTGTCGACCGCGCCCTTGTCCTTCTTCTCGGTCTCCTTCGTGGTCGACGTGGTAGTGGCGCTCGACTTCGACACGTCGTAACTGGACTGGGTCCAGCCGGTGGCCGGAACGACCAGGAGGGCACATACAAGCAGGGCCGTCGGCAAAGCGAGTTGCATTGATTTCATCGGCTCATCCTCATAGAAAGTTGGTGATGGCCAGCGGCGGGCAATAAGTCTGGCTCGCCGGTCAGCCCCTGACAGCACCTCCTGCGGACGGGGTGCGAACCTCGAACTTCTTGGCTTTCTCCTTCACTACCGCCTTCACCTTGTCGATGGCCTTCGCGACCGTACCGCGATCGTCGGCTTTCTTGGCGGTCTCGGTCGTCGCCGAATTGTTGGCGGCAGCGGTTGAATTGGACTGGGTTTGGCCCACGCTCGGGATGATTGACAAGCTCAGTACCAACAGCGCCGCGGGCAGCGAGAATCGCATTCGTTTCATTTCCACTTCCTCCTGTTACCAGTTTTCATCAAGAATCCGGCTGCGCTTGCTCCGGTACTCGGTATCCGAGATCAGGCCGTCGCGTTTCAAGCCTTCGAGTTTGCGCAGCCGGTCATCGAAATCGCTCTTCGGGGCGGCCTGGTTGGTGACCACCGGGTCGTCGAACTGAACGTCGATCAGCGAGGCCTGCGCGGGATCCTGCGGCGCAGACGAGACCCGCGCCAGCACGACGATGATGAAGCTGCAGCCCACGATCCAGATCAGGAAGAACAGTCCGATCATGAGCGCCATGCCGGGTTCAGAAGCGTATGCGTCGGGCAGAGTGACGGCGGCGAAGACCACGCCGAAGACCTCGAACAGGGCGGCCACAACGATGCCCATTTTGGCCTGCAACGAAGTAAGCGAACCTGGGGTCACATGGGCGCTACGCGTCATCGATCGATCTCCCGCGGCGAATAACCATAACCATGGAATGGTTGTCGCGATCATAGCCCCGCGAAATGCCTTGCGAACGGAAGTTTTGCGCATTCTGGCCCAATGGCGGCTTCCCGGCGATGAGCGCGCTCCAGCGGGCCGGTCTTGCGGCGTGGCCGCGACTCAGACCGAAGTGGTGGCCACCGGTGCGAACAATGCGCGCCGGTAGCCGATTGCCTCGGCGACGTGGGCCGAGCAGATGAGCTCGTCGCCGGCGAGATCCGCGATCGTGCGCGCGAGCTTGCGCACCCGATGGGCGCTGCGACTGGACCAGTGCAGGCGCGTGGCGGCGCGCTCGAGCAAGGTGGCAGCCGCAGGAGGCAGCCGACAGTAGCGGTCCAGCTCGGCGGCAGCGAGTTCGGCATTCGGCTTGCCCTGCCGAGCGATCTGGAGCTGGTGGGCGGCGCCGACCCGCAGCGCGATGACGGCGCTGGACTCGCCATCGACCGCAGCGCCGAGCGTACGGTGTGGCACCGGCAGAAGTTGGATTTGCAGGTCGATGCGGTCGAGCAGCGGTCCGGAGATGCGCCGTTGGTAGCGCAGGATCTGGTCGGGAGTGCAGCGGCAGCGTGACGCCCCGAGGTGACCGCAGGGACACGGATTCATGGCGGCGATCAGCTGGAAGCGTGCCGGGAATTCGCTTCGCTGCAGGGCTCGGGCGATGGCGATGCGACCGGTCTCCAGTGGCTCGCGCAAACCTTCGAGGGCCGCGCGATTGAACTCCGGCAACTCGTCGAGGAACAGTACGCCGTGGTGCGCGAGGCTGGCCTCCCCGGGGCGCGGATGCGCGCCGCCACCGACCAGCGCAGCCGCCGAGGCGCTGTGATGGGGGGCGCGAAACGGGCGCGTGCCCCAGGCGCGTGGATCGAAGCAGCCGCGCAGGCCGGCGATCGCCGCGGTCTCGAGCGCCGTCTCCTCGTCGAGCGGGGGCAGGATCGATGGCAGGCGGCTGGCCAGCATCGATTTGCCGGCGCCCGGTGGGCCGACCATCAGCATGCTATGGGCGCCGGCGGCGGCGATCTCGAGTGCGCGCTTGGCCGCGCCGTGACCCCGAACGTCGGCAAAGTCCTCGCCGGCTCCGGCGCGTACCAGTTGGTTGGCGGGCCGGGCGAGAGTGACCCGCGGGAGCACATCATCGCCAGCGAGGTGAGCACATACTTGCGCGACGTTGCTGGCGCCATGGATCGCCAGGTCACCGACCAGCGCGGCTTCAGCGGCATTGCCAGCCGGCACGATCAGGGCGGGGGAGCGGGCATCGCCGCGACACGCAAGCGCCATGGCGAGTACCCCGCGCACCGGGCGGAGCGCGCCCGTGAGGGAGAGCTCGCCGATCATCTCGAACTCGGGCAAGCGTTGCGGCGACAACTGTCCGCTGGCGGCGAGCAGGCCCACCGCAATCGGCAGATCGAAGCGACCGGACTCCTTGGGCAGGTCGGCGGGAGCGAGGTTGACTGCGATGCGCCGGTTCGGAAACTCGAAGCCGCTGTGGGTCAGTGCGGCACGGACGCGCTCACGGCTCTCGCGTACCGCAGCCTCGGGCAGGCCAACGATATGAAAGGCCGGCAAGCCATTGCCGACGTGAACCTCGACCTCGACCGGCGGGGCGCTCAGCCCATCGAGCCCCCGGCTGCGAACCACGGCGATCGCCATCGCGTTGTCTCGCGGCAAATTATCCGGATGCCGGTCGGGGCTGCGTTCAGGGCTGCGGTGGGGGCTCGGTGGGCTTGCCTGCCTGCTCGAGCGCCTCGATCCGCCGGCGCAGGTGTTCGATGACCGCGGCCTGGGCCTCGAACTCGTCGCGGGTCACCAGGTTCATGCGGTCGAAGAACTGGGCTCCCAGCGCCTTCAAGTTGCGTTCGATATCGGCGGCCGGGCTGTTGCGCAGCAATTCGGCCATGCGTTGCTGGAAGTCCTCGAGGGGTGAACGTTGTTGTGTATTCATGGTGATTGCAGTCTAGCGCAGCGGCCCGGGCCGCGCGAGTCCCATCCGGTTCAGCTCGATGGTCGAGGCCGACGACCAGAGCACCGGCGCCCAATTGAGGCTGGCAGATCAGGGTACCGGCGCACCGCTGTGGTGCGCCCGGTGGTGCGTCCCATGGTGCATTTTGTGCGCTGCGGCAGTGCGCGCCCCCCGAATTTGCCGCCAATCGAGCCGAACCGGGCCTGGCACGGTAAATGCTAGGTCAGGGTGGTGTGTTGTCCAGCACTCCTTCCCAAGAACCGAAACCGGAGAAACACGATGAAACACGGACTCCCCCTGGCCATGATGGTTGCGCTGGCTGCGCCTTTGCCACTGACGGCACTGGCACAGAGCCAGCCGGCCGCCACCCCGGACTACACGCTGAGCGGCAACCTCAACCTGGCCAGTTCGTACCGCTTCCGCGGCATCGACCAGACCAACGGCAAACCCGCGTTGCAGGGCGGGGTCGACCTCACCACCACTCGCGGTTATTACGCCGGGGCCTGGGCCTCGAACGTCAACTGGCTCGCGGACGCCGGCGGCGGGGAAATCAGCAACTCGCTCGAACTCGACGTGTACGGCGGCTACCGGCGCCAGCTGGGTGATTTTGGCTATGACGCCGGGCTGCTGGGCTATTACTATCCGGGAACGTATCCGGCGGGATTCAACAAGCCGCATACGGTCGAGGTGTACCTGGCCGGGAGCTGGAAGATGCTGACCCTCAAGTACTCCCACGCGGTGACTGACGTCTTCGGCGCGCCCGACAGCAAGGGTGCCGGCTACCTCGACGCGGGAGCGACGATGGATCTTGCCGGTGGCTACGCGCTCAAGTTCCACGCCGGTTACCAGCTGGTTCCCGAGTCGCTCGTCAACGGGCGCAGCAAGTCCGACTGTTCTTATAGCGACTGGTCGCTGGGCGTTGCCAAGGAGTTCGCCGGCCTGAACGTGGGGCTGACCTACCTCGATACCAATGCCAAGGGTGGCGCCGGACAGTGCTACCTGAACGCTTTCAACAAGAACCTGGGGCGCCAAACCCTCGTCCTGTCGGTCGGCAAGACGTTCTGAGGCAATGCGCCAGACCATGCGGCTGCCCCGACCGGCAGCCGCGCCAAGGAGAAGCAGATGAAACTTGTTACCGCCATCATCAAACCGTTCAAGCTCGACGAAGTGCGCGAGGCACTCTCGGGGATCGGGGTGCAGGGCGTCACCGTTACCGAGGTCAAGGGTTTCGGTCGCCAGAAAGGCCACACCGAACTCTACCGGGGAGCCGAGTACGTCGTTGATTTCTTGCCCAAGGTCAAGCTCGAGGCCGCCGTGCCCGACGAACTGGTCGAGCGGGTGGTCGAGGCGATCGAGGGATCGGCGCGCACCGGCAAGATCGGCGACGGCAAGATCTTTGTCTACGACCTTGACCAGGTGATCCGGATCCGTACCGGAGAAACCGGCAACGAAGCAGTCTGAACCGGACCTATACCGAACAGGGGGGCAACCCGATGAAAGCTCATGCAGGATTACTGGCGCTGGCACTGTTGCTGGCGCCCATTTTTGGACACGCGGATACTGGCCCCGTGGCCACCGGGCATCCACCGGTGATGATCGCCCAGGCCGATGCACAACCAGCGGCGAGCGGCACCGAGGCAGTCGCGCCGGCGCCGGTCGCGGCACCGGCTGAATCGTCGGCACCGGCCGCCGCGGCTGCGCCGGCCGCCACACCAGTCCCGGACAAGGGCGACGTGGCATTCATGTCGCTGGCGACGCTGCTGGTGATCATGATGGCGGTGCCTGGTTTGGCGCTCTTCTACGGCGGCCTGGTCCGCAGCAAGAACATGCTGTCGGTGCTGATGCAGGTGTTCGTGGTGTTCTCGATGATCGTCGTGCTGTGGGCGATCTACGGCTACACGCTGGCGTTTGGTGGGTCGGGAACTTTCTTCGGCAGTCTCGACAAGCTCTTCCTCAATGGCATAACTGCCGATTCGCTGGGCGCAACGTTCAGCAAGGGGGTAGTGATCCCGGAGCTGACCTTCATGGGGTTCCAGGCGACCTTCGCGGCGATCACCTGCGCGCTGATCGTGGGCGCCTTTGCGGAACGGGCACGATTCTCCGCCGTGCTGCTGTTCTGTGTCCTGTGGTTCACCTTCGCCTACATCCCGATCGCGCATATGGTCTGGTACTGGGACGGTCCGGACGCGATCACGGATGCGGCCTCGCTGGACGCCGTAACCGCTTCCGCCGGCTACCTCTGGGCCAAGGGCGCGCTTGATTTCGCGGGCGGCACCGTGGTGCACATCAATGCCGGTATCGCCGGACTCGTCGGGGCCTATGTGATCGGCCCGCGGATCGGCTACGGTCGCGAGTCGATGGCTCCGAACTCCCTGGTAAGTACCATGATTGGTGCCTCGCTGCTGTGGGTGGGCTGGTTCGGATTCAACGCCGGTTCCAACCTGGAAGCCACGGGCACCGCGGCGCTGGCGTTTGCCAACACCCTGCTTGCAACCGCGGCTGCGGCAATGTCGTGGACCTTCGGCGAATGGATGGCCAAGGGCAAGCCCTCGATGCTGGGTTCGGCTTCGGGCGCTGTCGCCGGGCTGGTGGCAGTAACGCCGGCATGCGGTTTCGTCGGACCGATGGGTGCGTTGGTGATCGGGCTGGCAGCGGGCGTGATCTGCCTGTGGGGCGTCAACGGCCTCAAGCGTATGCTCGGCGCCGATGATTCGCTCGACGTTTTCGGAGTTCACGGCGTTGGCGGCATTCTCGGGGCCTTGCTCACCGGCGTGTTCGCCGCACCGGCACTGGGCGGCACCGGGGTCTACGACTATGTCAATAACGCGGTAAGTGCCGACTATTCGATCCTCGGGCAGGTCTGGGTTCAGCTGCAGGCGGTGCTGATCACGGTCGTGTGGTCGGGGGTAGTGGCCTGGATTGCCTACAAGTTCGTCGACATGGTCATTGGCCTGCGGGTCGAGCCCGACGCCGAACGCGAGGGACTGGACATCAGCTCCCACGGCGAGACCGCCTATCACCAGTGAACGTCCGCGCCGGCGCCCCGATGGGGCGCCGGCGTCGCGCGAACTCCTTTGGGCCCCTCCGTGATCCGGACGGGGCTCATTTCCTTTTGCGGTTCTGCATCGGCGTGCTGGGCTAAAATCGCCGCTCGCACCCAGCGTGTGCGTACGACCGGGGCCGCTGAGTCGTTTGCCGCCCGGAATACCACCGTTAGAAGGAGCCACCGATGCGCGTCCTGCTGATTCTGGATCCGCTGCCGCAGATCAAGACCTACAAGGACACCAGTTACGCAATGATGGTTGCGGCCAGCGCCCGTGGTCACGAAATCCATGTGTGCGGCCCGGGCGACCTGTGGTTCGATGGCACGCAGGTCTGCGTGGCGGCGACCAGGCTGCAGCTCCAGCCCCCCGCGCAGGGCGACTGGTACCTGCTTTCCGAGCCGGACGAACAGCCGCTGCAGTTCTTTGACGCGACGCTGATGCGCAAGGATCCTCCTTTCGATCTCGAGTATCTCTACGCCACGATGCTGCTCGAACGCGCCGTGGCCAAGGGCGCGCGGGTATTCAATGATCCCCGCGCGATTCGCGATCACAACGAGAAACTGGCCATTACCGAGTTTCCCCAGTTCTGTGCGCCGACCATCGTCACCCGCGATCCCAGGCGGCTGCGGGCCTTTGTCGCCGAGCACGGGCAGGCGATATTCAAGCTGCTCGACGGGATGGGTGGGACCTCGATCTTCCAGGCCCGCGAGGGCGACGCCAACCTGTCGGTGATCATCGAGACCATGAACCTGTTTGGCGCGCGCTCGGTGATGGCACAGCGTTTTCTGCCCGAGATCAGCGAAGGAGACAAGCGCATCCTGCTGATCGCCGGCGCGGTCGTGCCCTACTCGCTGGCCCGCATCCCGCAGAAGGGCGAATCGCGCGGGAACCTCGCGGCGGGCGGCACCGGCCGCGCGCAGACGCTCTCGGCGCGCGACCGCGAGATCGCCGAAGCCCTAGCCCAGCCGCTCTGGGAGCGCGGCCTGCTGCTGGTCGGGCTCGATGTGATCGGCGGCTGCCTGACCGAAATCAATGTCACCAGCCCGACCTGCTTCCAGGAGATCACGCAGCAGACCGGTTACAACGTCGCCGAGCAATTCGTAGTGGCTCTGGAGGCGGCGGTCGCCCAATGATCAGCGTGCTGGTCATCGCCCATGCGCCGCTGGCCACGGCGCTGGTGCACTGCACCCGTCACATTTTCGGCGAGCTCCCCAAGCAGTTCGCCGCGCTCGACGTGATCCCGGACGAGGACCCGGATTCGGCGCTGGAAGCGGCGCGTTACCTGCTCCACCGCACCAACGATGGCTGCGGTGCGCTGGTGTTCACCGATCTCTACGGCGCGACCCCGGCGCGGATTGCCGCCCGGCTGGCGCGGCTGCACCAGGTGGCGGTGATCTCGGGCGTGAGCCTGCCGATGCTGGTGAAAGCGCTGGGGCGGCGCAGGGGGGCGGACCTGCCAGATCTGGTCGACTTGCTGCTCGACGCCGGTCGGGCCGGGGTCATGGAACTCGGCCTCGAGCAGTTCGGCGACCAGGACGACGCGGTGACCGGGACGCCAGATGCTTGAAGTCGAGACGGTGGTGGTCAATCGACTTGGCCTGCATGCCCGGCCTTCGGCCAAGCTCACCCGGCTGGCGGGGCAGTTCCGCTCGGATGTCTGGCTGACCTGCAAGGGTCGGCGAGTGAACGCCAAGAGCATCATGGGGGTGATGATGCTGGCGGCGGCCCGGGGCAGCACGCTGCTGGTCGAGGCCGAGGGCCCCGATGAGGCCGCTGCAGTGGCGGCGGTTTGCGAATTGTTTGCCGCCGGATTCGATGAGGACAGCGAGGGCGAACCTCAGTGAGAAGAACGTATTCACGGTAGATAGCAGGGTTCCAGCCGGGGTCATGACGACGATCGGCTAAGCTATCCGCTCCCCAGTCGTGTGCCGGAGGGTCCGGCGCACGCTCCCTGGATAACGGGTCAGACGATGTTCAGCTTGCATGGCAGTGGTCTCGGCGGTGGCATCGCGATTGGGCGCGCCCATCGGCTCGCGCCGCAATTGCTGGACGTCGCGCACTACCGGATCGAGCAGCACCGGGTCGGAGCCGAACTGGTCAGGATCGACTGTGCCATCGTCGATTCCCGCCAGGCTCTCGAAACGCTCACCGAAAACCTGCCGTCGTCGGCTCCGGCCGAGGCCCGCGCGCTGATCGACATCCACCTGATGCTGCTCGAGGATGAACTGTTCGTTCAGGGCGCGCGGGCGATCGTCACCGAGCAGGGCTGGAATGCCGAATGGGCGGTGGCGACCAGGGCCCAGGAGCTCGCCGAACAGTTCGACGAGTTCGAAGACCTCTACATGCGCGAGCGCGGGCGCGATGTGCGCCAGGTGGCCGAGCGCCTGCTCAAGTCGCTCTCGGGCACCAGCGCGCAGGTGAGCGGCGCGGGCGCCGAGAGTCCGATCTTCGTCGCCGAGGACATCTCCCCGGCCGACCTGCTGGCGATGCGCAACGGCATCGGGTTCGCGATCGACCTCGGCGGAACGACCTCGCACGCGGCGATCCTGGCCCGCTCGCTGCAGGTGCCGACCGTGGTCGGCCTGGGTTGCGCGCGGGAGCTGATTCGCGACGACGACTGGGTGATCCTGGACGCCGACGCCGGGGTGGTCATTGTCGCGCCCGACGAGGAGGTCCTGGCGCAGTACCGCACGCTGCAGGCCGAGGGCCTGTTGGTCAAGGACAAGCTCAAGCGGCTGACCAACGTGCCGGCGGTAACCGTCGATGGCGTCGGGGTCGAGTTGCTGGCCAATATCGAACTGCCCGGAGAGGCCGAGTCGGCACGCGAGATGGGCGCCGACGGGGTAGGGCTGTTCCGTTCCGAATTCCTGTTCATGAATCGTCCCGATCTGCCTGACGAAGACGAGCAGTTCGAGGCCTATCGCGATGTGGTGGTGGCAATGCGTGGCAAGCCGGTGACGATTCGCACCCTTGACGCCGGCGCGGACAAGCCGATCGCGGCGATGAAAGCGATCCACTCGGCCAACCCGGCGCTTGGCCGGCGCGCGATCCGCCTGTCGCTGGCCGAACCGGAGATCTTTCTGGTGCAGCTGCGCGCTATGCTGCGCGCGGGGAGGTTCGGCAGGGTGCGCATTCTGCTGCCGATGCTGGCCCACGGCCATGAGGTCGACCAGTCCCTGCGCCTGATCGAACAGGCGCGCGAACAGCTGCGCGACCGCCGGGTCGCGTTCGCCGAGCACGTCGAGGTGGGCGGGATGATCGAGATCCCGGCGGCCGCGCTCTCGGCCGACTACTTCGCCGGCCGGCTCGATTTCATGGCGATCGGCACCAACGACCTGGCCCAATACACGCTGGCAATCGACCGCGACGATTACGCGGTGGCGGCACTCTACGATCCCTATCACCCGGCAGTGCTGCGGCTGATCGCCGGCACGATCCGCGCCGCCAACAAGCGGCGCCGGCAGGTGTCAGTGTGCGGCGAGTTCGCGGGTGAACCGGAGGCGACTGCCTTGCTGCTGGGGATGGGCTTGCGCCAGTTCTCGATGCATCCGGCCAGCCTGTTGCGCATCAAGCGCGAGGTGCTGCATGCCGATGCCGGCAAACTTGCCGTGCGTGTCGCCCGACTGCTGCGCGCCGACGATCCGATTCGCGCCCGGGCAATGCGCGAGCGGCTCACCGATCCTGAACGGCAATAGGCGGCGGCAGCGGTGAGCGATACCAGCAAACGTTCGGTCGGCGTGGTCCAGGCGCAGCGGATGCCATTTGAAGACGCGCTCGAGTTGCGCGGCGGCGGCAACATCGCCAATTACGAACTGGCCTACGAGACCTACGGCGAGCTCAATGCGGCGCGCGACAACGCGGTGCTGGTCTGCCATGCCCTGAACGCCTCGCACCACGTTGCCGGCGCCTACGCCGACGACCCCGAAAACGTCGGCTGGTGGGACAACGTGATTGGCCCCGGCAAGCCGGTCGATACCGAGCGGTTCTTCGTCGTCGGCGTCAACAACCTCGGTAGCTGTTTCGGTTCCACCGGGCCGGGTTCGATCAACCCGGCCACGGGCGAACCCTACGGGCCGGACTTCCCGGTGGTCACCGTGGAAGACTGGGTGCACTCGCAGGCGCTGCTGGCGGACCGGCTGGGAATCGAGCGCTTCGCGGCGGTAATGGGCGGCAGCCTCGGCGGCATGCAGGCGCTGGCCTGGAGCTATCTCTATCCGCAGCGCATCGCCAACGCGGTGGTGATCGCCACGGCGCCGCGGCTCTCGGCGCAGAACATCGCGTTCGACGAGGTTGCCCGGCGCGCGATCATCACCGACCCCGATTTCCACGGCGGACACTTCTATCGTTACGGCGTGGTGCCGCGGCGCGGCCTGCAGGTGGCGCGGATGATCGGCCACATCACCTATCTGTCCGACGATGCGATGGCCGAGAAGTTTGGCCGGAGCATGCGCAACGAGAAGTACAGCTTCAGCTTCGACGTGGATTTCGAAATCGAGTCGTATCTGCGCTACCAGGGCGAGAAATTCTCGACCTACTTCGACGCCAACACCTATCTGCTGATCACCCGCGCGCTCGATTACTTCGATCCCGCGCGCGAGCACGGCGGCAGCCTGCAGCAGGCGTTGGCGCCGGCGCAAGCCGACTTTCTGGTCGCATCGTTCACCACCGACTGGCGTTTTGCTCCGCAGCGCAGCCGGGAAATCGTCGAGGCGCTGGTCGCCAATCACTGCAACGTAACCTATGCCGCGATCGACGCGCCCCACGGCCACGATGCTTTCCTGCTCGACGACGAGCAGTACCACGCCTTGTTGAGCGCCTACTTCGAGCGCATCGCCGCCAGCCTGGGAGGCCAGCGATGAATCCTGCCGCCGACAAGGGCGAGACGGTGCGCCTGCGCCCCGACCTGGCGCTGATCGCCGGCTGGATCAAGCCCGGTGCGACGGTGCTCGATCTCGGTTGCGGCGACGGCGCGTTGCTGGCCCACCTGCAGCGCGAGAAGGGCTGTCTGGGCTACGGGGTCGAAATCGCCGATGCTTCGGTGCTGGCGTGCGTACGCCGCGGCGTCAACGTGATCCAGCGCGACATCGAGGCCGGACTGGGGATGTTCGCCGCCAGCCGCTTCGATGTGGTGGTGCTCTCGATGGCGATCCAGGTCACTCACCAGACCGAGCGGGTGCTGCGCGAGATGAGCGAAGTGGGCGCCGAGGGGATCGTCTCGTTCCCCAATTTCGGGCACTGGTCCCACCCCTGGTCGATTCTGCGCGGACGCATGCCGGTGTCGCGCGAAATGCCCTACGAGTGGTACAACACGCCCAACCTGCACCTCGCCACACTGCCCGATTTCGAAGATTTCCTGGCCAAGTTCGGCTATGCGGTCACCGGCCGCGCGTTTCTCAATAACGGTCAGCAGGTGAACTGGCTGCCCGGCTTGCGTTCCACCCAGGCGATCTACCGGTTCCGGCGCGTCGCCTCCTGAGGGTCCGGACCCGGCTCTTCGGAAGCTTCGCCGCGCCGGGCAGCAGGGCGCCCGAGCAGCGCCGCGAGCCGCTCCTGCAGCGCCGGTGTCCGCAGGCTTGCCTGGTGGGCGGCGGACATCGATCTTTCGAGCGCGACCCGCTCGTCGCTGCTGCCGCCCGCGGCCAGCGCCAGCAGATGGCGTTTCATCTCCGCCACCGCGCCCGGTTCGGTGTGGCCGATAGTTTCACGCAACGCTGCGATCCGCTCCGCGAGCGCGCTGCGCGGGACGATTTCAGACAGGAACCCGATGCGCAGCATCTCGTCGGCGTCGATGGTCACCCCGGCGAGCATCAGTCGGCTGGTTGCCGACAGCCCGAGGCGAGTGACGTAGCGGCGCAGGCCGCCGGAGTAATAGTGGATTCCGAGGCGTGCCGCCGGTACGTACATCCTGATTCCGGGGACGCCGACCCGGATGTCGCAGCACAGCGCCAGGTCGGTCGCGCCGCCGGTGATACTGCCGTTGAGCGCGGCGATCGTCACGAACGGCAACGTCTCAAGGGTGTCAAAGAGCTGTTCAAGGCGATCGTCGAGCCTGGTTTCGAGCGCCTGCAGGGTGTAGCCTGAACTGAAGCTGCGCTCGCCGGCGCCGGTGATCAGCAGCCCGCGGGTTGTCCCCGGCTCGGCGCGCAGGGGCTCGAGCAGCGCCAGCAGCGCGTCGATGTCGGCCGGATCGATGCGGTTGTGCTGCGCCGGCCGGTTGAGAGTTATCTCGAGCCAGTCCGCTGCGCGGCGCGCGATCGGTGCGCCGTCATGGTCTGCGATGGGCTGGGCGACGTTGCCGGGCATGTTGGCCAAACTCCTCAATGGTCGGATTGGGGCGCCGTTTTAGTTGACGTTTACGTAAACGTCATTTACCGTTTCCGGATAATATCAAGGCGCCGCCACGGGAACCAATAATGAACGATCAAAGTGAGGCCAGGACGCTGGCCACCTACCGTCCGACCCACAAGGTGCGCTTTGTAACTGCCGCATCGCTGTTTGACGGGCACGATGCGTCGATCAACATCATGCGCCGCATCCTCCAGTCGATGGGTGTCGAGGTAATCCACCTCGGCCACAACCGCTCGGTCGAGGAGATCGTCTCGGCCGCGGTACAGGAGGACGTCCAGGGCATCGCGATCAGCTCATATCAGGGCGGGCACGTCGAGTTCTTCCAGTACATGATCGACCTGCTGCGCAGCCGCGGCGGCGGCGACATCCGGATTTTCGGCGGCGGCGGCGGGGTGATCGTGCCCGACGAGATCCGCGAGCTCGAGGACGGCGGCGTCACCCGCATCTATTCGCCGGAGGATGGCCAGCGCATGGGGCTGCAGGGAATGGTCGGCGAGATGATCCAGCTCTCCGACGTCGATCTGACCAAGGGCGTGGCGAGCGATATCGCGGCGATCCGCGGCCACGATGAGAGCGCCTGGCATACGCTCGCGCGGTTGATCACGGTGCTCGACAATGGTGCTGGCAGCAAAGCCGGCGGGATCGAGAAGCTGCGCGCGCAGTTGCACGCCGCGGCTGACGAGTGCAAGGTGCCGACGCTGGGGATAACCGGCACCGGCGGCGCGGGCAAGTCGTCGCTGACCGATGAACTGATCCGCCGCCTGCGGCTCGACCAGTCCGACTCCTTGCGCGTGGCGCTGATTTCGATCGATCCGTCGCGGCGCAAGTCCGGTGGCGCGCTGCTTGGCGACCGCATCCGGATGAATGCGATCGGGCCGTGGGGCGATGGCGGGCAGCGCGTGTTCATGCGTTCGCTGGCGACCCGCGAGGCCGGCAGCGAAATCAGCGGGGCCCTCCCCGACGTGATCGCGGCGTGCAAGGTCGCCGGCTTCGATATGATCATCGTCGAGACCTCGGGCATCGGTCAGGGCAACGCGGCGATCGCACCGCTGGTCTCGGCGTCGCTCTACGTGATGACTCCCGAGTTCGGCGCTGCCAGCCAGCTCGAGAAGATCGACATGCTCGATTTCGCCGATTTTGTGGCAATCAACAAGTTCGACCGCAAGGGTGCCGCCGACGCATTGCGCGACGTGGCCAAGCAAGTCCAGCGCAATCGCGAGGCGTTCGGCACTCCGGCCGAACAGATGCCGGTGTTCGGCACCCAGGCGTCGCGCTTCCAGGACGACGGGGTGACTGCGCTCTACCAGGCGATCGTCGCGCGTCTTGCCGAGCTGGGCTTCCCGTTGCAGCCGGGCCGGCTGGCCAGGGTCGATGTCCGCCACACCAGCGCCGCCAACGCGATCGTGCCCTCGGCGCGGGTGCGCTACCTGGCAGAAATTGCGCAGGCGCTGCGCGACTACGAGACCAATGCCCGCGAACAGGCGGGGCTGGCGCGCGAGGCGCAGCAGTTGCGCTCCGCCGCGCGGATGCTGGCCGCCGACCAGTCGGCCGGCGCCCCGGCCGATGCCGGAGCGCAGTCGGGCGGCGGGGCAAACGACGGCGTCGCGGCCCTCGAGAAGCTGGCTGGGCAGCGCGAAGACCGGCTCGATCCGGCTGCCCGCAAGCTGCTCGCGATGTGGCCCGACATGCGCAAGGCCTACTCGGGCGACGAGTACGTGGTGCGCATCAGGGACCGGGAGATCAGAACCGCGCTGGTCAGCACCTCGCTGTCGGGGACCAAGATTCCCAAGGTGTCACTGCCGCGTTACGAGGACCACGGCGAGCTGCTGAAGTGGCTGATGCTGGAGAACGTTCCGGGCTCTTACCCCTATACCAGCGGCGTGTTCGCGTTCAAGCGCGAGAACGAGGATCCGACCCGGATGTTCGCCGGCGAGGGCGACGCGTTTCGCACCAACCGCCGCTTTCACCTGCTCTCCGAAGGGATGCCGGCGAAACGGCTGTCGACGGCCTTCGACTCGGTGACGCTCTACGGCTTCGATCCCGACCTGCGGCCCGACATCTACGGCAAGGTCGGCAACTCCGGCGTCTCGATCGCCACCCTCGACGATCTCAAGGTGCTCTACGACGGTTTCGACCTGTGCGATCCGAGCACCTCGGTGTCGATGACGATCAACGGGCCGGCGCCGACCATCCTGGCGATGTTCATGAACACCGCCATCGACCAGCAGATCGCGAAGTTCGTGGCCGACAACGGCCGCCAGCCCACCGACACCGAGTACGAGAAGATTCGCGAGTGGACGCTGACCACGGTGCGAGGCACGGTGCAGGCCGACATCCTCAAGGAAGACCAGGGGCAGAACACCTGCATCTTCTCGACCGAGTTCTCGCTCAAGGTGATGGGCGACATCGCCGAATATTTCGTCCATCACGGCGTGCGCAACTTCTACTCGGTATCGATCTCCGGGTATCACATCGCCGAGGCCGGGGCCAACCCGATCAGCCAGCTGGCGTTCACGCTGGCCAACGGCTTCACCTACGTCGAGGCGTATCTTGCGCGCGGCCTGCACATCGACGATTTCGCGCCCAACCTGAGCTTCTTCTTCAGCAACGGCATGGACCCGGAGTACACCGTGATCGGGCGCGTCGCGCGGCGCATCTGGGCCGTCGCGATGAAGGAGCTCTACGGCGCCAACGAGCGCAGCCAGAAGCTCAAGTATCACTGCCAGACTTCGGGGCGCTCGCTCCACGCGCAGGAGGTCGACTTCAACGACATCCGCACCACGCTGCAGGCACTGATCGCCACCTACGACAACGCCAACAGCCTGCACACCAATGCCTATGACGAGGCGATCACCACGCCCACCGAAGAGTCGGTGCGCCGGGCGATGGCGATCCAGATGATCATCAATCGCGAGTGGGGACTGGCCAAGAACGAGAACCCCAACCAGGGCAGCTTCATCATCGACGAGCTCACCGAGCTGGTCGAAACGGCGGTGCTGGCCGAATTCGAGCGCATCGCCGAGCGTGGCGGGGTGCTGGGGGCGATGGAAACCGGTTACCAGCGCGGCCGGATCCAGGACGAAAGCCTTTATTACGAGACCCTCAAGCACACCGGCGAATATCCGCTCATCGGTGTCAACACCTTCCGCAATCCGCATGGCGACGAGACCCAGCAGACCATCGAGCTGGCCCGTTCGACCGATGAGGAAAAAGCTTCGCAACTCGAGCGATTGCGTGATTTCCAGAAGCGCCACGGTGAGGAGTCGGGCCCGATGCTCGAGCGCCTGCGCGCGGCGGTGATCGACAATCGCAACGTGTTCGCGGTGCTGATGGAAGCAGTGAGGGTTTGCTCGCTCGGGCAGATCACCAACGCGCTGTTCGAGGTTGGAGGGCAGTACCGGCGCAGCATGTAGGAGGGCCGCCATGTCGGCGCAGTGGCTGAAGGGGGGGCATCGATCGGCAGGCTGGTGGGCGCGCGAGTCGCGCCGCGGCGTGCTGCGGGCACTTGCGGCCGGCGCCTGCGCGCCGCTCGGATCCTGGGCGGCGAGTGCGCGGGCCGGCGACGCGGCTCCCGCGCTGGTGCCGCTGGTGGCTCCCGAGCCGATCGCGGCGCTCGCGCAGGGCGAAGACGAATTCCTGGCAATGACCCGTTCCGGAGCGCTGTTGCGGCTGGTTGGCAGCTACTGGGAAACCATCGGGGATGGGTTCGATCCCGCAGCGCCGGTGGCGGCTGGCTATGGCCGGATCGTCGGGCGCTCGAATGCCGGCTGGCTGCGCGTGATCGAGAACTGCACCATGATCGCAACCCTCGGACCACGGATTTCCGATCACGGCGGGTTCGTGAACCTCGCGGCCGGCATCATCGCGGTCAGCGCCGAACACTCTCCAGGAACCCCGCGCGGAAGGCGCCCTGCAACCCAGCGCGCCCCGCCGGCGGAGCAACTCGCGCCGCGCCTGGTGCGCTTCGATCGCGAGGCGACGGTGTGGCGCGAAGCGACGCGCTCGGCATTCGCGGTATTGCCCGATGCCCGGCCGACACTGGTCGACCTGGGTGCCGGCGACGGTCAAGGGGGGGAGCACATCGCCGTGCTCGCGGGGCCCGACGCGCGCCGTTATAGCCACGGTGTCCTGGGTGACGCATTCGAGGCCACCGCGATCATCTATGCCGAGCGCCACAGCCTTGCGCCACTGGCGACGCTCGCGCTGCCCGACCCTCAGGTTTTCGAGGACATCACTCTGCGCCGGTTCGTCGATCGGGAAAATGGCCAAACCACCCTGGTGACGATTCGCTCGGGCGAGCAGGGTGCGGCGCTGGTGCTGGTGGGCCGTTCGCGGGTCGACCACAAGGCACTGGCGATCGTCGCCGAAGGTGCGCCGCTGGGGATGCGTCAGCGGTGGCTGGCGCCAATAGTGGCCGGCAGCGGGGTGTACGCCATCCACACCCCGCACATCGGCGGGGTGCTGACCGGTTACCGCCGTGTCGGCGACAGATTGCTGGGCCAGCCCCTGCGCGCCGGTGTCTCTAACCACCGCTCAGGATCGCGCGAACTCAACGTCTCGGCGCTGATCGGCTCCCTGCTGATCGTGCCCGACCAGCAGCATGGTGCGTTGGTCGCACTCGATCTGGCGCAGGAGGCTCGCGAGAGCTGGCGCCTGCAACTCGAGGCGCCGGTAAGCGGGCTGCTCGCGGTCGGCGGACGGCTGGTGGTGCTCGATAACCGCGGACGCCTGTTCGCCCTTGAAGTGCGCTAGCCACGGCACTGGCACTGCCCCCGGCAAGGGTCTAAAATTAATCGGTAGTTAATCGGCAGCGGGTGCCGGGCGCGAGCGCCTCGGTGGCGTCCCCGGCGAACCGGGCCCATTCGGGAGGTTCGCATGTCCCAGAATCCCAGTTTTGAATTGACCCTGACCCGCCGCATCGCCGCGCCGCCGGAGCGGGTCTTCGACGCCTTTGTGGCCGGCGACCAGCTGTCGCTCTGGTGCGCGCCGCGCGGCATGACCGTGCCCAAGGTGGCGCTCGATGCCCGGATCGGGCAGGGCTACCGGCTCACGATGGAAGCCCGCGACCACACGACCTTCACCGTGACCGGCGAATTCCAGGAACTCGAGCGGCCGACCAAGCTCGTCTATACCTGGCAGTGGGTCGACGATGCGATGCCCGCGCTGGAGACCCGGGTGCGGGTGGTGCTCAAGCCCTGCGACGAGGGTACCGAACTGCGCCTCACGCACTCCGGCTTCCACGACCCGGGCATGCGCGATGCCCACCTGCCGGGCTGGAACTCGAGCCTCAACCGGCTCGTCGAAATGCTCGATCCGCGCGGCACGGCGGCAAATCTGGCCCTCAGTGGCGATCCCCGCAGCACCTATACCTGGTCGGTGCGCATCGCGCTGGCCGAAAAGGGGCTGGGCTACGAAATGGTCCAGCGTGCGCCGCACAGCCCCGAGCAGGTGCAGTTGCACCCGTTCGGGCGCATCCCGGCGTTGCGCGACGGCGATTTCATTCTCTTCGAGACCAGCGCGATCGTGCGTTACCTCGACGAGTGCTTTCCCGAGCCGACGCTGATTCCGGCCAGCGTGCGGGAGCGGGCTCGTGCCGAGCAATGGGTGAGCGCGGCCAGTTCATATCTCTATGATGCGATGATCCGCCGCTACGTCCTGCAGTACCTTTTCCCGCGAGGAACGGACGGCCAGGCGGATCTTGCGGTCATCAGCGCTGCCAGCGCCGATATCGTGCGCTACCTGGCGATCCTCGACGACGCCTATGGCGAGCAGAGCACGATCGCCGGCGAGACCTTCAGCATTGCCGACCTGGTGCTGGCTCCGATCATCGACTACCTGGCCTTGGCGCCAGGCGGCCAAGAACTGCTGGCCGGGGCGCCCAACGTCCGCCGCGCGCTCAACAGTGCGCGCTCGCGCCCGAGCTTCCAGGAGACCCACCCTTCGATCAAAGCAACCGCCTAGCGCCGCCGCAGCGCTCGTGCGGCAGGTCGCTCCTGGATCGCGCCTTGCCTAGTGGGACATCAGCACCGGTATCGGCATCGAGGAGAGGAAGGTGCGGGTCATCCCGCCCAGGATCAACTCGAAGCCACGGGAGTGTCCATAGCCGCCCATCACCACCAGGTCGGCACTGAGATCGGCAGCGTGCGACAGCAACATCTCGGCGAATGACGCGTCGACGTTGGTCGGCGACAGGATCCGTTCGCTGATCGACGGGTGGGGCGGCACCTGGCGGGTGGTCTTGGCGCTGATTCCATGGGCCGCCAGATGGTCACTCAAGCCGCCAAGGCGGTCGTCGTCAGCGCCGCCGCCATTGCTCGAGAACTGGATCGCCTCGACAAAGCTGGCCCGGACCAGAATCGGCAGCGCGTCGCTCACTGCGCGGGCGCTTTCACGATTGGCGTTCCAGGAGATCAGCACCCTGTTTCCGCAGGCCTGGAAATCGCCCGAATGAGGCACGAACAAAACCGGCCGGCCAGCGCCCATGAGCAGGCGGTAGGAGAGATCGGCGGGGGTCGAACCGGAATCCTCGGCGCTCCATTGCGTGACCAACACCAGGTCGTGAAGGCGCGCTGCACGGACCGCGATCGTTGCCGGTTCGCCGTCGTCGGAGATGAACTTGATCGGTATCCCCGCCGCCTCGGCGACATCGGCGACCATCTCCTGGGCGTTCGCGCTGCGCCGCTCGAAGGCCACCAGGGTGTTGGTCATCGAGCGATCGAGGTAGGGGGCATGCCGGGACTGCTCGACGCAGTAGAGCGCGGTCAGCGCAATGCCGTGCTCGCGCGCCACCAGGGCGGCAACGCCGAGCGTGTCACGGGAGCGCTCGCTGTCGTTGACCAGCGCGAGGACCTTCTTGTATTCGGCCATGGTTCCTCCCTGATTCTGCTTGCGACAGTCCATTATGACCCATAGGGGGTCATCAGGGGCCTTGCTGTCTGGATGCATATACAGTCTTTGGGCTAGACTCGCACTCATGTCAGCAGTGATCGAACAAGCAGCCGCAGATCCCCATTGGCTCGAGCGGCTGAACCCGCAACAGCGACTCGCCGCAACCTGGGGCGCGGTCGATGAACAGGGCAATTTCGCGGCCGGGCCGCTGCTGGTGATCGCGGGCGCCGGAACGGGCAAGACTTCGACGCTGGCGCACCGGGTGGCGCACCTGGTGATGGCCGGTGTCGATCCCGCCCGCATACTGCTGCTCACCTTCAGCCGGCGGGCGGCCCAGGAGATGACCAGGCGTGCCGAGCGGCTGGTCGCCCAGGCGCTTGCCGAGCGCAGCGGCGCCGGGCGCGCGGTCACGGTCCGCCTGCCCTGGGCGGGAACCTTTCACGGCATCGGCGCGCGGCTGCTGCGCCATTACGCGCCGCGTCTCGGGCTCGATCCGGGATTCAGCATTCTCGACCGGGGGGATGCGGCCGACCTGCTCGACGTGATCCGTCATGAGTGCGGCTTCTCCAACGAGCGCCGCCGCTTCCCGCGCAAGGACGCCTGCCTGGCGATCTATTCGTATCGGGTCAACACCGGTTGGCCGCTCGAGCGGGTGCTCGACGAACACTACCCCTGGTGTCGGGAGTGGGCCGAGCAGTTGCAGAAGCTGTTTCGCGGCTATGTCGAGCGCAAGCAGACGCATAGCGTGCTCGACTACGACGACCTGTTGCTGTGGTGGCACGCGGCGGTGCAGGAGCCAGCGATAGCGCGTGAAATTGGCGAGCGCTTCGATCACGTACTGGTCGACGAGTACCAGGACACCAATGCGCTGCAGGCCCGGATCCTGCTGGCGATCAAGCCCGATGGCGGCGGAGTCACGGCGGTCGGCGATGATGCGCAGTCGATCTATCGCTTTCGCGCCGCCGATGTCGGCAACATCCTCTCGTTCCCGGAACACTTCGAGCCGCCGGCGCGGCGCGTGACCCTCGAGGCCAACTACCGCTCGGTGCAGACCGTGCTCGACGCCGCCAACGCGCTGATCGCCGAGGGCTCGCGCCAGTATCCCAAGACCTTGCGGGCCGATCGGGTCGCCGCCAAGGGAGTGTTGCCGCGCCTGGCCACGGTGCTCGATGACCGCGCCCAGGCTGAGTACGTGATTCGCGAAGTGCTCGAGGCGCGCGAAGCCGGGGTCGCACTGCGCCGCCAGGCAGTGCTGTTTCGCAGCAGTCATCACAGCGACGTGCTCGAAGTTCAATTGCTGCGCGCCAACATTCCCTTCGTCAAGTATGGCGGGCTGAAATTTCTCGAGAGCGCCCATGTCAAGGATCTGCTCGCCGTGCTGCGCTGGGCCGACAACTCCAGGAATGGCATCGCGGCGTTTCGTGCCCTGCAACTGATGGGTGGCGTCGGTCCGCGGAGCGCGCAGCGTTGCCTCGAGCATCTCGCCGCGGCAGCGCCGGCTCCCGCAGCCGCTCACCTTGAGGGCGCGACACCGCCACGCGGGCCGTTCGCCGCGCTGGCCAGCTTCGCGGCGCCAGCCGCCAGCGGGGAAGAGTGGCAGGGTTTCGCACAACTGATGACAGCGCTGGCCGATCCCGCCACTCCGTGGCCTGGGCAGGTGGCGCAGGTCAGGAACTGGTACCAGCCGCTGCTCGAGCGCCGCTACGACGATGCCGGAGTGCGCGCGGCCGACCTCGACATGCTGGCGAATATTTCCGGGCAGTTCGCCAGCCGCGAGCGCTTCCTCACCGAGCTGACGCTGGATCCGCCCCAGGCGAGCGGTGACCTCGCCGGCGATCCGCTGCGTGACGAGGATTACCTGATCCTGTCGACGGTGCATTCGGCCAAGGGGCAGGAATGGGACGCGGTCTACGTGCTCAACGTCGCCGACGGCAATTTTCCCAACGAGTTTGCCGCTGGCAACCCCGCGGCGATCGAGGAGGAGCGGCGCCTGCTCTACGTGGCGATCACCCGGGCGCGCGACCGGCTCCACCTGATCGAGCCGCTGCGCTATTACGTCACCCACCAGCCGCGCCTGGGCGCGGCCTACGTGCACGGCGCCCGCAGCCGCTTTCTCACCCCGGCGGTGCTGGGTTGCTTCGAGACCATCGCGCCGCTGGCAGACGACCCTGACGAGCAGCAGGGAGCCTCGTCGGGCGGGCCGCTCGATGTCGCCGCGACGATGCGCGACATGTGGTGAGGCCGCCCGAGCGCGCTGCCGGCCGAAGGTCCTGAGCTACGCGCTGACCGGAGCGTCGACCGTTATGCCGAGGTCATGGAGAATGCCGTCGTGCAGGTCGTAGACCAGTCCGTGCACGCTCAGCGCCTGGCCGCGGGCCCACGCGTCACCCACCACCGAGGTGCGCGCCACGTTGCGCACCTGTTCGGCGACGTTGAGTCGGCACATCAGCTTCAGTCGTTCTGCCAACGGCAGCGCCGCGAGTTCGGCATCGTGGCGCTCGGCAATGTCGGCGACGTGGCGCAGCCAGTTGTCGGCCAGGCCGACCCTGGTGCCGGTGATCGCGGCGTGAATTCCGGCGCAGCCATAGTGGCCACAGACGATGACGTGGCCGATGTGCAGCACGTCGATCCCGAACTGGAGCACCGAGAGCAGGTTAAGGTCGGAGTGCACCACCACGTTGGCGACATTGCGGTGAACGAATACCTCGCCGGGATCCAGCCCGGTGATCTGGTTGGCCGGCACCCTGGAGTCGGAACAGCCGATCCACAGGAACTCGGGCGCCTGCTGGCCCGAGAGCCGCGAAAAGAACCGTGGATCCTGCTCCAGGCGCTCGGCAACCCAGCCGCGGTTGTTTTCGAGCAGGCGCTCGAGGCCCTTCGGTTCGGTCATGTGCGGTCCCCCCAGTAAAGCCGGACGCCGGGTCCCCGGCACGATCACCACAGATGATAACTTGCGCCTCGCCTCGTGGCAGCCGTGGTTGGCGCAGTCCAAGCCGACTATAATTGCCCGATGAATAACACCAGTTCCGTCCAGCCGCTTAGCGACGCCGATCTCAATCGCCTCGACGGCTTCCTCGATGCGCTCAGCCCCGATACCGCCATGCTCCTCGAGGAGCTCGACGGCTTCATGGCGGCCATCGCCTGCACTCCTGAAGACGTCGACGTCGAGGAGTTGCTGCCCGAGATTCTTGGCCTTGACGACGATGAGGAACAGGCCTTCAGTTCCGAGGCCCAGAAAGGCGAATTCAAGGAATTGCTCCAGCGCCACCTGATGTCGGTTGCCGAGTCGCTGGCCGCCGGCGAAGGATTTGCGCCGATCCTGATGCATGATGACGACGGCACCCCGCAGGGCAACCTCTGGGCAGTCGGATTCCTGCGAGGCGTGGCGGTGAACCCCGATTCCTGGGACCAGTTCGAGGAGTCGGAAGAGACCGGCGCGTTATTCGAGCCGTTCGAGACGCTGGCCGAGGAAATCGATTTCGAGACCGGCGAAGTGAGCGCCGCGGTTGCTCCCGAGCACCGGCAGGAACTGATCGAGGCAATGATCGAGGCGGCCTTCAGCTTCCATGAGCGGCTGCGTGCCCAACGCAACCTGCCCGAGCGGCACTAGCTGGCAGGTCCCGGTAGGAACGTGACCGGGGTGCGCATGGTCACGAATTCCTCTGCCGAGGTCGGGTGAATCCCGATCGTGGTGTCGAACTGTGACTTGGTCGCGCCACATTGCAGCGCCACCGCGAACCCCTGAATGATCTCGCCCGCGTCCGGACCCACCATGTGGACGCCGAGCACCCGGTCGGTGGCCGCGTCGACCACGATCTTCATCATCGTCTGCTCGTCACGCCCGGAAAGCGTGTGGCGCAGCGCGCGAAAGCGCGAACGGAAGATCTGCACGGCACCGCGGGCGCGCGCCTGAGCCTCGCTCAGTCCTACCGTCCCGACGTTGGGGTGGCTGAATACCGCGGTGGCGACGCTTTCGTAGTTGATGGGCGGCCGACGCGTGCCGAACAGCAGTTCGGCGACGTACATTCCCTCGGCCAGCGCCACCGGGGTAAGTTGCACCCGGTCGATGACGTCGCCGATCGCCAGAATCGACGCGACGTTGCTGCGGTAGTCGGCGTCGACGCGCACGGCGCCGCTCTGCTCGAGCGCCACCCCGGCCGCCTCGAGCCCGAGCCCGGCGGTATTGGGTGTGCGCCCGGTAGCCGCGAGCACGCTGTCGGCGGCGAGTTGGGTGCCGTCGTCAAGGCTGACGGTGAGGCCGGCTGCGCCGCGCACGATGCCGGTGATTCTCGTCGTCAGCCGGATCGCCACTCCCTTCTTGGCCATTTCTGGGGCCAGAGTCGCGCCGAGGTCGCTGTCGAATTCGCGCAGGATCTGCGCCCCCCGGTAGACCAGCGTCACCTCAGCGCCGAACCCGGCCAAGATCGACGCGAACTCGACGGCGATGTACCCGCCGCCGTAGACCACTACGCGCCCGGGCAGTTCCGCGAGGTGAAACGCCTCGTCCGAAGTGATCGCGTGTTCGATCCCCGGCAGCTCGGGCTTGGTCGGCCGCCCGCCGGTGGCCACCAGGATGTGCCGGGCGCTGACCTGTTGATCGCCGATCGCCACCGTGTGGGGGTCGAGCACCTTGGCGCGGCCGCGCAGCAGCGTCACGCCGGCATCGGTGAACAGCTTTTCGTAAACGCCGTTGAGCCGCGCAATTTCACGGTCCTTGTTGGCGATCAGCGCCGGCCAGGAGAAACTCGGCGTGGGCACGGTCCAGCCGAAGCCCGCGGCGTCTTCGAAGTGCTCGTGGTAGTGGGCCGCGTAGGAGAGCAGCTTCTTGGGAATGCAGCCGAGATTGACGCAGGTGCCACCCAGCGGGCGGTCCTCGGCCACCGCCACCCGTGCGCCGAGCTGGGCGGCAAAGCGGCTGGCGCGCACCCCGCCCGATCCGGCGCCGATGGTGAACAGGTCGTAGTCGTATGAGGTCATTGTCTGCTCCGCGCGGTTCGGGACCGCGGCCTTTGCGCTACCATCAAAAGCTTGCATTGTGACATCTGGGTGAAGGCGCAAGGGTTGGCGCCGGATGCCCTCCGCCAGGAGAATGAGATGGGTAAGGACAACGCGACAGAAATGAAGCCTGAACGGGTGGCACTGGTCACCGGCGCCGGCACCGGCATCGGGCGGGCGGCAACGCTGGCCCTGCTCGGTGATGGCTACCGGGTGGTTCTGGCCGGGCGTCGAGCCGAGCCGCTCGAGCGGGTGATTGCCGACGCCGGGCTGAGCGCCGACCGCACCCTGGCGGTCCCCACCGACGTGGGCAATCCCGAATCAGTGCGGGCACTGTTCGCGCGCACCGAGGAGGTGTTCGGACGGCTCGACGTGCTCTTCAACAACGCCGGCAGCGGCACCCCGGCAGTGCCGATCGAGGAGTTGCGCTTCGAGCAGTGGCAGGCGGTGGTCGCGGCCAACCTGACCGGAACCTTTCTCTGCACCCAGGAGGCCTTCCGGATGATGAAGAAGCAGCTCCCGCGGGGCGGACGGATCATCAACAACGGGTCGATCTCGGCACACGCGCCGCGACCCAATTCGACGCCCTACACCGCGACCAAGCACGGGGTCACGGGCATGACCCGGTCAGCGGCGCTTGACGGCCGCAATTTCGACATCGCCTGCGGCCAGATCGATATCGGCAATGCGGCCACCGAGATGACCGAACGGATGAAGCAGGGGGTTCCCCAGCCCGACGGCAGCGTTCGCACGGAACCGCAGATCGATGTCACCCTGGTTGGCAAGGCGGTATTGCAGATGGCCAATCTGCCGCTCGACACCAATATCCTGTTCATGACCATCATGGCCACCAAAATGCCCTTCGTCGGGCGCGGTTGAGGACGGCGGGCGGTGTTCTGAGCCGGAGGGCAGCACCGGCGGCGGTGTCGCTCAGTGCTCGACTGGAGTCTGCAACTGGTGGCTGAGGTTCAGGCGGTGGGCGGCGAGTACCGCCTCGGTGCGATTGCGCACCCCCAGCGCGCGCAGGATCGCGCTGACGTGTGACTTGACCGTGTTTTCGGACAGTTGCAGTTCGGCTCCGATGCGCTTGTTGGGGGCGCCGCGCAACAGCAACCGCAGGACATGCTGCTGGCGCTCGGTCAGACCCTCGATCGCCTTGCCGTTGGAAGTGTTGCCGACACGGCTGACCGCGCCGTTGTCCGGCCCAACGCCCGTCTGGCCGTCGCCAAAGGTCTCGCGCGGCACGTAATAGCCGCCGCCGATAACGGTGCGGATTGCCCCGACCAACTCGTCGCTGCTCGCGGTCTTCGGGATCACGCTCATCGCGCCGGCATCGAGCGCGGCCATCACGGTCGACGGTTCGGTAATCCCGGAGAAGACCACTATCGGCACGTCGGGGCAGGACGCGCGGCAGCGCAAGACCGATTCGACGCCCTGGTATCCCGGCAGGATCAGGTCGAGCAGCACCATGTCGGGCTCGGGCGCGGTCTCGCGTGCCGCCAGAAACGACTCCAGGTCAACGAACGTTTCGACGACGCACTCGCGACAAACGAAGGCTACCGTTTGCGCGATGGCCTTCAGCATGATCGGATGGTCGTCTACTATCGCGATGCGCATCAGATCATCTTAGCAATTCGTGCTAGTACCAACCAATTGGTCAAGTTTGTCCAGGTTTAGTCAAGACACAGCGGGCTGTCGGTTCGGTCTCGTGGGTTGCCATGCGCCGCCCGGGTGATCTGCTAGGCTGCTGTCCGGGACTATAACCGCAGGAGCCAGCCCGGTGCCACGACGGCATTCAAACAGCCAGCGCCCCTACCATCTCGGAGCGCTGCCCACCGAGCGGCTGGCGCGCGATCGTGCTGCGCCGATCCGCGCCGCCAGCCAGCCCCTCGACGCCGCGGCGCCTGGAGCCGCGGCGATTGCCGCGGTGTTTGCGCCTTATCGGGAACTGTTGTTGCCCCTGTTGGACGGCGCGGTCGCGCCGCAGCGCGGGCAGGTTACAGACGACCCGGAGGCGCGGGCCAATAACCTGAAGGCCAGCGCCTACTTTCTGGACGCGACCATCGCCGGGGTCTGCGAGCTCGAGCCGTCTGACTGGAGCACGGCGCCAGCCGCCGGCGCCACCCACGCGCTGGTTTTCGTGGTCGAGTTCGGCCCCGAGCCCGCCCCTGGGGAGCCCGGCTGGTCGTGGATCGCCGGCAGCAACGCCGCCTGGACCGACCTGCGCTGCGCCGAGACCGCGGTGGTGCTGGCGGGCTACCTGCGCGCGCTCGGCTACGCCGCGCGCGGTCATGTGGCGGGCGATCCGGACCTGATGATCGAGCGGCTCGCGCAGCGTGCCGGCGTGGCGCGGGCCGATGCCGAGGGCGGGCAATTGCGCGCGCCGATGGTGCGCCGCGGCTTCAGGATCGGCGTCGTCACCACCGACTACGCGATGGCTTGCGACCTGGCGCTCGCTGCCGACGCCGCGCGCGATTTCCCGGACGATGCGGCCCGCGATGGAGTTGGTGGCACCCGGCCGTCGTGGTGGGACGAGGAACTGGCGAGTCGGGCGCTGCATCTCGGGCGCTACCCGATGGAGAGCATCCGGCGGGTCGACGAGCCGACCACGCTGGTGCTGCGCGACGAGATCCAACGCGTAACCAAGCGCTCCGACTTCTTCACCCGCGGGCTCGCCGGAGACCTCGGCCCCAAGGCCCAGGAGGAGCGGGGTCGGTTCGCGACCAAGCACCCCCTGGCGTTCGCGATGACCCCGCCGATCAGGGCGATGGTGCCCCTGCAGGGGAGCCGCGCTCCGGTGCCACCGGGCGCAGCCGGGCGGACCCCGGACGACCCCGAGCGCAATGCCGCGGCGCTCAAGGCGCTGGCCTACTTCCTCGGGGCCGACCTCGCCGGGATCTGCTGCGCCGAGCCCTGGATGTATCACTCCCACGATGAAACCGGGGCGCCGATCGCGGCCTACCACCGCTTCGCGCTGGTGATCCTGCTCGACCAGGGTTTCGAGACCATGGAGGGCGCCTCGGGTGACGACTGGATCTCGGGCGCCCAGTCGATGCGCGCCTACCTGCGCGGCGCCCTGGTCGCCGGGGTGATCGCCGCCCATCTGCAGCGTCTGGGCGTGAGCGCCCGTTCCCAGACCAGCGCCCACTCCGAGGTGCTCCATCTGCCGGCGGTGCTGATGGCCGGGCTGGGAGAGTTGCCGCGCATCGGCGAACTGGTGCTCAACCCGTTCATCGGGCCGCGCTCCAAATCGGTGCTGGTCACCACCGACCTGGCGCTGGTGCCCGATGCGCCGGTCGACTTCGGGTTGCAGCGCTTCTGCGAACTGTGCCGCAAGTGCGCGCGCGAGTGCCCCTGCAACGCGATCTCGTTCGGTCCGAAGCGGATGTACAACGGCTACGAGATCTGGAAGCCCGATGTCGAGCGCTGCGCCAAGTACCGCCTGACCAACCTGCGGGGCTCGGCCTGCGGCCGGTGCATGAAGACCTGCCCCTTCAACCGCGAGGATCTCGAGGAATCGCGGCGCCTGCTCTGGCTCTCGATCGACCATCCCGACGAGCACCCGTGGCTGATCGAGCACGACGACGAGATCGGTGCCGGCGGCATCAACGAGGTCAAGCGCTGGTGGTTCGACCTCGAGATCATCGATTCGGTGGCGGTGCGCCCGCCCGGCGGCAGCAACCGCCGCAACCTGGAGCCGGAGCGCGGCGCCAAGCTCGCCGGAGCCCAGAAACTGGCGATCTTCCCGCCGGAACTGCACCCGCCGGTGGGCACCCCGGTGACAGTGGCCGTGCCGGTGAACCGGGCGGCCGGACTCGCTGCCGCCGCTGCCGCCGAATCGCCGCAGGAGGCCCGCCGCCGGCGCGGTTAGCTCATCAGCGCCTGATAGCGAATCCGCTGCGGCTTGTCGGCGTCATCGCCCAGGCGCCGGCGGCGGTCGGCCATGTAGTCGGCGTAGTTGCCTTCGAACCAGACCACCTGGCTGTCGCCCTCGAAGGCCATGATGTGGGTGGCGATCCGGTCGAGGAACCAGCGGTCGTGCGAGATGACCACCGCGCAGCCGGGGAAGTCGAGCAGCGCCTGTTCGAGCGCACGCAGCGTTTCCACGTCGAGGTCGTTGGTCGGCTCGTCGAGCAGCAACAGGTTGCCGCCGCTCTTGAGCAGCTTGGCCAGATGCACCCGGTTGCGCTCTCCCCCCGAGAGCGTGCCGATCATTTTCTGCTGGTCGGCGCCCTTGAAGTTGAAGCGCGCCACATATGCCCGGCTGGGCGTGGTGTAGTTGCCGACCTGGATCAGGTCCTGGCCTTCCGACAGGTACTCCCAGACCGTCTGGTCGTCGGGCAGCGAGTCGCGGCTCTGGTCGACATGGCCGATCTGCACCGTCTCGCCGATGCGCAGCGTGCCGGCGTCGGCCTGCTCGGTGCCGATCAGCATCCGGAACAGCGTCGTCTTGCCGGCGCCGTTGGGGCCGATGATACCGACGATGCCTCCCGGCGGCAGGCTGAAGCTCAGGCCGTCGAAGAGCAGCCGGTCGCCGAAGGCCTTGCGCAGGCCCGACGCTTCGATCACCAGGTCTCCCAGCCGCGGCCCCGGCGGGATGTAGATCTCGTTGGTCTCGTTGCGTTTCTGGAATTCGGTCGACGCCAGCTCGTCGAAGCGGGCGAGACGGGCCTTGCTCTTGGCCTGGCGCGCCTTGGGGCTGGACCGGACCCACTCGAGTTCGATCTGCATCGCCTTGATGCGCGCCGACTCCTGCTTGGCCTCGACTTCGAGCCGCTGCTCCTTCTGCTCGAGCCACGACGAATAGTTGCCCTCCCACGGGATGCCGTAGCCGCGGTCGAGTTCGAGAATCCAGCCGGCAACGTTGTCGAGGAAGTAGCGATCGTGGGTAACGGCGATCACGGTGCCCGGGAAACGCTCGAGGAACTGTTCGAGCCACTGCACCGAGAGCGCGTCGAGGTGGTTGGTGGGTTCGTCGAGCAGCAGCATGTCGGGCTCGGAGAGCAGCAGCCGGCAGAGCGCCACCCGACGGCGCTCGCCGCCCGAGAGCCTGGTGACGTCGGCGTCCCACGGTGGCAACCGCAGCGCGTTGGCTGCGACCTCCAGCCGGCGCTCGATCTCCCAGCCGTTGGCGGCGTCGATGCTGCCCTGCAGTTCGCCCTGTTCCTCGAGCAGGCGCGCCATTTCGTCGTCGTCCATCGGCTCGGCGAAGCGCTCGCTGATCTCATTGAAGCGCTGGATCATCTTGATCGTCTGGCCCAGCCCCTGCTCGACGTTGGCGCGCACGTCGAGCGCCGGGTCGAGTTGCGGCTCCTGGGGCAGGAAACCGATGCGCAGGTTGGGCATCGGCACGGCTTCGCCCTCGTACTCCTTGTCCTCGCCGGCCATGATCCGCAACAGGGTCGACTTGCCCGAGCCGTTGAGGCCCAGCACGCCGATCTTGGCCCCCGGGAAGAAGGACAGCGAAATGTCCTTGAGAATCTGTCGTTTCGGCGGGACGATCTTGCCGACCCGGTTCATGGTGTAGACGTATTGCGCCATTTGAATTCCTTGTTTGCAGCGAGCGTGCCGTGATGACCGTCGTCGTCGCCGGCCGCTATGCCGTATCCTTCCTGTGTTGTCGCCCTCCCCACCGCACGCCGACCCTGCTGATGATCACCACTCCCTATCAGGGTCTTACCCCGGACCGGATCCTCGATGCGCTCGCGAGCATCGGATTGCCCGGCGACGGCCGTTTGCTCTCGCTCAACAGCTACGAGAACCGGGTCTATCGGGTTCACCTCGAGGGGGATGCGTCAGCACCAGGCGCTGGCGCGCAGGCGGTGGTTGTCAAATTCTACCGCCCCGAGCGCTGGAGCGACGCGCAGATCCTCGAGGAACATGGGTTTGCGCTCGAGCTGGCCGGCCATGAGATTCCGGTGGTGGCCCCGCTGGCGCAGCAGGGACGCACCCTGCACGAGTTCGAGGGCTTCCGCTTCGCGGTCTTCCCGCTGCATGGCGGACGGGCTCCGGAGCTCGACGATCCGGCGACGCTGACCCGGATCGGCCGGTTCATCGGCCGGATTCACCGGGTCGGCGCAGTGCGCCCTTTCCTGGCGCGTCCGACACTCGACCAGGTCTCGTTCGGCACCGAACCGCGCGACTGGCTGCTCGCCAACGACTGGCTGCCGGCCGAACTCCTGGTGCCCTGGCGCAGTGTCGCCGACCTGGCGCTGGCGAGCGTCGAGGCGTGTTTCGAGCGCGCCGGTGACGTCGCCCGGATCAGGATCCACGGCGACTGTCACATCGGCAACCTGCTCTGGAGCGATGGCGGGCCGCACTTTGTCGACCTTGACGATGCGCGTAACGGACCAGCGATCCAGGATCTCTGGATGCTGATCTCGGGCGAGCGCGAGGAGATGACGCGCCAGCTTGCCGACCTGCTGATCGGCTACGAAGACTTTGCCGAAATCGACCCCCGCGAACTGCATCTCGTGGAGGCGCTGCGCACGCTGCGCCTGCTGCATTATTCGGCCTGGGTGGCGCGGCGCTGGGGCGATCCGGCGTTCCCGGCCGCCTTCCCCTGGTTCAACACCCAGCGCTACTGGCAGGATCGGATCCTCGAGTTGCGCGAACAGGTGGCGGCGATGGACGAGCCGCCGCTGGCGGTCTGAAGCGCGCCGCCAGGACAATCACTACACTAACCCGGATGGCGCCGACACCAGCGCGCCGCGGAGCAACCAGCGATGAAATTTCCCGACCACGCCGAACTCGACGCCGCCCGCGACATCGTCCGCGCCGTCGTGCCGGCAACACCAGCATATGCCTGGCCGCTGTTGCGCGAGCGCCTCGGCACCGAGGTGATCGTCAAGCACGAGAACCACACCCCCACCGGCGCCTTCAAGGTGCGCGGCGGCCTGGTCTACTTCGACCGACTGGCCCGGCGCGAGCCCGATTGCCCCGGGGTGGTGAGTGCCACCCGCGGTAATCATGGCCAGTCGGTGGCTCTGGCCGCGGCGCGCAACGGCATCCCGGCGACCATCGTCGTGCCCCAGGGCAACAGCCGCGAGAAGAATGCCGCGATGCGCGCTCTCGGCGCCACGCTTATCGAGCATGGCGATGATTTCCAGGAAAGTCGCGAGCACGCCGGGCGCCTGGCCGCGGAAGGAGGATTGCACATGGTGCCGTCGTTCCACCGCGACCTGATCCTCGGCGTCGCGACCTACTGGATGGAGTTGTTCACCGCCCATCCCGAACTCGAGGTGGTTTTCGTCCCGATCGGGCTGGGTTCGGGGATCTGCTCGGCGATCGTCGCCCGCCAGGTGCTGGGCCTGAAGTGCGCCATCATCGGTGTCGTTTCCGAGCTGGCGCCGGCCTATGCCCTGTCGTTCGCGGCGGGGCGTGCCATCGAGGCGCCGGTCAGCACCCTGCTCGCCGACGGCATGGCCTGCCGCACGCCCGATGCCGAGTCGCTGGAGATGATCATCGCGCACATGGATGATGTCGTGCAGGTCAGCGACGACCAGGTGGCCGGGGCGATGAAGATCTACTTCGTCGCCACCCACAACGTCGCCGAAGGTGCCGGCGCGGCACCGCTGGCGGCGGCGCTGGCGAATCCGCAACTGGTGCGCGGGCGCCGCGTCGGGCTGCCGCTGTGCGGCGGCAACGTCGACCACGACGTCTTTGCCGAGGTGCTGCTGCGGCCGCTGCCGGGCTGAGTTCAAGGAGGCGCTGTCCGCGGCTGGCGGGCCGTGGGCGGCTGCTAGAGGACCGGAATTTCCTCGGATTCGACGATCCGTTCGCCAGGTTGGTCGCGCAGCACTCCCTCGATCAGCGCGCGGGCGATACTTTCCGCACTTACCGCGCGATAGCGCCGGGGAATCAGCGGCCGCAGGGTTCGGGCGATCGCGAGTCCGATGCGCTCCCCGGCTCGGGGCTCGGCGCGCTCGGTGTCGATCAGCGAGGGCCGCACGATCGTGTAGATGGGGTAGTCGAGCGCGCGAATGCCGGCCTCGGCTGCGGCCTTGGTGCGCAGGTAGAAGTTGCCTTTGGCGCTGGCGCCCAGCGACGAGTTGAGTGCGAAGCGGGTCGCGCCGCCGGCGCGTGCCAGCTGGGCCACGGTGATCGGCAGGTCGCGATCGATCGCCGCGAATGCCGCCTGCGAACCAGCCGTGCGGATGGTCGTGCCGAGCGCGCAGATCACCGCGTCGACCTGCCACCAGGGGGCGTTGCGCGGCAGGGCCGTGAAGTCGACCAGCGGAGCTTCCAGCCCGGCCTGCTCAGGCACGGGCCGGCGGGTCGGCGCGACCACATGCCAGATGCGCGGGTCCGCGAGCGCCGCGGCTAGCACCCGGGAGCCGACCGCGCCGGTTGCGCCGAGGAGCAGCAGGCTGATCCCTGGTTTTTTCAGAATGTCGGACATGTCGACAGGATAGATGACAACGGCCCCGAAGGGCCGCTGTCCGGGCGCATCTGCGCGCCGCTTGCCAGTTGCAGGGGATTACGGCAGCTTGACCGCCTCGATGTCGGCCTTGGCCCCGAACCCGAGCGAGCGCGGGAACGAGACCTGGTGGCCGCGGGTGGTGATGTTATCGTCATGGACCGCGAAGCCGACGTTGTAGACCTTGCCTGCCTTGAGGCTCTTGTCGTCGGCGTTGGTCAGCCCCAGGGGGCGGGTCATCACGACGGTCCACATGCCGTCCTTCCAGGTGCCCATGCCGCCGTTGTCGGCCGCCGAACCCTCGGAACCGGTGCGAGTGGTGTAGTACTTCGGCACCATGTCGCCTTCCTTCCAGCCGGCCTTCGGGTCGAACGCAACCGCGTTCTTCTCGATGGTCAGGAAATGCTCGCCTTTACGCACCTGGTCGGCGGTGATCGACTTGTAGCCGGCCTTGGTCGCGTCCCACATGTACTTCGGCATATGGGTTTCCTTGTTCATGTTCGAGCTGAACGGGTTCTTGCCGGCATCCGCGTTGCGATACTCGAGCACGAAACCATCGTCGGTCATGCCGACCGGATTGCTGCGGTGCGCGCGCCACTGGATCAGGTCGAGGAAGCCGCCGGCCGCCTTGATCTTGGCGATCTCGGTCATCGACTTGCCGCTCTGCCATTCAGCGTTTTCCGCGGTGCGGGTGGCAGGCAGGTACTTGCGCACGTCACCCTTCTTGATCTCCTTGAAGAGCGCGTTGCCGGCAATCTGGTCCTTGGTCGCGAGCTTGGCCATGTCGCGCTCGCCGTTGTGGCAAGTCAGCCAGCAACCTTGCTTGGCGAAGTTCGGCACCTTGCCGTCGTCGATCATCACCGACATCCGGTCTTCGTAGATGCCGGGCTGCGTACCGTCCTGGACGACTTTGTCCAGTTTCGGGTTGCCGTAGCCCTTCCACTCCTTCCCGTCGAAGCGATAGTAGGGGTGTGCAATGCCCGGGAAATCATTGAGCGTCTTCCACTGGAAGCGCAGGTAGGCGTTCTTGGCGTCGTACGCCACCTGCACCTTCAGTTCCTTGAAGCCGTCCTTGCCCTTGACCGGCATCGGCTCGAGCGGTCCGCCCTTGACCAGGTCCTCGCCCATGTCCTTCTCTTCACCGTCATGGCAAGAGCGGCAGGCCTTGCCGGCAGCGACCCGTTTCGAGCCCGGGTGGTCTTTGCTGTGCAGCCACTGGTAAGAAGACTGCCCCGGGTAGAACAGCGGGACGGTGGTGGTCGGCACTTTCGACCAATCGATCGTTGCCGGGTCGGCGGCGATCGCCGGGCCGGCCAGCAGAGCGGCACAAGCCAGAATCAATCCAGTCTTCTTCACAATTACCCCTTGATTGCATCACATCCAACAAAGCGTCGGTCGTGTATAGGACTGATTTTAACAGAATTAAATAAAACTTATGTAACACCCATTTCCTCTAGTCATCCTCGGCACCGCTCCGAACGGAGGCGACGGCGTTTCACCTCAGCGCGAGCCAGCCGATAGAATTGCTGGATCATTAACCAAGGAACGCGGGGCGGGACATGGCAATCAGGACGATCGGAATCATTGGGGCCGGCACGATGGGCAACGGCATTGCGCAGGCTTGTGCAGTGTCGGGGCTCGACGCGGTGA
>JAGXFG010000109.1 GCA_024637395.1 Burkholderiaceae bacterium | reverse complement strand
GTCCAGGCACCTTCCTGCGCGGGGGTGATCTGCAGCTGGGCCTTGTATTGATCCAACCAGGCATCGGCGTTCGCGCCCGCGCCCGGACCATAACCGCCCATCATCGCGCCGGGACCGTAACCGCCACCCATCATCGCGCCAGGGCCGTAACCGCCACCCATCGCGCCCGGACCATAGCCGCCACCCATCATGCCGCCGTGGCCGTAACCGCCACCCGGGCCGTAGCCGCCGCCCATCATGGCGCCGGGACCGTAACCGCCCATCATCGCGCCGGGGCCGTAACCGCCACCCTGGCCGTTGCCGCCCATTCCCCAGCCACCCGGATGGGCGTAGGCCACCGCTGCTATCGTGATCGCGGCGCCTGCCGCCAGAGCCAATGCAATTTTGCGTACTTTCATTTCGATCTCCCTCTTGTTCCGTCAAATCCGGTGTTGGTACCGGTTGGGTGTTGGAGGACTGGTTTCGCCTCCACGAACACATCAGAACATTTCTATGTAAGCGGAGAATGTCGGGCAACGGCCTTTTTGTAGCCGGGGATGTCCAACCAGCCACTGGACACACTGAATTACACAATTCCTTTCGTAAGCGCTCGGATGGCTGCGACCGCAGCCCTGAACTCCGCGCGAATCGGCAGCGGCGCCAAGCGCGAAAGGCATCGACTATTTCTTTCGCGCCACCAAATCGATCAGCGCTGACATCCCGCTGTGCCCAGGGCCCTCGTCAACCACTTCGTCGTGCGCGGCCAGATGCAGGATCTGCAGGGACGCAAAGTCTTGGCGCAGTAGGTCCTCAGTATAGAGATTATTGACGAGCTTGGGACCGCCCGTGCCGTACCCAAGTTGCTCGGGGCGGTAGCCCTGAATGATCAGCAAACCACCCGGCTTGAGGGCGCGTGCCATTCCCGCAAACATGTCGGCTCGCTGCGCGGGTGGGGCGAACTGGACGAAGATGGCGACCACGACATCGTAGGGTTCGGCATCCCAGTCCCAGTCGCGCACGTCGGCGATGCGATGATCCACCCTCACGTTGTTCGCCTCGGCAAGCTTTGATGCCTTGGCCAGAGCAACGGGCGAGAAGTCAAAGGCGGTGACCTGCAGGCCAAGCGTTGCGAGCCATAAGCTATTGCGGCCTTCGCCGTCGGCCACGCACAGCGCTCGCATGCCGGGCGCCAGGAGATCGCGCTGGGCGCGGAGGAATTCGTTCGGACGGGTGCCGAAAACATAGCCGTCGGCAGAAAAACGTTCGTTCCAGCGATGCAGTTCTTGGTTGCCGCCGTTCATATGCCAGTTTCGTGTCGCGGTTGGTAACGGATCATTGTGACAGAGCGCGCAATCTCGACGCCCTCCCGACTGTGTGGCTAACCGCTGTCTGCAACCCCTGACAGCAACTGGGAAAAGGCCTCATCGACGATAATGACGACCACCCAGCGCGACTCGGCGTCAGCCCGAGCGATGCGAACAGGCGACCCATGCTTAGCTTCAATCTTGGCCCGATCTCTTTCCCGATCATGCTGCTGGCGGTGCTGGCGGCATTGCTGGTGGCCGCCGGCGTGGGCCGGTTGGTAGGACGCGGTCAGCGCAGCGACGTGGGCAATGTCGTGATCGATATGTTGTTGACTGCCGTGCTGGTGGCGCGCGTCGTCTTCGTCGGTACCTGGTTTGACGTCTACCGAGAGGCGCCCTGGTCGATGCTCGATATCCGTGATGGCGGCTTCAGTGCCTGGGCGGGGTTGCTGGCGGCCTTGCTGGTCGCGCTCTGGCGGGGCTGGCGCCAACCGGTCTTGCGCCGACCGCTGGCGCTGGGCTTGGCAGCCGGGGCGCTCGTTTGGGGTGGGGTATTCGGCGCGATTCGCATGATGGAGAACGCGGCCATGCCCCAGGTGCCCTTGGAAACCCTGGCGGGCGAGCGCACCAACCTGTCGGCATTGGCTCAGGGCCGGCCATTGGTCGTCAACTTGTGGGCCACTTGGTGCGGCCCATGCCGGCGCGAGATGCCGGTGCTCGCCGCCGCACAGAAAGCGGAGAGCGGGGTGAGCTTTGTCTTTGCCAACCAGGGCGAGAGCCGGGAAACGGCGCAGCGCTATCTCTCCGGCGCCGGACTCGAACTCGCCAACGTGGTGATCGATTCAGGCGGGCGCATTGGCCGCGAAGTGGGTTCGGGATCTCTGCCTACCACGCTCTTCTACGCGGCCGGCGGGCGCCTGGTCGGGACCCATCTGGGCGCCCTGTCGGCCGCCTCGCTGGCGAGCGAGCTAGCCCGGTTGCGGTGACCCTCGCAGCGCAGGTCTCAGCCGGGGCGATCACTGGTCCAGCGAACAACGCCGCCAGCTCCCCGGCGTTAGTCGAGGTTACGCAACAATGATTTCGGCCAGCGCCCGCAAGTCGGCCAGCCGCGACGTCGATGGCCGCGCCACAAGGGCAATCGTGCGCTTGGGGCTGGGCTTGAGTAGCGGCCGGGCCAGCAGGCCGGGGCTGTCGGTCAGTCTGCTGCGCACCGCCATTTCCGGTACCAGCCCGACACCGAGCCCGGATTCGACCATCTCCATCAGGGTCAGCAGGCTGGTGGCCTCAACCCCCTCGGCCGAGGGGCGGGACGGTCCGCTGCACGCATAGAGCGCGTGCTCACGCAGGCAATGGCCCTCCTCCAGCAGCAGCATGCGGTCGGATAGCGACTGCGTGACGCTGACCCGGCGCGCCTTGAGCTCCGGATCGTCCTTGCGTCCGACGAGCCACAGGTCGTCGTCAAAGAGCGGCTCGACGAGCAGGTTGCCGGTATCGTAGGGCAGCGCGATCAGCGCGAAATCGAGCTCGCTCGACCCCAGCCGGGCCAGCAGGCTGGCGGTCAGGTCCTCGCGCAAGACCAGCCGCAGGGACGGGTAGCGCTCGCGCAGCAAGTGCATGGTCCGCGGCAGCAGAAAGGGGGCGATCGTCGGAATGACCCCCAGCCGCAGCAACCCGGTCATCGGTTCGCCTGCTCCCGCCGCGAAATCAGCCAGGTCCTGTGTCTGGGAAAGAATTGTTCGCGCACGCTCCACCACGGCCATGCCGGTCGGCGTCATCAATACTGTCTGCCGGTCCCTTTCCACCAGGCTGGCGCCGAGCACCGTCTCCAGTTCCTTGAGTGCCGCGCTCAGCGTCGACTGGGTGATGAAGCAGGATTCGGCGGCGCGCGTGAAATTCAGCTGCTCCGAGAGAGCGACCAGGTATTGAAGTTGCCTGAGGGACGGCAGGGCGGCCATGAGCTGTTCTCGTAATCGAATTTAGCGATTATAAACAACAATATTATGCGTTGGATTGTTTATGGTCGTTTACCGACAATGGCCAGCGTCGCACCAATCAATCAACCGCAAACAGGAGCAAACATCATGAACAAGTCTTTGATCAACAGCGAAATCATGGCCTTCGACGCCCTCGCCTATCAACAGGGCCAGTTCACCGAAGTCAGCGAAGCCACGCTCAGGGGAAAGTGGTCGGTGGTGTTCTTCTACCCGGCCGATTTCACCTTTGTCTGCCCGACGGAGCTGGGAGATCTTGCCGACCACTACGCTGAGTTCCAGCGGATGGGGGTCGAGATCTACTCCGTTTCGACCGACACCCACTTCACCCACAAGGCCTGGCACGACAGCTCCGAGACCATCGGCAAGATCCAGTTCCCGATGATCGGTGATCCGACCGGCGTGATCACCCGCAACTTTGGCGTGATGATCGAGGAAGAGGGCCTGGCCGAGCGGGGCACCTTCGTCATCGACCCCGAGGGCCGCATCCAGATCATCGAAATCAACGCCGGCGGCATCGGCCGCAACGCCGCGGAATTGCTGAGGAAGGTAAAGGCCGCCCAGTACGTGGCCGCCAATCCCGGCGAAGTCTGCCCGGCCAAATGGCAGGAAGGCGAGGCCACGCTCGCTCCGTCGCTCGACCTGGTCGGCAAGATCTGAGCCCCGGCCCCGCTCCCGGGAGTTGCACGGGAGCGGGAGCGCAGCGCAATTAGTTCAAGGAGAACCGTCATGCTCGAAGCCAACATCAAGACCCAACTCAAGACCTACCTCGAACGCCTGCAGGGGCCGATCGAGATCGTCGCCTCGCTCGATGACGGCGCGAAGGCGGTCGAGATGCAGCAGATGCTCGTCGAGATCGCCGGCCTGTCGGAGCTGATCACGCTGAATATCGAGGGGCGTGACGCGCGCCGTCCGTCCTTCGCGTTGCGCCGCCCGGGAGAGGATGCGCGGGTGCACTTTGCCGGCATCCCGCTGGGCCATGAGTTCAGCTCGCTGGTGTTGGCGCTCTTGCAGGTGGGAGGCTATCCGCCCAAGGTCGAGGCCGCGCTGGTCGAGACCATTAAGGCGATCGAAGGGACTTTCCGCTTCGAGACCTTTGTCTCGCTCTCGTGCCACAACTGCCCCGACGTGGTCCAGGCGCTCAATCTGTTGGCGGCGTTGAATCCTGGCGTCGAGAGCGTGATGATCGACGGCGCGCTGTACCAGGACGAAGTGGAGAAGCGCCAGATCATGGCGGTGCCGACGGTGTTCCTCAATGGCGAGGTCTTTGGCCGGGGCCGGATGACCCTGGAAGAGATCGTCGCCAAGCTCGACAGTGGTGCTTCCCGGCGGGATGCAGAGGCCCTGGCTGCCCGGGAGCCATTCGACGTGCTGGTGGTCGGGGGTGGCCCCGGCGGCGCTTCTGCGGCAATCTACGCGGCCCGCAAGGGCATCCGCACGGCGGTGGTGGCCGAGCGCTTCGGCGGCCAGGTGCTCGACACGCTCTCGATCGAGAACCTGATCTCGGTGCCGCAGACCGAGGGCCCCAAGCTGGTCGCGGCGCTGGAGCAGCACGTGCGCGAGTACGACGTCGACATCATCAACTTGCAGCGCGCCGAGGCGCTGGTTCCGGCCGGCGCCGACGGCCTCCACGGCGTGCGCCTGGCGAGTGGCGCGACGCTCAGGGCGAAGAGCGTCATTCTTGCCACCGGCGCGCGCTGGCGCGAAATCAACGTCCCCGGCGAGCAGCAGTACCGCGGCCACGGCGTGGCCTACTGTCCGCACTGCGACGGCCCGCTGTTCAAGGGCAAGCGGGTGGCGGTAATTGGCGGCGGCAATTCCGGCGTTGAAGCGGCCATCGACCTCGCCGGCCTGGTTGCGCACGTCACCGTGCTGGAGTTCGACAGCAATCTGCGGGCCGACGCGGTCCTGCTGGCCAAGCTGCGCAGCCTGCCGAACGTCACCATCATCGCCAACGCCGAGACGACCGAGGTCACCGGCGACGGCGAGAAGGTCAACGGACTGGTCTATCGCGACCGCGTCAGCAAAGCGGAGCGGAGCCTGGAACTCGCGGGCATCTTCGTGCAGATCGGCCTGCTCCCGAACACCGACTGGCTCAAGGATGTGGTCGAGCTCTCGCCGCGCGGCGAGATCGTGGTCGATGCGCGCGGTGCGACTTCGCTGCCCGGGGTCTTTGCAGCGGGCGACGTCACCACGGTGCCGTACAAGCAGATCAGCGTCGCGATGGGCGAGGGCGCCAAGGCCAGCCTGTCGGCCTTCGATTACCTGATTCGCAGTAGCGCCCCGACAGCGGCGCCGCGGCATGACAAGCTTGCGCAAGCGCTGGCGGCGTGAAGGTGGGCGCTGGCTAACCCCAGCCCAGGGCAAGCGCCAGCCGGTAGGTGGCGAATGACGCGATGTAGGCCAGCGTGAACATGTACCCGGCCATGATCAGCGGCATTTGCCAGCCTCCGGTCTCGCGTTTGACGGCGGCCAGCGTTGCCATGCATTGCGGTGCGAAGACGTACCAGGCCAGCAGCGACAGTGCGGTGGCGAGGCTCCAGTTCTGCGCGATCAGCGGCGCCAGGGCCTGCGCGGTGTCACCGGAGGACGAGAGTGCGTACACCGTGCCCAGGGCGCTCACCGCCACCTCGCGCGCGGCCAGTCCCGGGACCAGCGCGATGCTGATCTCCCAGTTGAAGCCGATCGGCGCAAATACCGCGGCGAGCGCCTTGCCCATCATGCCGGCCAGGCTGTACTCGATTGCCGAGCCGGTTGCGCCGACTGGTGGCGCGGGAAAACTCGCCAGGAACCACAGCGCAATGGTCAGCACGAGGATAATCCCGCCGACCCGCTTCATGAAGATGACCACCCGCTGCCACACGCCGATGGCAATATTGCGCGCCGCCGGCAGGTGGTAGCTGGGCAACTCCATCATCAGGGGACGAACCTGACGGCCAGCGGCGGTGAACTGCTTCAGCGCGAAGGCCACGAGCAGCGCGCCGATCACGCCGGCAACGTACAGTCCCAGCAGCACCAGCCCCTGCTGTTCCAGGCCGCCCCAGACCAGGCGCCGGGGAATGAACGCGCCGATCAGCAGCGCGTAGACCGGCAGTCGGGCAGAGCAAGTCATCAGCGGCGCGATCATGATCGTCACCAACCGATCGCGCGGGTTGGCGATAGTCCGCGCCGCCATGATCCCGGGGATGGCGCAGGCGAAGCTCGACAGCAGCGGTATGAACGAGCGCCCGCTCAGGCCGACGCCGCCCATCAGGCGGTCGAGCAGGAAGGCGGCGCGCGGCAGGTAGCCCGACTCCTCGAGCACCAGGATGAAGAAGAACAGGATCACGATCTGCGGCAGGAATACCAGCACACCGCCGGCGCCGGCGATCACGCCGTCGACGATCAGGCTCTTGAACCAGACATTGGGCAGGACTTGGCCCACGGCGGCGCTCAGGGCGGCGGCGCCTTCCTCGATCAGGTTCATGGGAGCTTCGGCCCAGGCAAAGACGGCCTGGAACACCAGGAACATCACCAGCGCCAGCAGCACCGGTCCGATCAGCGGGTGCAGCACAACTCGGTCGATGCGATCGCTGGTCGTGTGCGGCACCAACTCGTCCAGCCCCAGGCGCTGCAGGATGCCGCGCACCGTGACGTGGTCGGCGATGTTGCTGTGGGCCTCGGCGGGCGCGTCGGGGGCGGTCGGCTCCGACGGCGGCACGGCGTCGGCCAGCGACCGCCACAGCCCCTGGTCGTCGAACAGCGCCAGCAGCGAGCCGGCACCACTGCGCTGGATCGCCACGGTGCTGACCACCGGCATGCCCAGTTCGGCCGCCAGGGCCCGGGGGTCGACCCTGATGCCACGCTTGGCCGCCAGATCGGCCATGTTGAGCGCCACCACGCAGGGCAGTCCCAGGCGCTTGACTGCCAGCGCCAGTCGCAGGCTGCGCCGCAGGTTGGTGGCGTCCACGACGCACACCACCAGGTCGGGGCGTTTTTCGCCGCTGGCACGGCCGAAAAGCACGTCGCAGGTCACCCGCTCGTCGGGGGAGCGCGGGTAGAGGCTGTAGGCGCCCGGCAGATCGAGAATCCGCAACGTCTGGCCGGCCGGGGTCGTGACCCTGCCCTCCTTGCGCTCGACCGTAACACCGGCGTAGTTGGCAACTTTTTGCCGCCCGCCGGTGAGCAGGTTGAACAACGCCGTCTTGCCGGAGTTGGGATTGCCAACCAGCGCCAGCAGCGTTCCGGTGGGGTGGAAATGAACTACTGCTTCCCGGGTCACGTCGGCTGGCCTTGACGGTCGTCGGGGCCGGCGTCTGCCACCCGCACGCAGGCAGCTTCGGCGCGGCGCAGGGCAAAGGTCGATTGGCCGATGCGGACCACCAGCGGGTCACCGCCGGGCAGGCCGCGCGCCATCAGCATCACGGTCTCGCCGACGATGAAGCCGATCTCCTCGAGCCAGCGCGCCCATTCGGGGGCCGCCGGTGGGGGCTGCACCTGCTCCACGGTCAGCTGGTGACCGATCAATGCCAGATCGAGAGTGGCCGCGGTCGGCGCTGGTTTGCTGTCTTGCAACTTGGCTCCGGAGTTGGTCTGGGCGCAGCGACTCACTGGAATCTCCAGGTGAGGCCGGCGCTGGTTGTCCGAGTGGTGGTGCGCGGCTCGGCCTGGTCGGCGCCATGGAAAAAGCCCACCGAAACATCGAGATCGGCGTCGTGCGAGTACACCAGGCCAATGCCCACGAAATCGGTGCGCACGGTCACGCCCGCGGTGCGCGCAACCGCGGCTCCGAGGTCCAGGCCCAGTTTCCAACGGGGGTTCAGATTCCACACCGGTGCGAGCGAGGCTTCAGTGGTGATGGTGTTCGGGTTGGCGGCAGGGTCGCGGTAGCGTTCGGCGGCCACGCCAATGTTGAAGTGCACGGCCCCGAAGGGAAGCTCCTGCGTGACCATCAACGCCAAGCTGCCCGATGGGGCCTGAGCGCCGAATCCGGTGCCGGGACGCTCCGAGGCAAGCGCTAGCCGCACTTCGGGTTTCAACGCGAAGCTGATCCCCCGCGCGTGGTATTCGAAGGCGCGCCACTTCAGCCCTATTGAGACGGTGTCGAGACCGCGCGCGTCGCCATCCGCGATGCGCGCGCGAATCCAGTCGTACTGCGTGCCGGCGTGGATATCGATGGTTTCGCTCAAACCACGGGCGTAGGCGATCGGCAGGCTACGTGCGCCTTCGCCGCCGCCGGGCGTTGCGGTGCGCTCCCGGCCAAACGAGAGCTCAAGCTGGTTGCCGCCGCCGCCCTGGGTGCCGGTATCGTCGGTGAAGAATGGCTGGAAGGCCGAGGCGTCGATCGAGAAGCCGATCATGGACGCCATGAGAAGTGCAATTGGAAGTGGTTTCATGCAGCGCTTGTTGCCAGTCAGAGGAGTGGTACAGATGGGAACCGTTCGCATTCTAAATGGGAACGGATCACAACAACAATTGTTGAGCGGGGAGGTTGGTTATCGCTTGCCGTTCGTGTCTGCTCGATCCAGCGGGCAGGGGCGACACAACTCTTGTGTATGACCGATAATCTCCTCAATGGGCGCCGCCTCGGCGCACCTCACGCATGGAGGAAGGGATGGATTTCGCATATTCGCCGAAAGTGCTCGACTTGCAGCGCCGCATCAACGAGGTCATGGAACGCTGGATCCTCCCGGCCAACCCGCGCTGGACCGCGGACGTCGAGCGCGGCGTCTTCCCGCCGCCGCTAGTCGAGGAGATCAAGGCCTACGCCAAGTCCGAGGGCCTGTGGAACCTGTTCCTGCCCGGGTTGCGCGCCAACGAACCGGGCACCCGTTTGACCAACCTCGAGTACGCGCCGCTGGCCGAGATCATGGGCCGCATTCCCTGGGCCTCCGAGGTGTTCAACTGCAACGCCCCGGACACCGGCAACATGGAGTTGCTGCACCAGTTCGCGACCCCCGACCAATACGACCGCTGGCTGCGACCGCTGCTCGAGGGCGAGATCCGCTCGGCCTTCGCGATGACCGAGCCCGACGT
>JAGXFG010000108.1 GCA_024637395.1 Burkholderiaceae bacterium | reverse complement strand
GGGTTGCCCCCATTGTCCAAAATTCCCCACTGCTGCCTCCCGTAGGAGTCTGGGCCGTGTCTCAGTCCCAGTGTGACTGGTCGTCCTCTCAGACCAGTTACGGATCGTAGCCTTGGTAGGCCTTTACCCCACCAACTAGCTAATCCGACATCGGCTGCTCCAATAGCGCGAGGCCTTACGGTCCCCCGCTTTCCACCTCAGTGCGTATGCGGTATTAATCCGGCTTTCGCCGAGCTATCCCCCACTACTGGGTACATTCCGATGTATTACTCACCCGTTCGCCACTCGCCACCAGGGTTGCCCCCGTGCTGCCGTTCGACTTGCATGTGTAAGGCATGCCGCCAGCGTTCAATCTGAGCCAGGATCAAACTCTATAGTTCGATCTCTTTAGTTGCTTTCTCAAGGAAAGCTCTCAAACGGAATCGACATAGCGCTCGGCTTTCGCCGAGAAATATATCTTCTTACCGTGTGAGCGTTTCATTTGTAGAGCCGGCAGGGTTTGACCCCTGACGGTTGGCACTTTCGCCCAAACGCCCACACTTATCGGCTGTTGGTTGTTAAAGAACAGGCAGCGGTCTCGTTATTCACGTTTCGCACTGCAGAGAAGCGGAATTATGACAACCCCGAATCTCACTGTCAAGCGAACTGGGCGGTTTGTTGCCGACATCTTCTGAAACCGTCGCACCACCACCACATTTCGCTTGCCGGGTCACCCCCTCGGGAGCTTGCCGGCCCGGTGATTTCAACTCGTCGCGTCGCAAACAGCGCCAACAACAAACTTCATCCACCGAGCCAGAGATCGTAACACATATTTTCGGGCCGTGTTGGTTCCCCTAGCGATGCTTGAACTCCGGGCGACGTTTCTCGACAAAAGCGGCCATCCCTTCCTTCTGGTCGTCAGTGGCGAAGAGCGAGTGGAACATCCGGCGCTCGGCCATGACGCCCTCGGAAAGCGTCGTTTCGTAGGCGCGATTGATCGCTTCCTTGGCCATCATTACCGCTGGCAGCGAGAAGCCGGCGATGACCTGCGCCGCCGCCATTGCCTCGTCGAGCAGCCGCTCGGCCGGGACCACCCGCGACACCAGTCCGGCGCGTTCAGCCTCGGTGGCATCCATCATCCTGGCAGTGAGGCAAAGGTCCATCGCCTTGGCCTTGGAAACCGCCCGCGGCAGGCGCTGCGTGCCCCCCGCCCCGGGGATCACGCCGAGCTTGATCTCGGGCTGGCCGAAGCGCGCCGAATCGGCGGCGATGATGATGTCGCACATCATCGCCAGTTCGCAGCCGCCGCCCAGCGCGAAGCCAGCCACCGCGGCGATCACGGGCTTGCGCACCCGCCGGATGGTTTCCCAGTTGCGGGTGATGTAGTCGCCCTTGTAGGCGTCGACGAAGCTGAAGCCGGCCATCGCGCCGATATCGGCGCCGGCGGCAAAGGCCTTCTCGCTGCCGGTGATCACGATGGCGCCGATGCCGTCGTCGGCGTCGAACGAGAGGAGCGCGGCGCCAAGTTCGTCCATCACCGCGTCATTGAGCGCATTGAGTTGCTTGGGGCGATTGATGGTGATCAGGCCGACACGGTCGCGGGCCTCGACAAGGATCGATTCATAGGACATGGCTAGCCTCCAGGTATGGTCGTTTGGTGGGCATGCGCCGCGCGCACGCCAGTGCCATGATGATAGCCGGGAGACGGCCGCGCCGGCCCGCGCCGGCTGGTGCGACGCTTGGGGTCAGAAGTTGCGCGACAGGCCGATCTGCGCGACCGCGCGGCGATAGCTGAACAGATCGAGCGACGAGTCGTTGAGGATGAAACTCATGTAGAGCACCGGCATAAGCCCGTGCCACTGCAGCGTGCGCTGGGCGACCGAGAGGCTCAGGGTGTTGGTGGTGTCGCGCCGATCGACGTAGTCAAACGCGGCCAGCGCCTCGTCATAGCGCGTCACTGCGTAGCGCCATTGCACCCCCAGCGACCAGCCCCGGCCGAAGTCGCGATTGGCACCAACGAGGCCCGAGATGCGCTGGTTGCTCAACGGTTTCGAAACGAGCTGTTCGCGGTACCACTCGGCGCCGGCGTGTACCGAGGTGGTCGCGTCGAGGTTCCAGCGCTGCATCCCGAACAGGCGCGTCGCCGCACCGTCGAGTTCGGGGTATGAGCGCCAGCGGCTGTCCACGCGCTCCAGGGACAGCTGGCTCAGCCACCAGTTTTCGATGCGCCGGCTCCACTCCAGACGAACACCGACGCCATAGCTCGCCGGCTCATTGCCCAGCCAGCGCTGGCTGAGCACCGCGAGCACGCCCGCCTCATCGCGCTCGCCGATCCAGCGCGGACCGAGATCGGTGCGCAGGTTCATGTCGTCGAAGCGGTTGTTCATGAAGTCGCGCCGCATCAGGCTCGCGCGCCCCACCCAGGCGAAGTCGGAACTGGTCTGCCAGACCCGGCCCAGCGAGCCAAGAACGTAGAGGCCCACGCCGCTGCGTTGCTGCAGTTCATCCGAGGGGACAAAGCCCGGCAGGCCGTAGAGCGTCACACTCTGCATGGTGGTTCCGGAGTTGACGTTGCTGTCGGGCAGCAAGGCAACCACCAGGTTGGCACTCCAGCCACGCCGGGCGTCGAGCGCGTCGATGAAGCGTTCGACGTTGGAGCGCACCGCGGCGGGAAGATCGGCCATCGCGCGCAATCGTTCGAAATGAAACCGGGCGCTCTGGTCGCTGCCGGTCTCGTAGAGCGCACGGGCCAGTTCGAGTCGCACCCGCACCAGTTCTGGATGGTCCGAGAGCAGGTCGCGCCAGAGCGCGATGGCAGCCACCGGATCGCCGCTGCGCAGACTGGCCATCGCCAGCAGGAAGCGCACTTCGATCTGGTCGACGGTCGGTTCGTTGCGCAGCGCCCGCAACAACTCGCGCGCCGCCGGCGCCTGGCCGGATTCGATCAGCCGGCGGGCGGTCTCAAGCCGTCCGCGGGCGCTGTCCATCGAGTAGGGTGCGTTGGAAGCGCCGAGCGGCTGGCTGGACTGGTCACTCGGCGCAGCAGACGGCTGGGCCTGGCCTGGAGTTGCCCAGACCATGGCGGCCGCAAACAGGACCACAACCACCTGGCGGATCAGGTGCGTCGCGTCGTTCCCGCAAGCTGTGGTAGCGGTTTCTGGGGTTGGCGCTGCGCTGCGCCCCGACGACCTGGTTTGCCCTCGAATCTTGCCGCCCCTTACTGGCGTCCGCCAAAGGCACCGACCACCTGGCGCGCATCCGGTGTCACGAACTGGAAGCGACCGCCGATTTCGGCTGGGGCGAGGATGGCTCCGGTTGGGGGGCCGAAGAACGCGCCTTCGAACGCGCCGCTCCCGCCCCCGCTCATCGTCCCACTGAAGCCGCTGCCGGCAATTGTCCCGTTCAGGGACACGTTCGCGATGCTGGCGGCGTTGGTTCCAAGTGAGGTCGACAACACGAAGTTACTCATGGTGCCGTTAACGGACCTCGCGTTGGTCGAAAAATTCGCGGTCAGTGACAAACTGGCGGAGAGCCCATAGACCGGCGGATTGCCCTGCACCGGTGCGAGTCCGCCGACGGCCACCCCCGTATAGGTCGCGTTGCCGGAGTTCGGCAGCGCAGGATTGGCGTCAGCCAGACTGCGCGCCACGTACCAACCGCCGGCGTAGCCCTCGGAAGCGCTGACGAAGCGCTCCCATAAGCCAAAATTGGTGTACGACAGGCCGCCGTCGACGCCCCACACGGAGGCACTGGTGACACGGTCTTGCGCGTCGGCGAAATCGCCGATCGCGGCATACGCGCCGTTAACGTAATACTTCTCAAGGCGCACACCCTGCAGCGCGCCAAGGGTGTTTAGCAGGCTCTCGTTGCCTGGGTGATTGAACGTGTGAGTGCCGAGGTCCGCGCCAGGATACGCGCTAAGATTAAGGCTGTAGACGGTCGGGGCAATTGTCACAACCGCATCGACCGGTTTACACAACGACTCGAGCACCACCGTGCCCGGCGCCACTGTTGTGGCGCAAAGACCCATCGAATAGCCCCCGGAAGCACCAGAGGTCGAGACACAGTCGCCGCCGCCCGGCAGAATGCCACCGCCATCACCACCACCGCAAGCAGACACGGTCAGCACCACCGTGCCGAGCATCGCCAGCCGGGAAAACCCTTTCAATACACGCTTGGCAGCCATGTCGACGCCTCCTGAAACAGCCTGAAAGGCGACCATCGTAGCAAACTCGGCCGCATTGATGTGTGCGGTGCCGCACATTGGTCAGGCAAAAGGCGCCGTTCATGCGGGCTGGACGCGAAGGCATCAATGTGGCGACAATCCCCAGACACAGACAGTATGTTCGCAATCCTTCCGGAGAACCAAATGTTTCGCGCAATCCTTCTCGAACAGGACGATGCCGGCTTCCGGGCCTCGCTGCAGGTCCTTGACGATGCCGCACTCGAGCCCCAGACCGGCGACGTCGTGGTGCGCGTCGAATACTCGACGCTCAACTACAAGGACGCACTGGCGATCACCAACCGCAGCCCGGTGGTGCGCAAGTGGCCGATGGTGGCGGGGATCGATTGCGCCGGCGTGGTGCTGAAGAGCGAGAACGCCAACTGGAAACCCGGTGACCGGGTGGTGCTCAACGGCTGGGGCACTGGCGAAGTCCACTGGGGAGCGCTGGCGGAACGGACCAAGATTCCTGGCGACTGGCTGGTGCGCCTGCCCGAGGCGATCAGCACCCGCCAGGCGGCCGCGATCGGCACGGCCGGCTACACCGCGATGCTGTGCGTGATGATGCTCGAACGCCACGGCCTGAGCGCTGGCGGCGAGGTGCTCGTCACCGGCGCTGCCGGGGGGGTTGGGAGCGTCGCCGTGGCGTTGCTCGCCAAGCTCGGCTATCGGGTGGTGGCATCGACCGGCCGGCCCCAGGAGGCCGATTACCTGCACGCGCTGGGCGCCGCCGAAATCGTCGAACGCTCCGCGCTCTCGGCGCCGGGTCGGGCGCTGCAAAAGGAACGCTGGGCTGGAGTGGTCGACGTGGTGGGCTCGCACACGCTGGCCAACGCGTGCGCCCAGACCAAGTACCGCGGCGTAGTCGCGGCCTGCGGCCTGGCGGGCGCGCTTGACTTTCCGGCCAGCGTCGCGCCGTTCATCCTGCGCGGCGTGAAGCTGATCGGTGTGGATTCGGTAATGTGCCCGATCGAGGACCGCAACACCGCGTGGCAGCGTCTGGCGCGCGAACTCGAGCCCGCCACGATCGAACGCATGAGCGAGGAAATCAGCCTGGCCGAGGCGCTCGAGCGCGCGCCCCGCATCCTCGAAGGGGCGGTGCGCGGACGGCTGATCGTCGACCTCGGGCGTTGAGCCAGCGCGTGGGTCGGGCAGTACGTTTTCCGCGACCGGCGCCGCCCGAGCGCCGCCCGATCGTCGGCATCGTGCTTGCCGCCGGCGCCGGCACACGGTTCGATCGCAGCGGCAAGGTCAACAAATTGCTGGCCGCTTTCGAAGGGTTGCCGCTCGCCTGCCACGCGGCGCGACTGCTGACTGCGCATTGTGCGCACGTGGTCGCGGTAACCTCGCCTGGCGACGGCGAACTGCGCGACTGGCTGACGCGTGAAGGCTGCCTGAGCGTTGAATCCAGCCGCTCTGGCGAGGGACTCGGCTTCTCGCTCGCAGCCGGAGTTGCCGAGGCGAGGCGGAGCTACGATCCGCAGGCGCTGGTGGTGCTGCTCGCGGATTTGCCGGTGGTGCGTACACAAACCGTGGCGCGCCTGCTGGCGGTCCCGCGCAACGCCGATACCATGGTGGCTCCGTGCTACGACGGCCAGCGCGGCTACCCGCTGGTGTGTGGCCCGGGACAATTCGCGCGGCTCGCCGCCTGCAGCGACGACCGCAGCGTCGATCAGATGCTCGCACGCTCGCGCCCGACGCTGATTGACGTCGACGACCCGGGAATCGTGCAAGATATAGACTTTCCTCCTGACCTTGTGACGCTGCGCTTCGATGCCCTCGGCTAGATCCACGCCTGCGATCCGCTACCGGATCATTCCGCTCGATCCGCAGGCCCACCTCTTCGAGGTGACGCTGCGCATCGCCAGGCCAGCAGCGGCTGGCCAGTCGCTTTCATTGCCGGCCTGGATTCCGGGTAGTTACCTGATCCGCGATTTTGCGCGCCACATCGTGGCCATCGAGGCCAGTTGCGGCGGCCGGCGCGTCGGCCTCCAAAAACTCGACAAGCACACCTGGCGGGCGGCGCCATGCCCCAAGCCGCTGGAAGTGCGTTACCGCGTCTACGCCTGGGACCTGTCGGTCCGCGACGCACATCTGGACACCACACACGGCTTCTTCAATGGCACCAGCGTCTTCCTGCGGGTCCACGGACAGGATGATCAACCATGCAGCGTGCGCATCGAGCGGCCGCCAGGAGCGCGCTTCAAGGGCTGGCGCGTGGCGACGTCGCTGCCCGGCGCCGGGGCACCTGAGTTCGGCTTCGGGGATTACCAGGCCGGGAACTACGACGAACTGATCGACCATCCCGTCGAACTGGGAAACTTCGCGCTGGCCTCGTTTGACGCCGGCGGCATTCGCCACGACATCGCGCTGACCGGGCGCCATGACGCCGACTTCGAACGGCTCGCCTCGGACCTGCGCGCGATCTGCACCACCCAGTCGCGGTTTTTCGAGCCACGCAGCCACCGTGCGCCGATGCCGCGCTACCTGTTCCTGGTCACCGCGGTGGGCGAGGGCTACGGCGGGCTGGAACATCGCTCCAGCACCGCTCTGCTGTGCGCACGCAACGACCTCCCCCATGCCGGGATGAATGGAATTCCAGCCAGCTATCGCAAGTTCCTGGGACTGGCCAGCCACGAATATTTCCACAGCTGGAACATCAAGCGTATCAAGCCCCTGGCGTTCGCCAAGTACGACCTGGAACGCGAGAATCACACCCGGCTGCTGTGGGTGTTCGAGGGCTTCACTTCCTACTACGACGACCTGTTGTTGCTGCGCTCAGGGGCAATTGCGCTCGAGGACTATTTCACCGCGCTGGGCGAGACCATCGGCGTGGTGTTGCGCGCCCCCGGGCGCAAGCTCCAGAGTGTGGCGGAATCGAGTTTCGATGCCTGGTCGCGCTTCTACCGCCAGGACGAAAACTCGCCCAACGCGATCGTCAGCTACTACACCAAGGGCGCGCTGGTGGCGCTCGCACTCGACCTGACGATCAGGCAACGCAGCGCCGACAGACATTCGCTGGATGACGTGATACGCCACATCTGGCGGCGCTTCGGGCGCGATTTCGCGGACAATCAGGGGGGCCTCGACGAAGATGGATTGCCGGCAGAAGTAGCCGCGGCGACCGGGCTTGATCTGCGCCGCCAGATTCGCGCCTGGACCCAAGGCACTGCCGACCTGCCACTGGCGCGTCTGCTCGCGGGGGCCGGAGTAAAGCTCGCGACCAGTTCGGCTACCAAGGGTGGCGCACGGCTGGGAGCGCGCCTGGTGATGCGTCCGGGCGGACTGGAGATTGCCACGGCATACAGCGCCGGTCCGGCAGAATCCGCAGGGCTCGCCGGCGGCGACCTGATCATCGCCGCCGATGGGCTGCGGGTGGACGCGGCGGCGCTGCAAACCATGCTCGATCGGCGTCGCGACGGCGAGAGGCTGCGGTTGCACGTCTTCCGGCGCGACGAACTGATCGAAGCCCAGGTCGTGCTCGCCGCGCCCCCGCCGAGCGAGATCAAGCTCAGCCTTGACGAGAAGGCCGGCGCGGCGGTCAAGCGCCTGCGCCGGCGCTGGCTGGGCACTCCGAGGACACGGAGATGAATCGATCAGTTGATAGCGACAGGACAACAGCGCGCCCCCCCCGGGTCTTACCGCCGGGGCGGCGCCGGCGAGCCAGCTTCGCCCTCCCGGTGGCATTGTTGCTCGTGGCCTGGTTGGCCGGCCCGGCGCTTGCCCAACCGGCGACGATGGCGCCCAACGCCGACGAGCGTTGCCTGCTAGAAGCGCTGCGCCGCGCTGCGCCCGACGCCTCGGTGGCCAGCGTGCGGGCCAGCTGCGCTGCCAGTGCGGTGGCGGCTCCTGAGCATAAGCCGGACGCGGAAGATCTCGCTGCGAACAATGCGGCGGTGAGACTGGGGCAGGCGGCAATTTCGGACAGCCCAATCCAGCGCCGGCTTGCCGAGGAGTCGCGGCTATGGTTCGACCGGATTGCGTTCATTCCGCACCGCCCGAACTACGCCCTGCCGTTCGCGCAGGGCGGCAACCTGACCGGTGGCGACGTGCTCTCCGACGAGGCGTTGGGCCAGGCCGAATTCAAGTTCCAGGTGAGCTTCAAGGTGCCGCTCACCGCGCCGGCCGGCCCCGGCGAACCGGAATTGTTCTTTGCCTACACCGGGCAGGCGTGGTGGCAGGCCTACCAGGCGAAGCGCTCATCGCCGTTTCGCGAATACAACCACGATCCCGAAGTGTTCGTGCGGTTTCGTTCCGAAATTCCGGTGCTGGGCTGGACCGAGCGGCTCAGCAGTTTCGGTTTCGAACACGTCTCGAACGGTCGCGCCGAGTCGGGCTCACGCAGCTGGAACCGTCTCTTTGCGCAGTTCGAGTTCGACCGGGGAAGAGACTGGTGGTTGGCGCTGCGCGGCTGGTGGCGCATTCCGGAACGCGCCAAGACTGGCCCCAGCCAGGCCAGCGGCGACGATAACCCCGAAATCACCCGCTACCTCGGCAATGGCGAACTGCGCTTTGGCCACCTCGGCGAGAGATGGAATTGGGACGTGATGCTGCGCCCCAGCCTGCGCTCCGGCGGCAGGAATGCCGCCGAGTTCAACCTGAGCTACCCGACAGGCTTCAACCCGCGCGCGCGCTGGTACCTGCAGTACTTCAATGGTTACGGCGAGAGCCTGATCGACTACGACCGGCGAATCCAACGCCTGGGGATCGGACTGATGCTCAACGACTGGTACTGAACCGGCAGGTCGCGCGCTCCTGGCCGTCCTTTTTACTCGAACAGCCGCGCCAGTTCCGCGCCCGGATCGGGCGCACGCATGAAGGCTTCGCCGACCAGAAACGCATTGACCCCGGCTGCGCGCATCTGGCCCACGTTCTCCGGCACGCGGATGCCGCTCTCAGTCACCACCAGCCGTTGCGGCGGAATGCGCGTGAGCAAATCAAGCGTCGTGGCGAGCGAAACGGCGAAGGTGCGCAAGTTGCGGTTGTTGATGCCAATGAGCGCAGTGCGCAGGGCCAGCGCCCGCTCGAGTTCGGCCGCGTCGTGGGACTCGACCAGCACGTCCATGCCGAGCCCGTAGGCGCACGCTTCCAGGTCGCGCAGCTGCTCGTCACCGAGCGCCGCGACGATCAGCAACACGCAGTCGGCACCGTGCGCGCGGGCCTCGTAGAGCTGATATTCGTCGATGACGAAATCCTTGCGCAGCACCGGCAGCGAGCAGGCGGCGCGCGCCGCCACCAGGTGCTCAAGTTCGCCCTGAAAGAAATCCCGGTCGGTGAGCACCGACAGGCAGGCCGCGCCGGCGGCGGCGTAGCTCACGGCGATCGCGGCAGGATCGAAGGGATCGCGCAACAGCCCCTGGCTGGGGCTGGCGCGCTTTATTTCGGCGATGACGCCCGGTGCACCGGCCGCGATCCTGGCGCGCAGGGCGCGCTCGAAGCCGCGGGGCACGCCCTCGTCGCGAGCGCCGAACGCCTCAGCGTCGGCGCGCAGCGACGCGAGCGAACGCGCCGCCCGGGCGGCAGCAACTTCGACGCGTTTGCGTTCCAGGATCTGACGCAAGATGTCCGCCATCAGCTCGCGCCCCGCCCTTCGGCGGCAAGCGCCTGCGTGCAAGAGACAAACTGGTCGAGCTTGGCGCGCGCCGCACCCGAGGCGATGGTGACATCGGCAAGTTCGATGCCCTCGGCGATCGAGTCGACCAGATCAGCGGCATAGAGCGCCGCGCCAGCGTTGAGCGCCACGATCTGGCGCGCGGTGCCCTGCACTTCCCCGGAAACCGCCTCGAGCAGCATCGCGCGCGATTCATCGGCGTTTTCGACGCGCAGGCTGCGGTTGCTCATCATCGCGATGCCGAAGTCCTCAGGGTGGATCTCGTACTCGGTGATCTCGCCGTCGTGCAGTTCGCCCACCAGGGTAGCCGCGCCCAGCGAGATCTCGTCCATCCCGTCCTGGCCCCAGACCACCAGTGCGTGGTGCGCGCCGAGGCTTTGCAGCACCCGGATCTGGATCCCCACCAGGTCGGGGTGGAACACACCCATCAGGATGTTCGGCGCGCCGGCCGGGTTGGTGAGTGGACCGAGAATGTTGAAGATCGTGCGCATGCCCAGTTCGCGTCGCACCGGCGCCACATTCTTCATCGCCGGGTGATGATTGGGCGCGAACATGAAACCCAGCCCGACCTCGTCGATGCAGCGCCCCACCTGAGCAGCGTCCAGAGTAATGCAGGCGCCGAGCGCCTCGAGGACGTCGGCGCTGCCCGACTTCGACGATACGCTCCGGCCCCCGTGCTTGGCGACTTGCGCGCCGGCGGCAGAGGCGACGAACATCGACGCCGTCGAGATGTTGAAGGTGTGCGCTGCGTCGCCGCCCGTACCCACGATGTCCACGAAATTGGGCCCGGCGTGGACCTCCACCGGGGTGGCGAACTCGCGCATCACTTTCGCGGCCGCCGCGATCTCGCCCACCGTTTCCTTCTTGACCCGCAGCGCGGTAATGATCGCCGCCATCATCACCGGCGACATCTCGCCGTTCATGATCATCCGCATGAGGCGCAGCATTTCGTCGTGGAAGATCTCGCGGTGCTCGACGCAGCGTTGCAGCGCTTCCTGGGGGGTAATCAGCATCTTTGGTTCCTCTCGCTCAGGCGTTCACGCGCTCGTGGGTGCGCTTCAGGAAATTGGCGAGCATCGCATGACCGTGCTCGGTGGCGATCGACTCGGGGTGGAACTGCACCCCCTCGACAACGAATTCGCGGTGGCGCAGGCCCATGATCTCACCGTCAGGGGTGTGGGCCGTAACCGCGAGGCAAGCCGGCAAGCTGGCCCGTTCGACCACCAGCGAGTGATAGCGCGTCACCTCGAAGGACTCGGGTAGCCCAGCGAAGACGCCCTCGCCGTTATGGGTCACGCGGTCGACCTTGCCGTGCATCACGCGCTGCGCGCGCACGATCCGGCCGCCAAAGGCCTGACCGATCGCCTGGTGGCCGAGACACACGCCCAGCAGCGGAATCTTGCCCGCGAAGCGCGTGATCAGGGCCAGCGAAATGCCCGCGTCGTCCGGTGTGCCCGGCCCCGGCGAGATCACTATGCCTTGCGGATCCATCTCGGCGACCTCGTCCAGGGTCAGCGCGTCGTTGCGCACCGTGTGCACCTCGGCTCCCAGCTCGCCGAAATACTGCACCAGGTTGTAGGTGAACGAGTCGTAGTTGTCGATCATTAGCAGCATGGGGCCACCTCCGTTTGCCGTCATTTTCGCTGACTGCGCGAAATTTCGCCCGGCTTGCCCACAAATAGCAAATGCCGGCTCTTGCGAGGCCGGCATTTCGGGGCGGGTTTGGCGAGCGTTTCGGGCGCCTAGGAGAGGCGGCGGCGCCTGCCCAACGAGAGAGCGGCCAGACCGAGGCACAGTGCTGCCAGGGTGCTAGGCGCAGGAACTTCGGTACCCGGACTACTGGTCCCAATCAAGTCGGTGAGCATCAGTCTGACGTTGTCGAGCCCCCAGGATTCGTCGCGATAGGCAGAGCACAAGGAGGAACCGTCTTCTCCGCAACTGCGATCATTTTCGATCCAGGTGTCCTGCAGGCCGTGGCCTGAGAAAGTCAGGTCAAGGATGCCATCTTCACCGACGCTGAACGAGAAGATCATGCCGTAGACCGCGTCCTGCGGGTTGTACTTGGCAGCATTGATTCCGTCGTAGAACGAATAGCCCATGGCGTACTGCGCACGTGAGCCGGCCATCGGCAGGAACAGCCCACTACCAGCCGGATCGGGCCGGATGCCGTCGACCGTATAGGTCTGCATCCCCGCCCCATTGCTGAAGCTCGCGTCGAGTAGGGTCGCAAGGTTGGCCGTGATGGCGAAGCGGTCCGGCCCACCCCACGTCGCGTCGTTGCCATCCCACGAACGAAGCGCCAGGAAATCGAGCGTCAGCGTGACGGTGGCATTGCGCAACCGCTCGTCGGTCAGTGAAAAGCTTACCGACTCGGCACCGCCATAGTCGCCGAGGAATTGGCCGATGCCGGCAGTTCCACTGGGGGCCGTACTGAAACTCGGCGCCCCCGTAGAACTGGTCCAGCTAGCGACAGCACTGGCGGAAGAATCGCTGAAATCGTTGCCGTAAATCTCGAGACTGTAGGTCTCGACCGCCTGCGCGCTGCCGAACACAGCGGCTAGCGCAGCGGCGGATAAGAGGCGGGACAGCGTTTTCATGGCAGATTTTGCAGACCAAAAAGTGGCGGATGCTTCAGGATGCCGCCTATGGGCGGCCGCGAGAAGGAAGAATGTCACATATCCAGGTGGATGTCGCGCCTAGAGCCCGCGCACCCACTCGAGACCGAGATATGGCCCAGTCGAACCTCCCGACTGGCGCGTCAGACCGCCCTTGAGCGTGAGGGCGCCGCCGTCGCGGTTGTCATAGATCCGGGTGGTAGCGCCAATCTGCACGGCGTCGTAGTCCGGGGAGCCCTTGAGCACCAGTTCCGGACCGAACTTCCAGCCGTTGAGGCGCATGCGGGCATACCAGGAGCGACTGCCGAACTCCCATTGGGCGAGGCCGTCGAATTCGGCGCCGGCAACGGCGTGCGGCACCCGATACTCCAGCTGCGCCTGCGCGCGGGCGTGAAAACCACGGTTGACGTTACCGGGGTCGTCGGGGCTGAGCCTGGTGTCGGCAAGACGCAAGCCGAGGTATCCGGCCCAGGCAGCACTGGCATCGTGCCCCTGGTAACCGACCGCGGCCGATATGCCGGGGCTGCGGGCCGTGATCTGCCCGCTGTTGTCGTAGCTGTATTGCAGGGCGTCGAGCCACTCCCGATGCACCCATCCGCGTCCGAAAGCGGAGCCGGGCAGCGGCGCCAGATAGCCGAGATAGGCGTAACCGGCGTTGCGCGCGACCTCGGCACCGGCGAGCACCAGGGCATCGGCGGCAACGGCCGGATGGATTGACGAACCGACGGTGAGCGCGGCTCCCAGACAGACGATAGCTAATGGTTTCATACCGAAACGAACTCCGGAGTGTTGCCGCCGACGGTATCGGCAGGGTCTGACGGGGCGGCGTCCTGCGCCGCCGTTACGGCATAAAGGTACATCGGCGAACTGCTCTGGTCGAGGACCTCGATCAGTTCCAGTTGCGCGCTCTGGCGGATCCTGCGGCGACGCGAACGCGCCTTCAACTCAATCCGGGCTGCACTTCCAAGGTCCTCAAACGAGATCACCCGCAGCGATTTGCCACGCGGGTCGCAGCGCAGCAGTCCGGCGATGGAACTCGGCCCCTCCTGGCCATCCCCATTGATGCTGGCGGGCAGCCAATGCCCCTCAGGTAACGGTTCAAGTCGCTCGACCGAGCGGCGCTCGGAGCGCAGGAAGTTGGCCAGTGGGGTCCAGATCTGGTCGGTCAAGCCATTGAGCCGCCACTGCAAATCGGAACCGTAGAGGAAATCCTCGATGCGCCGCTGACCGTCGCCGTGTGCCAGAAAGATGCAGCCGATCGCCTTGACATAGTGATTGTTGCCGGGATCGACGTCGCCCGATTCGCCCACGACCAGCGAGCGGATCTGGCCGACGATGCGCAGCGGGCCGCCCGGCAGGAATATCTTGCCGGCAATCGTGGTTCCGACCGGACCGAGACCGCCGACGGTTCCGTAGAAGCGGAAACCGGTCGGCGAGATGTCGTCGATCACGCCGACCACGTACTTCCCGTCCGGGCCCAGGAAGCGCGCCGGGAGCGGAATCTGGAAGCGGTAATTGAGCCTCTTGTGGGCCGAGTTGGTGCGCGCAAAGAGCACGACCGCCAGCGCGAGGGCGGCGTTGATTCCAGCCCACACGATGTTCGCGACCATCCCCTCGAACGGCAGGGCGCCGTGGTTCAGGTAGAGCAGGATCCCCACCGGGATCGCGACGACGTTGAAAAACAGCACCGCCAGTTGGGGGCTGGCGTAGCGTTGCCAACGCTCACCGAGACTGCCCTTGACGGTCACCTTGAACTTGCGTGACCCGAACAGCAGTCCCAGTGTCGCCCAGGCGAATGCTGCAAAGCGAGCCATGTTGTACTGCTCGATCATCAGGCTGCGGCCGTAGCCCCGTCCGACCTCCTCGAAAACCCAGAAGGTCAGCAGGTAGTAGGGCAGGAAATGGATCAAGAAATCCTTGGTTTCGACCAGGATTGGCAAGGTTCCGGTGCTCAGCACGATCACCGGAGCAAGGTAGAAAACCCCTTTTTGCCAGCCGTCGAAGTAGGTGAGCACCGAGGCGAAGTAATTCAGCCGCTGGGCCAGCGTCAGGCCGCGCTTGAACAGGATCCCTTCCTTGCGCCAGACGTGCATCGCGCCCTGACCCCAGCGCACCCGCTGGCTCAGGAACGGTTTCATGGTCTCGGGCGCCAAACCGAAAGCCAGCGGCTCGGCATGATAGACCGAACTGTAGCCATTGGCGTGGATCCGCAGCGAAGTGTGCAGATCTTCGGTGATCGTGCCGGTGGCGATGCCGCCGATGGCATCGACGGCCGAGCGCCTCATGACGGCGCAACTGCCGCAGAAGAATGCGGCGTTCCAGTAGTCCTTGCCGCGCTGAATGACGCGGAAGAACAGCGACTGCTCAGTCCAGACCTGAACCCGGCCATCGCGCTTGCGGTGCTGGAAGGAGTCGAGGTTGAAGAAGTCCTGGGGCGTCTGGACGAACGCCACCTTGTCGTCGTTGAAGTAGCCCAGGGTATGGGTGAGCAGGTGCCGGCTGGGCGCGTGATCGGCGTCGAGAATCGCGACAAACTGGCCGCTCGCGTGCTGCAGGGCGTTATTCAGGTTGCCCGCCTTGGCGTGGCTGTTGTCGCTGCGCGCCAGGTATTCGGCGCCGAGCTCCTTGGCCAGCGCCAGCATCTCGGGGCGGTTGCCGTCGTCGAGCAGCCAGGTGCGGTGGGGATAGTCCATGCGCACCGCGGCGCTGACCGTGCGCCGCACCAGCTCGAGGCTCTCGTTGTAGGTCGGGATCAGGACGTCGACCGTCAGGCCGGGAGGCGCCGGCGGTGCCACCCGTCTCGTCATCCGCCAGACCATGAAGAAGTGCAACAGCGCGGTGGCGAAACCGAACACCTCGGCACAGTAAATGACGATCGAGAAAGCGCGGGCGTCGGGATTGAAGGTGCCCAGGCGCCAGACCAGGTACCAGATGGCGATCGCGATGAACGCCCACACCAGGATTCGGCGCGGGATGCTCAGGGGCTCGTAGGCGATCTTGCTGTCTGGAGAATTGGTCATCGGTTTCGGTTGAGTTGTGCGGCGCGCATGCAGCCACCCGCCATCCCTGGAAACGGTGCGATTATTGTCTTTTTTCGTGCTGGCTGAGTGCCTGGAGGCGCTATTCGGCGCCAATGAAGCGCTGCGCGGCGCCAAATTAGCATCTGAGGCTCGCTGACACGGTGAACTTGTTCACGGCTCAGCCCAGTTTGGTCAATACTCAATACTCGCGCGTGAACCCTTCCTCGACGACTTCGGCGGCCCTCAGCACCGCGCGCGCCTTGACCTCGGTCTCCTGCCACTCGCTCTCGGGCACCGAGTCATGGACGATCCCGGCAGCGGCCTGGACGTGGAGCGTGCCGTCCTTGACGATCCCGGTCCGGATCGCGATCGCCACGTCCATCTCGCCCGAATAGCTGAGGTAGCCGCAGGCGCCGCCGTAGATGCCGCGCTTGGTCGGCTCGAGCTCGTCGATGATCTCCATCGCCCGCACCTTGGGCGCCCCGGTTAGCGTTCCCGCCGGGAAGCTGGCGCGCAACACGTCGATCGCGTCGAGGCCCGGTTTCAGGGTGCCGTCGACGCTCGAGACGATGTGCTGCACGTGCGAGTACTTCTCGATGATCATCCGGTCGGTGACCCGCACGCTGCCAGTGACGGCGATGCGGCCGATGTCATTGCGCGCCAGGTCGATCAGCATCAGATGCTCGGCGCATTCCTTGGGGTCGGCGAGCAGGTCGGCGGCCAGTGCCGCATCCTCGCGCTCGGTCAGGCCGCGGCGCCGGGTACCGGCGATCGGCCTGAGCGTCACCCTGGTGGTTTCGGCACCGGAATCGCTCTCGACCTGCTCCTCGCGCACCAGGATCTCGGGCGACGCCCCCACCACATGGAAGTCGCCGAAGTCGTAGTAATACATGTACGGCGACGGGTTGATCGAACGCAACGAGCGATAGAGCGACAGCGGCGAGTGGGGGAAGGGCTTGCGCAGGCATTGCCCGATCTGCACCTGCATCACGTCGCCTGAAAGAATGTATTCCTTGGCGCGTGCCACCGCTGCCAGATAGTCGGCCTTGGCGAAGTCGCGGACAATGACCGACCCGGTTTCTACTTCGGCCTCTACCGGTTCCACTGCCGCCCGCGTGAGCCGCTGCTGGAGGTCGCGCAGGCGGCGGCGAGCCGCGATCAGCGCCTCGGGCTGGCCGGGGTCAGCGTAGACCATCAGGTAGAGCTTGCCGCGCAAATTGTCGACAATTGCGAGCTCGTCGATCACCAGCAGCAGCATGTCGGGGGTGCCGATCGGGTCGGGCTTGTCGCTGGGGCCCAGCCGCGGCTCTATGAACCGCACCACGTCGTAGCCGAAATAGCCGGCCAGGCCGCCGCAGAACCGCGGCAGCCCGGGACGCAACGCCGTGCGAAAACGCTGCCGGAACTGGCGCACGAATTCGATCGGATCGCCTTGCGCCGTCTCGATGACGGCGCCGTCGCGAACCACTTCGATCTGATCGCCCGTGGCGCGCACCAGCGTGCGCGCCGGGAGCCCGATGAAAGAGTAGCGCCCAAACCGCTCGCCACCCTCGACCGACTCGAGCAGCAGCGTGTTGGCGCGCGCGCCACGGTCGGTGAGCTTGAGATAGATCGACAGCGGGGTCTCGAGATCGGCCAGACATTCGACCAGGATCGGGATCCGGTTATAGCCCTGCGCGGCCAGTGCGCGGAATTCAATTTCGGTCATCCTGTCCCCTCAGCCATCTTGATGCCGGGCGCACTGGCGCGCCGGTTTCCTGCCGGCTGCGCCGGCGCCTGACGCGCAGCTACCCAGTGCGCGGCTTCGAGCAGCGTCGCCACGATGGCGTCGACGTCAAGGGTAGCAATGTCCCGGCCCTCGTTGTAACCATACGGCACGGCCAGCACCGGCATTCCGGCCGCACGCGCGGCCAGAGCGTCATTGACCGAGTCTCCGATAGCGACGACCTCAACGGGCGCAACGCCAAAGCGTTGACATACATGCAATAGCGGCAGCGGATCGGGTTTCTTGCGCTCGAGCGCGTCGCCGCCGAGCACCAGCTCGAACTCGGTGTCGAGCCCGGTATTGCGCAGCAACTGGTCGGTGAATACTTGCGGTTTGTTGGTCACGCAGGCCAGGCGCAGCCCCAGCGCGCGCAGTGCCGCGAGCCCTTCGCGCACCTGCGGATAGAGCGTCGCCTGGCGGCCGTTCTCGCGCTGGTAGTGCACGGCAAAAGAGCGCATGCCATCCTGCCACAACCCCTGCTCGACCCGGCCGTCGATGTGGCCGGCAAGAGTGCGATGAACCAGGCTCTCGACCCCCTTGCCGATGAAGGTGGCCAGCAATTCCAGAGGCAATGGCTCCTGCCCGAGATCGCTCCGCATCGCGTTGGCCGCCGCCGCCAGGTCGGCGACAGTGTCCAGCAAGGTACCGTCGAGATCGATGATCGCCGCGCGCACCTCAGCTCCCGCCCAAGGCCTTGCGCAGCTTGCCGAAGATGTTCCGGTAACCGCCATCGGGGTCGGGCGCGCCAAAGACCGCCGAGCCGGCCACGAAGGTATCGGCGCCAGCGGCCGCGATCTCGGCAATGTTGTCGACCTTGACCCCGCCGTCGACCTCGAGCCAGATCGGCTGTCCGCCCGCCGCCTCATGGGCAGCGATGCGGGCCCTGACCAATTGCAACTTGGCGATCGATGACTGGATGAAGTGCTGGCCGCCGAAGCCGGGGTTGACCGACATCAGCAGCACCGTGTCGAGCCGGTCCATCACGTGGTCGAGCAGATGCAACGGCGTGGCGGGGTTGAACGCCAACCCGGCCTTGCAGCCGCAGTCACGAATCAGCTGCAGCGTACGATCGACGTGCGCGGAGGCCTCGGGGTGAAAGGTGATCCGGTTCGCGCCCGCGTTGGCGAATTCCGGGATGATCCGATCGACCGGTGCCACCATCAGGTGGACGTCGATCGGGATCGTGACGTGGGGGCGAACCGCAGCACACACCAACGGCCCGACGGTAAGGTTGGGAACGTAATGATTGTCCATTACGTCGAAGTGGATGAGATCGGCGCCAGCCGCCTCCAGGGCCCGAACCTCTTCGCCGAGGCGTGAAAAATCAGCCGAAAGGATGCTGGGAGCGATCCGCATAGTTCGCGTCATGGGTGTGGACTTGCCGCTTAGAATGGAACTTCCATTGTATCTTCAGAGCCTTGCCCAGGGCGCCCGGCGCCCGGAGACCCCATGAATCAAGAACGCTACCAGATCGATGTCGAGATTACCGTTCAGTATGTCCCTGAGCAGTCCGATACCACGCGCCACGAATACGCCTTCGCGTACACGGTGCGCATAACCAACCGCGGCTCGGTGCCGAGCCAGCTGATCAGCCGTCATTGGATCATCGAGGATCAGCAAGATCAGGTGATCGAGGTCAATGGCCTCGGGGTGGTCGGGCACCAGCCGTTGCTGCAACCCGGCGAAACCTTCGAGTACACCTCCGGGAGCCGCATACCGGGGCCGGTGGGAACGATGCGGGGGAGCTATTTCTTCGTCGCCGAAAACGGCCACCGCTTCGACGTCGAAATACCCCAATTCGCGCTGTGCATGCCCCAGGCACTGCACTGAACACCCGCCGCTACTTCTTGCCGCGCATGGTCCAGGCCACCAGTCCGACGACCAGTAGCAGCACCCCCAGCGCCTCGAGATAGACAACCCACATCGGACCCCCTCCTTGGTGACGATTCTAGCCGCAGACGCACACTTCACCCGGACCATGGTACTGGCAGTGGTGGTGCTCCTGGCCGGCTGCGCCAGCGACTCCCGGCAACCGGTTCCAAGCCTCCCGGAACGGCCCGCCGAGAAGGCGGCAAAGGTTCCGGCTGCGACGGCACCGGCACTTCACCGGCAGGGGATTGAACTGGCGTCGTTGCCAGGTTGGGAGAGCGACGATCTGGCGGAGTTGGGCAGCGCCCTGAATCGCCAGTGCCAGGTTGCCCGGTCGGCCCAACGCTGGCCGGAGCTCTGCGGCAGCGCTCTCCCCGCCGATACGGCCAGCCTGCGGAACTGGCTTGAACGCAATTTTCGCGCCTGGCCTCTGGCCGGACCAGACGGCAGCGCCGACGGGCTCATCACCGGTTACTACGAGCCCTTGCTGACGGGCAGCCTGGGCCGCGAATCGCCAACCCAGACTCCGGTCTACACCCTGCCCGGAGCGGCAGAGCGCAGTCGAACGCTGAGCCGGAGCGAGATCGAGGTCACCGGGCTGCCGATCGCCAGGGTGCTGCTTTGGCTCGACGATCCGGTCGACGCGTTCTTCCTGCACGTGCAGGGGTCGGGGCGGGTGCGGCTGCGTGATGGTTCGCTGCTGCGGATCGGATTTGCCGGTCACAACGGCCAGCGCTACGTGCCGATCGGCCGGGTGCTGGTCGAGCGCGGGGAACTCAGGCCAGAGGACGCCGACATGCAGGGCATCCGGCGCTGGCTGCGCGAACACCTGGCGAGCGATCCGCAGAGCGCGCGGGCGGTGATGCGCGCCAACCCGCGCTACATTTTCTTTCGCAAACTTGGCCCATTGGCAGAGGACGCCGGACCTCCCGGGTCACTGGGCGTCCCCTTGACTGCGCGGCGCTCGGTGGCAACCGACCCTGCAGCCGTGCCGCCAGGTTCGTTGCTGTTTCTTGCGACCACCCTCCCGCGGCCGGGCAACGCCGCCGCTGCTCCATTTGCGCGCGTCGTGGTCAATCAGGACACGGGAGCGGCGATCGTCGGCCAGGTGCGCGCCGACCTGTTCACCGGCACCGGAACTGGCGCCAGTGAACTGGCGGGAAGGATGCGCCAGCGCGGCCAGTTGTGGCTGTTGTGGCCGGAGAACTCGCTGCCGCCTATTTCGCGGAATGCTCGTTAAGCAGCTTTTCGAACTGCGCCGGCGGAAGGTAGCCCGCCACCCGGCGGCCATCGGCCAGGAAGACGGTCGGCGTGGCGCTCACGCTGAGTTTGCTGCCGAGGGCGCGAATCTTCTCGAGCTGGTTGGCGCAGGTGCCCGCGTTGCCCGGAATCTTGCCTGAGAGCATCAGCTCGTTCCAGGCCCGCGTCTTGTCGGCAGAGCACAGGATCTTGCGGGCCTTGAGTTCGGAATCGCCGCCGAGGATCGAGTAGACGAAGGTGTAGATCGTCACGTTGTCGAGCTTGACGAGGTCGGCGCGCAACTTGCGGCAATAGCCGCAATTAGGATCCTCGAAAACGGCAAAGCGGCGCTTGCCGTTGCCCACCACCTGCTTGAATGCCAGCTCCATCGGGAGTGCGTTGAAATCGATCGTCAGCACGTCGTCGAGCCGCTCACGGGTGAGGTTGCGGTTGCTCTTCATGTCGATGAGCTCGCCCTGGAGCAGGATGTACTGCCCCTTCTCGTCGACATAGAAGATGTCGTGCCCGACCCGCAGTTCGACCAGGTTGGGCATCGGGGTGCGGCGCACGTCGTCGACGCGCACATTGCCCCGCGCCCAGGCCTCGACCGCGGCGCGCACGGTGGCCGCGACTTCCGGCGTGATTTCCTCGGCCCGCGGCGTTGCGGCGGCAGACGGGCGTTGCTGGGCTCCCACCGGCGTCACGCCGAGGACGAGCGCAAAGCCGAATATGAGCAGCGCCAGGCGCCGCCATGGTGTCATGGGCGCTGTGCCAGGCTGCTGACCGCAGTTGCTGTGGTATTGCATTGTCACTCCCGCAAAAGTCCTCATCAGCCGATCGCACGCGCGATCAGCAACCGTTTTAGCATGGGCGCACGTGCGAGCGCGCGCCAGCCCAGTTCGCGCACCGCCACGAAGGGACCCGCAAGACCCCCCAGGGCAGCGGTCGTCGCCGGATCAAAGAGTTGCTGCAGCGCTCCGGTGGTTGTGCCCATCGCCGCGATCGGCAGTGCCCGGGAGCGCTGGTAGCGCAGCAGGCGCAGTTTTCGGCCGGGATCATCACCATCGGGCGCGCCTTCGCATTTCAGCGCCGCAACCAGGTCAGCGACATCACCGAGTCCAAGATTCAGTCCCTGGCCAGCGAGCGGGTGCACCAGGTGCCCGGCATCGCCAACCAGCACCAGTCGCGGGGCGAGCAGACTGGCGGCGCTGCGCCGGCGCAGCGGGAAGCCGAGCACCGGACCAAGCGCTGTCATGGTGCCCAGTGCTCCGTCGCACGCCGCCTGCACACGCTGCGCGAACTCCTCGGGGGTCGCCTGCGCCAGTTCCTCGGCAAGCGCGGTGGGCGCAGACCAGACCACGCTGCACCTCCCCTCGTCGGCGCCAGGTCCAGCGGGCGGCAGTGGCAGCAGCGCGAGAATCCCGTGCGCGCCAAACCACTGGTAGGCGCAGTCGCGGTGGCCGTGGTCGGTGGCCAGGCGCGCGACCAGCGCCCGCTGCGGGTAAACCTGCTCCTCGAACCCGATTCCGGCCATCGTCCGCAATGGTGAGTCAGCGCCGTCGGCCGCCACTAGCAGGCGAGCCTGCAGCTGGTCGCCGGAGTCCAGCACCAGCGAAGCGCTGTAGAAATCAGTCGCCAGATCGACACTTGCAACCTCGGCCACGACCTGCGTGACGCTGCCGCTGTCTTGCACGACCTGCTCCAGCGCCTGCGCGATGTTGTCCTGCTCGATGATCCAGGCGAGCGCCTCGATCCCGGCCTCATAGGCGCCGAAATGCAGTTCGCTCTCCGAGTACACGCGCATGTCGTACACCGGCGCGACCCGGGAGTTGTCGAGCAGCTGCCAGGCGCCGAGCGCCTCGAGCAAGGTGCGCGAAGCGGGCGAGACCGCATAGACGCGCTCGTCCCAGGCTGGGTCGCTGCCACGCGAGGGCGGCGCCGGCTCGCGCCGCACCAGCGTCACCTGGTGGCCAGCGAGCGCCAGGCCGGCCACGGCGGCGAGCCCGACCACGCCGGCGCCAACTACGGCGACGTCGCAATGCAGGTCCTTGGCGGGTTTGGTCATGGACTGATTATAGAGGCCGGGGCCGGGCGCTCTGCGATCGTCCCGACTGCCCGCAGGGCGAGTTCATAACCCTGGGAAAGTATTCCCTGCGCTCAGTTCAGGCCGATCGCGGCGCGCCGATCTGGCGCAAATCCGGCCAACATTGAGACGCACAACAGCGATGCTTGCTATAATCGCGTCCCTCACGGGGTGCAATGCGCCGTGATTGCAGGACGAGGCCAAGTAGCTCAGTTGGTAGAGCAGAGGACTGAAAATCCTTGTGTCGGTGGTTCAATTCCGCCCTTGGCCACCATCGATTTGCGAGCGCAGCGAGCCAAATCGATGCGGGGCAATTACGCCCTTGGCCACCAAGATTTCGCGAGCACAGCGAGCAAAATCGCGCTAAGGGCAATTCCGCCCTTGGCCACCACTCTATTAGCGCGTTCCCGCGAGAGCGCCCGCTCACTTGTTGAAATCAGTGTGCAATTGCATTGCACATGGCTTTGTGCTTGTTGTCGCTAGAGGTGCACGCGGAGTTCGAATCCACCCACACCGCGGCCTCGACAAAACCCGGCATCGATACGACGCTTCTCGCAAACATTAGACGCCACGCGGGGTGCAGGACAGGTGAACCTCGTGTCCCATGCCCTGACAGCCACATCAGCCGATGAATACGACAACCCCGGAAATTGACGAGCGGCCCAATCTGGCCGGCAATAGCTTATTTGAGCTACTGTTGCTTCGTTTTGGCAAAGCACGTGGAACCGATCGGCGTGAATTGTTTGGCAGCAATGTTTTCAAAATGGAGAAATGCCCATGACATCCCGCACCCTACCCGCCCGCGACCGGCTGACCATCTGTTTCGCCCACGCCGCCTACCAACTTGGGGCGCGCTTCGAATTGCGTGCGACCGACCTGCAGCATTTCGAAGTGCGATCGCTTGCCGATCTGCAGACCCGCGTCGGGGAGGCGGATGTCGTCGTAGTGTCGGGACTGTGGCGCAACGAATTCATCGCGCAGGCACCGCGACTGGCCTTCATCCAGTCGATCAGCGCAGGCACCGACCAGTACGACAAGGCAGCATTTCGGGCCGCCGGGATTCGGCTGGCGAGCGCGCAAGGCGCCAATGAGCGGGCGGTGGCCGAGCACGCGCTGGCGCTGATTCTGGCGTTGGCGCGCAAGATCCCGATGGCGCGCGACAACCAGGCGATCGGCAAGTGGCGCGGAATGATCTCCGAGATCGCACAGCGTGAGGACGAGCTTGGCGGCAAGAACCTGGTGATCGTCGGCATGGGCCGCATCGGCTCCCGGCTGGCCACCCTGGCGCACGCCTTTGACATGCGGGTGACCGCGGTCAAGCGCGATCCGACCCGCGGCGCCGAAGCCGCCGACCAGGTAGTGGGCTCCGAGCGCCTGCTCGAGGTGCTGCCCGAGGCCGATTTCGTCGTGCTCACCTGTCCGTTGACCCCGGAAACCGAGAACCTCTTTGATGCCCGCGCCTTCGCCGCGATGAAGCCACTGGCCTTTCTCGTCAATGTGGCGCGCGGCCGGGTCGTCGACGAAGGCGCGTTGGTGAGCGCGCTGGGCTCCGGGCAGATCGCAGGCGCCGCGCTGGACTGCGTGCGGGAAGAACCGCTGCCCGCGTCGGCGCCGCTGTGGCACGTCGAGAACCTGCTGATCACGCCACATACCGCCGGCGAGACGCGCAGCTATGAGGACCGCGTGATCGATCTGCTGCTCGAGAACCTCGATCGGCAGTGGCGCGGCGCGGACGGACTCAAAAATGAGGTGGTGTGACGACCCGATCGAGCGTCGCGCCCGGCATGGCGTGCGCGGGCGATGAGCGTCAATCCAGCGCTGCGGACAGTGCCGAGGAGGCGTTTCTCCCGCCGTCGGGTGGCTCATCCAAAGGTCGGCGTGACGGCTCAATTCTCGACCGGCGCCAACATCCATGGAATCGGACTCCAAAGCATAACGCTACTAATTTCGGGGGTCACGTCCCAGCTTGGATCTCCCAACGACTACGTCTATCCTAAGTTAGACATGCAAATATTGTGTTTTTGTGCCAAAATGTTTCTCCTGAAAGGTTGCGGGGGGAGAGATGAACACGAAAAGGGCAGTAAAACTAAAAACAGACCGGGGCTTCGTGCTAGCAAAGGCAACAGCACGTGCGACAAAGCTACTTGGGATGTCTGGCGCAGGATTGGGGCGCACTATCGGGGTTAGTGAGCCCACTGTATCCCGCATCCTCGCTGGCCAGAAGGCGCTTGATCCAAACTCCAAGGAAGGCGAACTCTCATTGCTATTGGTGCGAGTCTATCGTTCGCTAGATGCATTAGTTGGCACGGACGATCAGAAGCGCATTGCTTGGATGCGGAGCGAAAACAGCGCACTGGGTGGTGTCCCAGTGGAACTCATTGAGCGGGTCGATGGCCTAGTCTCGACACTTAGCTATCTTGATGGGATGCGGGCACCCTCATGAACGACGGCGCTTGGAGCCCCTCATGGCTTGAAGGCGACGGGGTAGCAAGCCAGAGAATGCAGGTGTGGCGTGGCGTTGAAGCACAGCATGTCGTTTCCACGATGAGGCTTGTCGATACTCTTGCGGAACAGGACATGTTGGAAACCTTGCTGGAAAGTAGCAAACCGCCGCCGCCGATGATGAAGGATACGAAACACTATCTTCTTCTAACGCCGTTTAGGTATCGACCGCACCACTCAAGTAGGTTCCGACGGGCGGGCGCACTGGGGGTTTGGTATGGAGCCGAGGAAATCTCTACCGCCTGCGCCGAAGTTGCTCATTGGCGACATCGCTTCATCATGGATAGCGGTGGGCTCACAGGCACCGAGCTACTGACAGAACATACGTTCTTCCAGGCCACCGTTGACGGCGTGGCTATTGACCTGATGAATCCTCCCTGGAAAGCCGCGCGGCCACTATGGACGCATGAGACCGACTACACCGAAACTAAATTATTGGCAGAAGCTGCCATGGACAGGGGAGTGCAGTGGATTTGCTACGAGTCAGCGCGCGCAACGGATAAGAGGTGCGCCGCAGTTCTTGACGTAGAAGCACTCGCAATGGTCGACGAGACAACAAGCCAGACGTGGCACTGTAAGGCGACTCGGAAATCTGTCATGTTGATCCACGGAGCTGACCGATACGTCTACGATTTCAAGTAGCTCCAGTTGCTAGTCTTGCCAGTTGCCTCACGTTTGACCGACGCAGCATTCATTTGGCGTGCAGCACCAAGGTGCAGCACATTAACAAATCGCACTTGGGACCGCGGGCAGAGACGCTAGCGAAATCAACGACTTACGGAGCAGACGGTTCAATTCCGCCCTTGGCCACCAAGATTTCGCGAGCACAGCGAGCAAAATCGCGCTAAGGGCAATTCCGCCGGCCACCAATCTCTTAGCGCGGCAATAGCGCGGCAATAGCGCGGCAATAGCGCGGCAATGATGAGCGACCGCGGCCCCCGCGACCTATACTTGCCGTCCCGACGCGATCCCCGAGGCACAGGCGAGAAATGAAGTTCGAGATGTCCCCCAATTCAATGTTTGCGATCCTCCTGCGCTCATCGTGGTGGATCAGCTTCGCGATCACCGCCGGCTTTGTGGTGGTCGCGAAGAGCTTTCTTCCGGCCGACTACTTCGTCTTCGGCGCCCTCGGATCTGCTCCGTTCTTCGTGATCGGCTGTATCACTGCCTGGCGGCAACTACGGGCGCCGAGCGCGACGCGCGTCGCCGCTGCGCTGTCAGCCATCCGCGAGATGCCGTGGAGTACGTTCTCGGGAGCGATTGAGGACGCATTCCGACGCGACGGCCATGCCGTCGCCCGGCATACCGGACCAGCGGCCGATTTCGAGCTCACGAAGAACGGCCGCGTGACGCTGGTGAGCTGCAAGCGCTGGAAAGCGGTGCGAACCGGAGTAGAGCCGCTGCGCGAACTGATCAAGGCACGCGACGCGTGCGACGCCCACGACTGCATCTACGTGGCGATCGGGGAGATCACGGACAACGCGCGGAAATTCGCGGCCGGCAGCGGTGTGCGCATTCTTCAAGGCGCCGAACTGGCCGGGTTGATGCCCCGGGTCAGCCGCCCTTCGACACGCAGCAGTTCCTCGAACAAGGGCGCAGACTGACGTCGGTCACCAATCTCCTGGCGGGTTGCAGAGCTAGCGACCGTTAACTTGTGATGAGCCCATGCGCAATTGCGTCGCCCATGGTTATTGCTCTCCATCAACGCACACGCTCTACCCCTGCCGGTTCCCTGGTTCGCTCCGAGGAAGTCGCCATAAGTCGTGGGCCCCGGATGCGCGCCAGCCTTTCGCCTTGCGTGTTGAAGCCCCGTGTTGGCCCTCCCTCAGACGGCGTCTGGTGGCGTGTCGCGGAAGAAGGACGGCGGGAGCATGGCTTGCTCGAGCATCTCGATACTGCGCTGCTCTATGCCTCGTTGGACGAAGAACTCGCGCCATCCGCGGACAACGTCCAGCATCCCGTCAATCAGCGCTTGCGCGACTTCCTTCGTCAAGCCGAACGCCTCGCACTGAGAAAGGATGTTGTAGAGGCTTGCGGCTCGCCCGAAGCGGCCGACCTCCAGAGCCAAGTCGCGACGCTCGAGGGAAACCAGGGGCACGGGCAGAATGTCGTATGCGGGCGAAAGGCGCCAGCCGCCCTTGGTTTGCAACAGCGCGTGGTTGCGAGGATGGTCGTCGTTGTTGGTGACCATGGCGTTGAACACCATCCGAAGAAACAGCTCACGACGGTCGTCATTGCTCCTGACGGACCAGCGCCGCAGCTCATCTGCCAGCAATGGGTACGACCAGCGGTCACGGCCGATGTACCCGTCCTCGGCGTCAATCACCGTCAGGCCCGACACGAGCCCGTAACGCCAGTAGGCATTGGCATCCGGGTTCCATTCGCGGTCGAAGCGCTCGAGCATCAGGGCGTCGCGATCCCCGACTCGCTCGAGGCGCATTGCGCAGACACGAAGGCCAGCGGCGCGGGCAAGCTCGAGGGTCGCGTACTCGATTCGCTGGCTGTTGTGCCGGTCGGCCTTTTCGGGCAGCTTGGCTAACCAGAGTTTGTGGTCGTCCTCGACCGTCACTTTGGGTCTTGCTCCGCCCATGCTGGTGCCGGGTTCGAGTTCTTCGAGTACCTCATGTGGGAGCTGTCCATCCTCTTCCAGCTTCTCGATCGCTTCGATGAGAGCAGACAACTGGTGCGTGCGATTGAACGGGCGATGCGGGGCAGGCGGCGTCGCGGTTCGTCCGAAGCTCAGGTTGCCAGCGCCATCGTCGGGCCCGTTGAGCAGGTATTCCACTTCCTGGATGCCCGCCTCGGGGCGCTGCAGCTTGGCCTGG
>JAGXFG010000107.1 GCA_024637395.1 Burkholderiaceae bacterium | reverse complement strand
GGATTACGACTGGACCAAGCACAAGTGGGGTTTCGGCGTCGATGCGACCAAGTGCATCGGCTGCCTGCGCTGCGTCGAAGCCTGCAAGAACGAGAATGACGTCCCCCAGAACGCCCATCAGTTTCGGACCTGGGTGGAGCGCTACGTGCACCTCAATGGCGAAGACCATGTGCGTATCGACAGCCAGGCTGACCCGGTCAATATCGCGGCCTCAGGCTCGGAGAAGGAGTTCAGGTTCGCCAACAGGTACCGCGATCAGAAGGTGGACAAGGCCTTCTTCGTGCCCAAGCTCTGCAACCACTGCGAACACCCGCCCTGCGTCCAGGTGTGCCCGGTCGGGGCTACCTACCAGACCAAGGACGGTGTGGTGCTGGTCGACAAGACCTACTGCATCGGCTGCCGCTACTGCGTCCAGGCCTGCCCCTACGGCGCGCGCTATTTCAATGAGGAGACCAACACGGCCGACAAGTGCACCTGGTGTTATCACCGCATCACCAAGGGCATGCAGCCGGCGTGCGTCGAGGCCTGTCCGGTCGGAGCCAGGGTCTTCGGCGACCAGAAGGACAAGCAGAGTCCGATCAGCGAGTTCCTGCGCAAGAACCGGGTCCTGGTGCTCAAAGCTGAGTCGGGCACTGCGCCGAACGTCTTCTACGTTGGCATCGACAAGGAGGTCAACTGATGGATCCCGTCATTCACTTCGCGCAGTTCACCGGATGGGTCTATCCCAATGAGACCATCTTCGAGTGGTCGGTGCTGATCGCCGTATATCCATACCTCACCGGCCTGGTGGCCGGGGCCTTCACCGTTTCGAGCCTGTTCCAGGTATTTGGCTTCGAACGCCTGCGCCCGGTCGCTCACCTGGCACTGTTGACCTCGTTCTGCTTCATGATCTTCGTGCCCCTGCCACTGCTGGTTCACCTCGGGCACCCGGAGCGGGCGTTCAATTCGATGCTCACGCCGCACCTGACCTCGGCCATGGCGATGTTCGGCTATTTCGCGACTTTCTATGTCGTGCTGCTGCTGCTCGAGCTGTGGTTCGCGTATCGCCCCTTCATCGTCCAGCAGGCACAGACCGCCACGGGAGGGTTGGGACGGTTCTACCGGATCCTCAGCCTGGGCTCTTACGACGTCTCAGAGCACGCCGTAAGCGTTGACAAGAAGTGGATCTTCGCGCTGGCAGTCACCGGCATCCCTGCAGCTCACGGCTTGCACGGCTACGTCGGCTTCATGTACGGCTCGCTCAAGGCGCGCGAGTGGTGGTCGTCAGACCTGATGCCGGTGATCTTCCTGTTCTCGGCGATCATCTCGGGCGTGGCGCTGCTGGTCGTCATCTACACGGCGTCGTGCAAGTTGCGCAAGATCCCGATCGACACCGACTGCGTCAAGGGCCTGGCCTACACCATCTGGGCCTTCATCATGGTCGCGATGGTGCTCGAAGCCCTGGCCTTTGCCAGCCTGGTCTACAAGGGCAGGGAAGGGATCGACATGATCATGCAGTACGTCACCGGACCGTTGCTGGTGCCGTATTTCATCCTCCAGTCTGCGATCGGCATGGTCCTGCCGCTGCTGTGGCTGTCGTACATGATCTGGCGCGGCAGTACCGGCGGGGCGATGGTCGCCGGTGTGACGATCTGCGCGGTCCTGGTGCTGTTCTCGGTCTTCATGATGCGTTGGAACGTAGTGATCGGCGGGCAGGAAATAGCGAAGACTGGCAAGGGGCTGCTGACTTACGTGATGCCGTTCCTGGGACGCGAAGGTTCCCTGGTGGCGATCACGCTGTCGCTGGCCCCGATAGCAGTGCTGTTGGCGGCGGTCAAGCTGTTCCCGCCCTGGGTCGATCACCCGACTCACGCCCACGCCTGATAAATGCGACCGGGGCCGACGCATCAGCGCCGGCCCCGGTTAGGATGAAGGCGGCTAGCGCGTCAACCAAACGGCGCCACCCCGATCAGGACGCGGTGGATGTAGAGCGCGAAAACGTACCAGCCGACGATGGCCACGGGTATCGTAATGATGTCGTTGGCCCATGAACCAGGATCGCGGGTGGTGCCAGCCGCGCGGTCGCGCTGGCGCAGCGAGCGGTAGTCGATCACTGCCCAGGCGAGTATCGAGCCGAACAGCACCAGATCGTTCAGGTTCCCATTGGCCAGCAGATGGCCCAGCGCCCAGATCTTCACGCCGATCACCATCGGGTGGCCAACCAGGCCACGGATGCGACTGTTGGGAACATAGGCTGAAACGATCAGCACGAACGCAACCAGCGTGAACACGCCGGCGACATCGCGTGCCCATTTGGCCCCGATCCACAGCACGACTGGTGTCATTCGCGCGATGCCGAAGCCGTAGGCGATCAGCACCAGGCCGACAATCGAGAGCAGCGCAAAGATAGCCTTCCACGCGGGCAAGCCCAACTTCGCAATACGTCGTGTGCGCAAGTCATCGGCGAAGATTCGGATTGAATGAACCCCGAGGAACACAAGCACACCGAGTATCAGATAGAACATTGTTGCGGCTCCTCTGGAACAGTAGTTGGATTGGCGTAATCGTAAACCGGAAAGGTAGCGGCATGGTGAAGCCGCTCGCCCGCCGACTATCAGACCAGCAGGCTCAGCGCTGAAACACTAGCCAGCAACACCAGCGTGAACCGCCGGAACAACTGCTCGTCAAGCCTCGGAAAGAATTTGACCCCCAGCATCACGCCAGCGAGGAAACAGGGCGCGAGGATAAGCGCACCGAGCGCGCCCTGGACGCTCATGATCCCGCCGACCGACAACATCACCACACCGGCGCCGGTCATCGCACCAACGCAGAGGTTGAGATTGGCACGGTTGACCCGAGCCGAGCCTGGCCCCGACAAGACGTAGAGAATTACCGGCGGACCGCCCATGCTGGTCGCTCCCAGCAACAACCCACTGGCGGCGCCGATGAGCACCGAGGTGCCGAGGCGCTGGACGCCGCTATAGCGCATACCCATCAATAGCATCACTGAAAAGATGATCACCACCCCGGCCATGAGTTGGCGCAGGAACTGGGCATCCGCGGTCAGCAGCAGATAGCCGCCCAGCGGCACGGTCAGGCATGACGCCACCGCGATGGGCGCGACCACGCGTAGATTGGCGACCCCCAGGGCGTCGCGCAGCATCGTCAGTGACGCTACGGCTTCCAGCATGATGGCGGTAAGGACTGCGCGCTGGGGCCCGATCACCATTGCCAGCGGGACCGTCATGACCAGGGCGCCGCCAAATCCAGTCAGGCCGCGGACGAGTCCGCCCAGGATCGCGACGACAATCACAGCGCCGAGTTGCCACAGCGCCATTTCTGGGCCGATAAGTGATTCCATCTACCAGTGACCCGGGTGCGAAGAGGCGATGAAATATGAGCGGATCGGTGCGATCATACGTCACAAGTTCAATCAGGATTAATCCCCAGAGGCGAGCCAACCCATGAAAACACGAATCACCGAACTGTTCGGCATCGAGCACCCGATCATCCAGGGCGGAATGCACTACGTCGGCTTTGCCGAACTCGCCGCCGCGGTCTCGAACGCCGGCGGCCTGGGCATCATCACCGGGCTGACGCAGAAGACTCCCCAGGACCTTGCCAAGGAAATTGCGCGTTGCCACGCCATGACCGACAAGCCATTCGGCGTGAATCTGACCTTTCTGCCGATTGTCACCACCCCTGACTACCCCGGATATATCGCCGCAATAGTCGACGGCGGAGTCAAGATTGTCGAGACCGCTGGGCGCAATCCCCAGGAATATATGCCGTTGCTCAAGAAGGCCGGCATCAAGGTCATTCACAAGTGCACCTCGGTGCGCCACTCGCTTAAGGCCGAAGCGATCGGGTGCGACGCGGTTTCGGTCGACGGCTTCGAGTGCGGCGGGCACCCGGGAGAGGATGACATCCCCAATATGATCCTGCTGCCGCGTGCGGCCGACGAACTGAAGATTCCGTTTGTCGCATCGGGCGGCATGGCAGATGCCCGCAGCCTGGTCGCGGCGCTGGCCATGGGCGCTGATGGCATGAACATGGGCACGCGCTTCATCGCCACCAAGGAGGCGCCGGTCCACGACAACGTCAAGCAGGCCATCGTCGCCGCCTCGGAACTCGATACGAGGCTGGTGATGAGGGGCCTGAGGAACACCGAACGCGTTCTCAACAACAGCGCCGTCGAACGGTTGCTGGAAAAGGAGAAGGCACTGGGCGACAAGCTGACCTTTGCCGACGTCATCGCCGAAGTAGCCGGGGTCTACCCCAAGGTGATGAGCGAAGGGCTGGTCGATGCCGGCGCCTGGTCCTGTGGCATGGTCGCCGGGCTGATCCACGATATCCCGACCTGCAAGGAACTGATCGATCGGATCATGCGTGACGCTGAAACGCTGATTCGCAAGCGCCTGGAAGGGATGCTGGCTGGCTAGAAGCTGTCGCGCAAGAGGGCGGTTGACGCCATGCGAGCGCTCCACCTGCTCGACACGATTACCGCGACCACTGCTGCCATGGACGGAGCCGTGATCGTCTCCGGTTCCCATGGGGGTCGCTCGGTGGTCGGGTTCACGCTCGCCGGCCGGCCTCACGCGGTGTTCTTCAACGATGCCGGGATCGGCAAGGAGCGGGCCGGCATCGCAGCACTGGATGAACTCGAGCCAGCACGCGTGATCGCCGCCGCCTATGCCAGCGACACCGCCCGCATCGGCGACGCCGCGGACGGTCTCCTTTGCGGGGTGGTGTCGGCGGTCAACGCTGCAGGGAGGGCGGCCGGCCTGGAACCCGGTCAGACCGTGGCCGTGGCGGTGGCCTTGCTGCGGCGGGAGTGACACAAGATCCAGCTGCCAGCTCTTAACGCAGCAAGTCGTAGGGCCCGCCCTTTTCCAGAGCCCGTTGATAGGCAGGGCGGGCGTGGATGCGCTCGAGCCAGGACATCAGCCGCGGGTGCGTCGCACCCAAACCGCCGCGTGCAGCCGAGCCCTCGACTACGAAGCTCATCTGAATGTCGGCAGCGGTGAATGCATCGCCGGCGAACCAGTCGCTTTTCCCGAGTTCGCGCTCCATGTATTCCTGCTGATCCTTGATTTGCGGCTCGACGAAGGTTTTGAGCACCTTCTGGGACAGGCCACGGGCGATCGGGCGCACGAAGAAGGGCATCGGCTGCGTCGGTAGTCGGGAGAAAATCAGCGACAGCAACAGGGGGGTCATCGCTGAGCCCTCGGCAAAGTGCAGCCAGTAGGTGTAGCGCAGGCGTTCCGGTGTTCCCGCCGGAGGAATCAGCTCCCCGCCGCCGTGGCGCTCGATCAGATACTCGATGATTGCACCGGATTCTGCGATGGTGAGTCCGTTCTCGGTGATCACCGGGGACTTGCCTAGCGGATGCACCTCACGCAGGGAGGCGGGCGCCCGCATCGTCTTTGGGTCGCGCTCGTAGCGCTTGACCTCGTACTCGGCGCCAAGTTCTTCGAGCAGCCACAGCACGCGCTGCGAACGGGAGTTGTTGAGGTGGTGAACGATGATCATGGGGAAGGTCGCTCCAGTTTACGGTTTGCACATCGTAACTGTTGATGACCGTTATGCCCGCCAACCGGACGCCAGGGAAACTACGGCACAGAAGTAGGCTTTTTGGAAAATGGCATTTGCCTCGGGAAAACAATGCCTTGCGACAGCAACTGAATGTATAGCTTTCACTTATAACCACTCTATGGCGCGCGTTTCCTAATAGGGAGGTGCGCTGAGACCGCTCCCTGAGACCGGTCCTTGTAGGATTCATACGCATCACGTACTTGACATAATATACATTCCGCGCACTTACGGAAGTGACCAGCAAGCACATCCGCTGACCAGCCGAGATCCGGTACTCAAGCCATCCTTTCAGTCACGCCGACTCAAGAACGGATCGGCGCCAACGATTCCAAGCGCGCGCCTATTTAGTTGGTGCTGGCGCCGTCTCTCGCCCCGGCGCCGACTTGCCGGCGCCCCCGGAGAGCACCGGATGTTCAACCGTGCCGTACTTGCGGCGGAATTCCTGCGCGCGCTCGCGCAGCCAGCGCTCTTCGTCGGGGTGGCCGAGCATTCTCATGTAGTCGGCCGCGGCAACCCCGGCTTCGTTGACCGCGCTGGGGTCCGCCCCGAGCTCGACCAGCAGGCGCATCGTGGCGATGTGTTCGTGGCGCGCCGCCATCATCAGCGGCGTGGTCTTGTTGGGTGATTCGGCGTCGATGAAGGCATTCTTCTCGATCAAATAGCCCACGATCGGGGCATGGCCACCAGTCGCGGCATAGTGCAAGGCGGTCCAGCCGGTGCCATTCACCTCGGCTCCGTGCTCCACCAGCAGGCGCACGATGTCCAGTTCACCGGTAATGGCGGCGAGCATCAAGGGCGATTCTTTGCGGGAATTGGTGACATTGAGCTCCACTCGCGGCGACGCCGCCAGTGCCCGCAGCGCGCTCCAGGCGTGGAGTTGTGCCGCCATCATCGGCGCCGAACCGTATTCGCGCTCCCTGGTATTGGGGCTCACGCCCCGGCGCAGCAGGCTGGCGACGGCGGCGCCGTCGTCGGCCTTGATCGCCTCGAGCATCTCGATGCGCGGGTCGGCGCGGGCTGCTTGTGGTGCCGACACCAGGGCCAGCCCCACCAGGAAAGCCAGGGAAAAAGCTCTCAAGGCGATCTTATTGTTATTCATGTAACACATCCACTATGTCTCACAGTGCCTTGAATATACGTTGGAAGTTGTCAGTAGTAGCCTTTGCTATCTGCTCGATGCTGGTACCCCTGACCAGCGCGAGCCGTTCGGCGACATGGCGTACGAAAGCGGGCTCGCAACGCTTGCCGCGATGCGGCTCGGGCGCCAGGTAGGGCGAGTCGGTTTCGATCAGCAGCCAGTCTTCAGGAACCCTGGCGGCCACCTCGCGCAGGTCGGCGGCGCTGCGAAAGGTCACGATCCCGGAAAACGAGATGCAGAACCCGAGATCGAGCGCGGCCTGCGCGCTCGCCCAGTCGCCGGTAAAACAGTGCATCACTCCGCCCACCGCGTCGGCGCCCTCCTCGCGCAGGATACGGATGGTGTCTTCGGCGGCCGATCGCATGTGAACGATGAGCGGCTTGCGCGCCGCGCGTGCGGCCCTGATATGGACCCGGAAACGCTCGCGCTGCCACTCCGGGGCATCGGTCAGCCGGTAGTAGTCCAGCCCGGTTTCACCGATCGCGACCACTTTGGGATGGGCCGCGTGGGCAACCAGGGTCTCCACATCGGGCTCGACGACATCCGGATAGTCGGGATGGACCCCAACCGATGCGCACAGCCGGGAGTCGCTCGCGGCGAGCGCCAGTACCCGCGGAAAGTCTTCGAGATTTACCGCCACGCACAGTGCCGCGATCACGTCGTTGGCCGCCATACGCGCCAGCAGCGCGTCGATCTGGTCGGCGAACTCCGGGAAGTCGAGATGGCAGTGGGAATCAACGAACATGGCTGGCCCGTATAAACGAGCACCATTGTATCTTTTGGGCACTACGCGACGGCGCGCTCAGACCGTGTGCGTCGGCCGGCTCGATTTGAGGGAACCACCGAGCAGGGTTTCGATGCGATGCCTGGCGGCTGCGCCGGCCGCATCACGCGCAAACTGGATTCCCAGGCCCTGCTGGCGGCCGGGCGTGCCCGGTGGGGTGATCCAGATGACGGTGCCGGTAACGGGCAGCTTTTCGGGCTCGTCCATCAGCGTCATCACCAGGTACAACTGGTCGCCCATGTGGGCTGGGCGGGTGGTCGGAACAAAGAGACCACCACCGTCGACAAACGGCATGTAGGCGGCGTAGAGCGCCGCCGTCTCCTTGATCGAGACCTGCAACACGCCGGGGCGCGCCCTGCCCGGCTCATTGCTGGCCGGGCTGCTCCTGTCAATTTCGGTCGGGTTTTTGGCCATGGATTCTCAACCGCATACGAGCCAACGAGCGTGCTCGATCGCCAAGCTGCATCCCTGCGAATGACAGCCAGCCATCGACATCACGAACCGTGTTTCTCAAACAGCGAACAGTATCCCACCAAAGCATTCTCGCACAGCAATTTGGGGTTGAGGGGATGTTCGGCGTGGCGGGTCAGGCGGCGAATCCCCGTTTCGTAGTTGGTGAGCAGCAGGAGGTCGGTCTGTGCGGCCAGCGCCTTAAGTCGGGCGCCCTGCTCCGGGAAGAACCGCGGCGCAGCGCCTGATTGCACTCGCGCCAATTCCCCGATCCAGGTCTGCAGGATACTCACCCACTGCGCCGGTTCGACCGCAGCCAGTTGCTCGGCGGTTGCGATCAACGAAGCCTGCGGCAGTTTGGCAAGCGCATCCAGCACCAGGCGATGAGCGGCACCCAGCTCGGGCTCAGCGAGATCACGCGCCCGCAGCGGAGCGCCGCCGGCCGCAGCCAGCAGGCGGGTCGCCTCGGTCTTGCTCAGGCCATGTTCGTCGACCAGCCAGCGCACGGCATCCTCCGCGGCGGGCGCGCGCAGCGCCACCACGGCGCAGCGGGAGCGAATCGTCGCCGGCAGCCAGTCCAGTCGCGAGCTCACCAGCAGGAACCGGGTGTCGCCCGCCGGTTCCTCGAGCGTCTTGAGCAAGGCATTGCCGGAGGCCGCGTTGAACGCATCCGCGGGATCAACCAGTATTACCTTGCAACCGCCCCGGTGTCCCCCGACCGATACGAATCCAGCCAGCGCGCGCACCTGGTCGATGCGGATATCGCGTGCCGGCTTGGCGCCCTTCCCCGTCGGTTCATGGAACGGATCAAGCGCCTCCGGAATCAGGGTCCGCAAGTCCGGGTGGTTACCCTGCGCAAACCAGACGCAGGCAACACAGTGCCCGCACGCACGGCCCCGGACATCGGGTTGCTCGCACAGCAATGCCGCCGCCCAAGCCCGCGCGAAGGCTGATTTGCCGATGCCGGGCGCACCGGTCAGGAGCAACGCATGATGTTGCCCCTGCCTCGAGGCGCGGAGCTTGTCAAAATCAGCGTCATGCCAAAAGTACATATTTAACAATAACCTGCAAGATCTTTTTCAAGTGTTTCTCGAATTGCCGCAACGCTCATCGTGCCGTCAACGACAACGAAACGATCAGGGTCCGAGGCCACCCGTCGGGCATATCCGTCTGCCACCCGGCCGAAGAATGCGTCGTCCTCGGACTCGAAGCGGTCGGCGGCCCGGGCCTGAGTGCGCCGCGCCGCAGCGATGGCCGGATCGACGTGGAAAAGATAGGTCCGGTCCGGTTTCAGGCCAGGATGAACCCAGGACTCGAGGGTGGCGATCTGCTCGCCGGGAGCGCCGCGCCCCCCACCCTGGTAAGCGTAGGTCGAGTCGGTGAAGCGGTCGCACAGCACCCATTCGCCGCGCACCAGTGCGGGCCGTATGGTGCGCTCGAGGTGGTCACGGCGCGCCGCGAATACCAGCAGCAGTTCGGTTTCGAGCGACATCGGCCGCCCCAGCAGCAGTTCACGCAACTCCTCCGCCAAATCGCTGCCGCCCGGTTCACGGGTGCAGACGACCGGGAGTCCGCGGGCCTTGAGTTGGTCGCCAAACCAGTCGAGGTGAGTGCTCTTGCCCGCGCCGTCAATGCCTTCAAAGGTTATGAATCGTCCGCGCATCTTCCTGTTTGCCTGGGTTTCTGGTTTTCAGCGTCGTTTGAGCTGGTAGCGGTTCACTGCCCGGTTGTGGCTCGCGAGATCATCGGAAAATTCGCTGCTGCCATCGCCACGGGACACAAAATAGAGCGCCGCGATCGGTGCCGGATTGAGCGCTGCCCTGATAGAGGCACGTCCGGGCAGCGCGATTGGGGTCGGCGTCAGGCCACCGCGAGTATAGGTGTTATAGGGCGTATCCGTGAGCAGATCGGCCTTGCGCAAATTGCCGTCGAACTTGGCCCCCATCCCGTAGATCGTGGTGGGATCGCTTTGCAGGGCCATGCCGCGCCGCAGCCGATTGACGAACACCGCCGCCACCTTGGGCCGCTCGGCGTCGCTGCCGGTCTCCTTTTCGACGATCGATGCCATGATCAACGCCTGGTACGAATCGGCATATGGCAAGCCTGGCGAACGCTCCTTCCAGGCAGCGTCGAGCGCCTCGCGCAGTTCCCGGTGTGCCTGGCGAAAGATCTCGACGTCGCTGGTGCCGGCGGCAAAATGGTAGGTGTCGGGCAGGAACAGCCCCTCGGCGCGCTTCTCCTCGGCCCCGATCCGGGCCAGCAGTGCGCTTTCCGACATTCCGACAGTGTCATGGCGCAGTTCAGGGTGCTGATCGATCGCCGTGCGCATCTCGGCAAAGGTCCAGCCTTCGATGAAGCGCAGCTGGGCCAGCAGCACGTCGCCGCGCACCATCCGGTCGAGGATCTCGCGCAGTGTGCTCGGGGCCTTGATCTGGTAGTTTCCGGCCTGCAGCCGGCCGGCGTCGCCGCGCATCCTGGCCACCAGCCAGAAGAGCGGCGCGCTGACTCGCAGCCCCTGGCCATCGAGCGAGGCGGCAATCGCGCGCAGGCTCGCGCCGCGCTCGATCGTCACCCGCAGTTCCGGTTCCGATTGCTCCAGCGGGGCATAGGCATAGGCCCACAGACCGAGAGCGATCAGCATCCCGGCCAGCGCGGTCAGCGCGCTCAGCGCCCAGACATAACCTCGCCTTATCCCCATCCAACTCCCCGACTGTCACTGGTTCATATAATAAGGGCATCGATCAATTCAACCGTTGCGGGGCTGCCGATGAACACTGATGTACTGCTCGCGGATTGGGACGAGGCAGCGGCCGGCGCCCTGAATGCGACTTTTGGCGCGCTGCCCGGCGCCGATGTCTATGGTCCGGCGGCCCTGTTCAATGCAGCCTCAGAGGGCGCGAGCGACGGACTGGTGGCGCCATTGCCGGACCTGGGAATGCTGGTGGCGAGCGGCGCCGATGCGGCCAGTTTCCTCCATGCTCAACTCACCAACGACGTCGAACAACTCGCCGAAAACCAGGCCCGCTGGTATGGCTACTGCACGCCCCAGGGCCGAATACTCGGCCCGTTGCTGGGCTGGCGCCAATCCGAACGGATCGTGCTTTGCACGTCGCGAACGCTCAGCGCGGCGCTGTGCAAGCGGCTGTCGATCTACGTGATGCGGGCCAAGGCCAGGATCGAGGATAAGTCCAACGAGATGGTGCTCTTCGGACTTGCCGGGCCGAAGGTGCCGGCGCTCCTGGCCGGTCTCGGCCTTGCTGCCGCGGGCTCGATGGAGGTCGCCACCGCCGGGGAAATCACCGTGGCAGGACTGCCTCCGGCCGCGCTCGCGACCGAATGCCCACGCTGGCTGCTGGCCGCGCCCGCCGAGCGGGCTGGCGAACTCTGGAGCGCCCTGGCGGCTGCTCTGGCCCCGGTGTCGAGTGAGCATTGGCGCTGGCTGGACGTGCGTTCGGCTACGCCGCGGATCGTGGCTGCGACCAGCAACCGCTACCTGCCCCAGACCCTGAACCTGGACCTGGTCGGCGGCGTCAATTTCCAGAAGGGCTGCTATCCGGGTCAGGAGGTGGTTGCCCGGACCCACTATCGCGGCACCACCAAGCGGCGGATGTATCGCGGCCATGTGGCTGGCGACGAGCCGGCGCCGCTCTCTGACATTGCACTCGCGGGCGGGGCCGAACCGGTGGGCACGGTGATCATGGCGGCGCCCGGTCCCGCTGGCGGGGCCGATCTGCTGTTCGAGGCCCAGCTCACGGCGGTGAGCGCAGCGCTCGCGCCCGGTGGGGCGCGACTGCAGGTCGGCGGACAGGAGATTGCTGTCGAGCCGCTGGTGCAGGCCGATGAAGCAAGCTGATGTGCCTGATCGCGTTTGATTTCTCCCCCGCGGGACTTTGCCAGCTGTTGCTGGCCGCTAACCGCGACGAATTGTTCGTCCGCGCGACCGCTCCCGCCCACTGGTGGCCCGATGCTCCAGGCGTGTTTGGCGGTCGCGACCTGGTGGCGCGCGGCGGCTGGTTGCTGGTTGCCCGCAACGGACGCATCGCGGCCCTGACCAATTTCCGGCAGGGATCCGCCACGGCTCTTCCCGAACAGTCTTCGCGCGGCGAACTAGTCGCCAATTTCGTCAGCCCCGCCAATTCCAGCGAGACCATCGAGGAGCATGCGGCGCGGGTTGCCGCCAGCGCTGAGCGCTACGCCGGATTCACGCTGCTGCTCTTTGAACTCGGCGCTCGCCCAGGCGCGTGGTGGGTCAGCAATCGGCCCCAGGCGGCAGCGGCACCGATTGCCCCGGGCATCCACGCGATCTCCAACGCCGGGCTTGATGCGCCCTGGCCAAAAGCAACGCGCCTGCGGGACTCGCTGGCCGGGGCCAGTGACCAGGCCGGCGGATTGCCCGCGGCCGGTGTCCTGATCGAAGCGCTCACCGATCGCGCGCTGCCCGCTGACCTGGATCTGCCTGACACCGGTGTCGGACTCGCACGAGAACGCCTGCTGGCACCGGCTTTTGTGACCGGCGACGCAGCGTTCCCGCCACTACCCTACGGAACCCGTTCCTCGAGCGTGATCAGCGTGCGCGACGACGGCGCGGTAGCGGTCACGGAGCGCACCTGGAAGGTCCCAGGTGCGCCGTCAGCCGGCTATCGGGACCGCAGCACCAGGTTCAACCTCGACTGAGCCGCGGCCTGATTGGTGGCGCCAGCCGCCGATATCAGCGCAACAGCCCGAACACCTTGCCGATCAATTTGGAACCTGCCTGCAGCGGGTTGGCCCGCAGGGCACGCTCTTCCTTGGCGATCATCAGGTAGAGTCCATTGAGCGCGCTGGCCGTGACGTAGCGGTCCATGCTCACCGCTTCTCCCTTGACCAGCCCCAACTTTGCCCCCTGCCCCGCGAGGCGGTCGTAGCTCTTTGCCAGGCCAAGATCGGCGACCTGCTTCGATACCACCGGCAGGAAACTCTGGGTGAGTCCGTCCTCGGTCTTGGCCCGGAAGAACTTCGTCACCGAATCATCACCCCCGGTCAGGATCTGCTTCGCATCGGCGACGCTCATCGATTTCACCGCTTCGACCAGCATGGTCTTGGATTGCGGTACGGCGCGTTCGGCCGCCTGGTTCATCGCCTTCTCGAGTGACTCGACTTCCTTGCCCCGGCCCATCATGCGCAGCGCGCCCTTCGCCTGGCGCAGCCCGGAAGGCAACGGAATGCGCACTTCAGGGTTGTTCATGAAGCCACCGGTCTGACCGAGCCGGGCAACTGCGGCATCGGCACCGCGAGTCAGTGCGTCGCGCAGGGCGCCGCCCGCCTCACCGTCGGTGACGCCGTCGAGGGCGCCGGCGTGGGCCGGTGCCGAGGCCAGGGCAGCAAGTGCCGCAAACATGGAAAAAAGTCCCGTCAGCAGCGCCGTGCGCATCCGATTCCTGATCAAAGCATTCATCCCCTCTCCGCTTCGTTAACAGCGACGCAGCGTCGCATCAATACGTGAACAATGTCTTCTTCGAGGAAATTATCCCCTAAGGCTGCAAAGCCATGTTGGCGATAGAACTCCAGCACCGCGACCTGGGCGTGAAGAAGCACGGCCCTGGCACCGCGTTGGGCAGCGACCGCCACCAGATGCTCCAGTATCGCGCTGGCGATACCGCGCCGGCGCTGCGGCGCCACTACCGCCATCCTGCCAATCCTGAACTCGGGGAGCAGGCGGCCGGTTCCGACCGCCTCGTCGCCGAGGTAGGCAACGCAATGCAGTGCCACGGCGTCGAACTCGTCCCACTCGCTCTCCTCCGAGCAACCCTGTTCGTGCACGAAGACCGCGCGCCGCACCGGTTCGGCAGCGGCGCGCAGCTCTTGCCACGACCCCTGTGCCAGCCGCAGCCCTGCCAAGTCGGGGCGAAGGTCGGCTGACTTGATCACCCGCGCCGGCCAGTCATTGCGGCGCGACGCGTTCGAAGTCGCGCAGCGCGGCGCGCAGCCGCTCGGGGATGCGCTGTGAGGCGCCGTCCTCGGCATGGACGTAGACGTTCTCCCCGCTCACCAGATGCTCCGCGCCGCGATAGATCTCAAAGAGCACTGACATGCTCGACCCGCCTATCCTGCTGACTCTGGCGCAGACCTCGAGCTCGTCGTCGAAACGCGCTGGCTGGCGGTATTCAAGCAAGGCCCGGACCACGAACATCCGTTCGAAGATCGCGCTCAGCCAGGCGGCATCGCCGGCACACAGCGCCCGCCAGTATTCGGTGATCGCGACGTCGCAGTAGGTCATGTAGTGGCCGTTGAAGACCACGCCCTGCATGTCCGATTCAGCCCACCGTACCCGCAAGCAATGGCTGAAGCTGAAGTCCTCACGTGGCATTGTTGCTCTCCTGGCGGTAGCGCGGCGACTGCTCCCGATGCCCCGCTCAGGCGCCGCTTCCCGGCGCTACCCCGGGCTTGTAGGTAAACGGATCGCTGGGATTGCGTAGCTCCAGGATGTCCTGCAGCCGCAGTCCCACCGAATCGAGGATCTTCGGGTGCGAGAGCACATAGAAACGGTTCGCGCGGATCGCCTCGAAGGTCAGCTCTGCCACCTGCGCCGCCGTGACCCGGCCCGAGGTTACGGCCTTGGTGGTCGCTTCCCGGGCCATGCGCTGCGAAGCGGTCAGGGGCTCGGCATTGCGCAACTCATCGGGGCGGTTGCGCTCCGATTGGTGGATTCCGGTCGGCACGAAGGCCGGGCAAAGAACCGAGGCCCCGACCTTTGAACCGGCCAGCCTCAAGTCATGAAACAGGGTTTCGCTCAGTGTGACGACCGCGTGCTTGCTGACGTTGTAGACCCCCATCCCCGGCGGCGACAGCAGGCCGGCCACGGATGCAGTGTTGACTACATGGCACTCGCAGTCCTGGGCGAGCATCAGCGGCACGAACTCGCGAACCCCGTGGATCACGCCCCACAGGTTCACCCCGAGAACCCATTGCCAGTCCTCCAGCGAGCTTTCCCAGATCAGTCCGCCCGAACCAACGCCAGCATTGTTGAAAAGCAGATGGACCGCGCCGAATTCCTTCATCGTGCGCTGCGCCAGCTGGGCGACATCTTCGGCCCGGCTGACGTCGGTGGGCACGCTGATGCAGGGTGTCCCCGCGAGCTCCCGCTCGAGCTCAGCGAGCCCCGCGCGATCGACGTCGGCCAGCACCAGCTTCATCCCCTGACTGGCCCCCAGGCGCGCAAACTCGCGGCCGAAACCACTCGCCGCTCCGGTAATGACCGCCACCCGGCCGCTAAGTTCCTGCATCGCTCGCTCCTTGTGTCAGATCAGCTTGACGACCTGCTTGCCGAAATTGCGCCCGGTCAGCAGCCCCATGAACGCCTCCGGAGCCGCTTCCAGTCCCTGGGCCACGGTCTCACGATACTTGAGCGCCCCAGTCGCCACCAGCATGCCGATTTCGCCTAGCGCCTGCGGCCACAGTTCGAGGTGCTCCGAGACGATGAAGCCCTGGATCTTGAGCCGATTGACGAGGATCGAGCGGACATTGCGGATCGCGATTTCCTTTCCGTCATAGCCTGCGATCAGGCCGCACACTGCCACGCGTCCAAAGGGATTCATCCGCGCCAGTGCCGCGTCGAAACAATCGCCGCCGACGTTCTCAAAGAGCCCGTCGATGCCCTCCGGCGTGGCAGCCTTGAGGTCCTTGTAGAGATTGCCGGCCTTGTAGTCGACGCAGGCGTCGAAACCGAATTCCTCGACCACCGCGCGACACTTTTCCTCGCCCCCGGCGATCCCCACCGCCCGGCAGCCCTGGCGCTTGGCCAGCTGCCCCACCACCGAACCGACCGCACCGCTGGCCGCCGAAACGACCACGGTCTGACCGGTCTTGGGAGCGATGATCTGGTTGAGTCCGTACCAGGCCGTGGCGCCGGGCATGCCAACCACGCCGAGGTAGGCCGACATCGGAATGTGGGTGGTGTCGATCACCCGCAAGGTCGACCCGTCGGCAACGCCGTAGAGCTGCCAGCCGAGCATTCCGACCACGCTCTGGCCGATCTTGAAGGCCGGATTGCGGCTCTCGACCACCAACCCGACCGTCCCGCCGCCCATCACCGCGTCGATTTCCTGGCTCGCGGTGTAGGACTTGGAGTCATCCATGCGACCGCGCATGTAGGGGTCGACCGACATGAAGTGGTTGCGCACCAGCACCTCCCCTTCCTTCAATTCCGGGACCGGTGCTTCGACGAGCCTGAAATTGGCGCTCGTGACTTTCCCCTGAGGCCTGCTGGCCAACACGATCTGGCGGTTGATTTCCTTCATGTTCTTTTCCCTTGGTTGACTGCAATGTGCCCTGCGGGCCGCAATGGGGTCGTCAGGCGCCGATCTTGCGCTGCCTCATGTACTTGAAGGTGCCGCTGCCGCGAGCGACCAGATGGCCGCGTTCGTCGTGGATGTCGGCTTCACAAAATGCCATGCTGACGGTGCGATGAAGGCAGTGTCCGGTAGCCACCAGCTTGCCGTGTGCCGGCTGCATGAACGTGGTCTTCATCTCGATCGTGACCATGCCCTGCTCGGTCCCGCTGACGCCGATTTCCCCCGCTTCGGGGTGCGCCAGCGAACGCCCGGCCATCGCCATCGCCACGTCGAGCAGCGTCATCACCACGCCGCCATGGGCCACGCCGAAGGAGTTGCGGTGATGTTCTTCGGTGTCCAGTTCCAGCGTGGCGCGGCCGGCGCTGTGCTCGACCATCTGCACGCCCAGCCAGTGCAGGAACGGAATGGTCACCGGGAAGCGGCCGCCGGTCATGTTCCCCGCCGCGGCGAATTGCCTGTTATCAAGTCATTCATTGCTTTCTTCTCCTAGACGGCAGTGGCCCCGCCATCGACGGCGAGGATCTGTCCGGTAATGTGCTTCCCGGCCTGCGAACACAGCAGCACGGCCGCGCCCTGCAGGTCTTCGTCGTCGCCGAGACGATTCAGCGGCGTTGCGGCCTTGATTCGTTCACCGACCACCGCCAACATTCCGCGGGTCATCTTCGACGGGAAAAATCCCGGCGCGAGCGCGTTGACGGTGATGCCGTAGCGGCCCCATTCCCCGGCCAGCGTGCGGGTGAAATTCACCAGCGCGCCCTTGGTCGTGTTGTAGGCCAGCGTCTCGCCCATGCCGACCGGATTGCCCCTTAAGCCTGCAATCGACGCCACCGTGAGGATCCGGCCGTAGCCGCGCGGAATCATCGAGCGTTTGCCGATCGCCTGCGTGAGCAGGAAGACACCGGTCAGGTTCAGGTTGACCAGCTTCATCCATGCCTCGTAGGGATAGTCCTCGGCGGGGGCACCCCAGGCAGCGCCCGCATTGTTGACCAGGATGTCGCAATGGCCAAGCTTTTCCAGTGCCGCGTCGACGAAGGTGGCAATGGCAGCGGGATCGCCGAGATCGGCCGGAATCGCGTGGGCCTTGATGCCGAGCCGCTCGAGATGATCGCGCGCGTGCTCCAGTTCATCAGGCTTGCGGGCCGCGATCACGATTTCCGCTCCCATCTCGCCCAGCGCTTCGGCGATCTGCAGGCCGAGACCACGCGATCCTCCGGTGACGATCGCCTTGCGTCCCTTCAATTCGAACAACTTGCGTACTGACATCCTTGCTCCCCTTGTCAAAGAGATTCCCCCGGCGGTGACACCGGAGGAATCTCGTATCAGCCAGATTTCCGATTCAGAACCACTCGTCGCGCATCTCGAGCGCAGTGGCGTCGAGTCCGTCGAGCAGGTCGAGCATCGGACCGATGCGCGGCAGTTCCCAGCGCAGGAAGTAGCGCCCGGCCTGAAGCTTGCCATTGTAGAAGTCGAGTTCCCCGGGAGCCAGTTCGACCCCACTGCCGGCAGCGATAGCCGCGAGCGCGCAGCACGCCTGGTCGAGCCACTGCCAGGCCACCACGTAGTGTCCGAAGGCTTCGAGAAATACCGTCGCATTCGCCAGGCCTCGAGCGGCATTCTCGCCGCGCTGCAGGCGCGCCAGGCAGGCCCGGAACCGCCCGCCCCAGCCCGCCAGCGCCGTGCCGTATGCCGCCCACTCCGAATCGGCACCAGCGCCGGCGCCGCGGGCGATCGTAGCCGCGATGCGCTGTTCGAGCAGCTGCAGCGCCCGGCCGCCGTCGAGGCGCACCTTGCGGCCCAGCAGATCCAGCGCCTGGATGCCGTGGGTGCCCTCGTGAATCGGGTTGAGCCGATTGTCACGGTAGAACTGTTCGACGTTGTAGTCGCGGGTGTAGCCATAACCGCCCATTACCTGGATCGCCAGGTCATTGGCCGCCAGGCACCATTGCGAAGGCCAGCTCTTGGCGATCGGGGTCAGCAGGTCGAGCAGCCGGGCAGCATCGGCCCTGGTCTCCGGATCAGCCGCGGTCCCGGCGTCATCGACCAGCCTGGAACACCACAGGGTCAGCGCCAGGCCGCCCTCGACGTAGGACTTCTGCGCCAGCAGCATTCGCCGCACGTCGGCGTGGCCGACGATTGCGATCGGCGGCTCAGTCGGGTCACGCGACCCCAGAGGACGCCCTTGCGGCCGGTTGCGGGCGTAATCAAGCGCATGCAGGTATCCGGTATAGCCCAGCGTCACCGCCCCGGTGCCGACCCCGATGCGGGCCTCGTTCATCATGTGGAACATGATGGCCAGCCCCTGATGCGGCTGACCAACCAGATAACCGATCGCACCCGCCTGGCCGCCCGGACGACAGGCACCCTCGCCGAAGTTGAGCAGGCAGTTGGTGGTGCCACGAAATCCCATCTTGTGATTGAGCCCCGCCACCGCGACGTCGTTGCGTTCACCGGGATCGCCATTGTCGTCGAGCAGAAACTTCGGGACGATGAACAGCGAAATGCCCTTCACCCCGGCAATCAGCCGGCCGTCCTCGCCCGGAATCTTCGCCAGCACCAGGTGGACGATGTTCTCGGCCAGGTCGTGATCGCCACCAGAAATCCACATCTTGTTGCCAAACAGCCGATAGCTGCCGTCCTCAGCGGGGTCGGCGCGGGTGGCAACGTCGGCCAGTGAAGATCCGGCCTGGGGTTCGGACAGGCACATCGTCCCGAAGAACCGCCCGGCGAGCATCGGCGGCACCCAGGTCTGGATTTGCTGTGCGCTGGCGTGGGCGCGCAAGAGATTGACGTTGCCGAGCGTAAGCATCGCGTAGCCCGATGCGGCGACACTGGCGGCACTGAAATAGGCGAAGCAGGCCTTCTCGACCACGTAGGGCAGCTGCATCCCGCCCAATTCCTCGGGCTGGCCAGCGAGCAGCATCCCGGTCTGCGCGAATACTTCCAGGGCCTCCTTCAGGGGCGCCGGTGTGCGCACCTGTTCACCGTCGAACTGCGGTTCCTGCTCGTCGAGCAATTTGTTGATCGGGTAGAAATGCTCGCGCGCCACGCGCTCGCTGACGTCGAGCACGGCGTCAAAAGTTTCCCGGCCATGCTCGGCAAAAGCCGGGCGCGCGCTCAGTTCCTCTACCGCAAGCCATTCGTATAGCAGGAACTCCAGGTCCCGGCGGCTGAGAATTTTCGACGGCACTTCGATTGGGCTTTCCGCTCTGCTCATCCTCAGGCTCCCGTCACGAGTCAACTGCGTCGCCCCAACTCAGTCAGGTCCTGGGCGCGAGGCCAAACGACTCCATGGCCGCACGCGCCACCTGCTCCCCTTCCTCGGGGAGGAAGTGGCCACCGGCGGCGACGCCCAGGGGCGGGGGGCAGCCCCGGATGCGTTTCTGCAACGCCAGCATCAAGGATTCGCCTAGCACCGGGTCCTGCAGTCCTATGGCCATGAAGCTCTGCCCGCTCCACTGCTCGCTCCACCATGCCAGCGCACGCCGCGAAAGAGCTGCTCCCTCGGCTTCGGGATGATCCGGGACGATGTTCGGAAAGGCCCGCGGCGCGGCCTTGAAGCGCGCATCGGGAAAGGGCGCATCATAGGCCGAGGCCTCGGTTGCGCTCAGCCCCGGACAGCTGCGGGCCAGCAATTTGCCGATCCCAAGATCAGGGTTGCGGTTGGAATAGTCGCGCCAGGCGACAAACCCCGGCGTCGGGGCCGCGCCGGTGGCAAGCGCGGTGTTCATCACCAGCAAGCGGGTGATCCGCCCTGGAAGGTCAAGCGGCAAGGTGAGTCCCAGGATGCCGCCCCAGTCCTGGACAACCAGCAGCACATTCTGCAGATCGAGCCGTTCGATGAACCTCAGCAACGAATCACGGTGCCAGCCAAAGGTGTGCACCGCCGCGTCGACCGGCTTGTCGGAGCGCCCCAGCCCGATCAGGTCGGGGGCCACAACCCGCAAGCCGCTTGCCAGGAACACCGGGATCATCTTGCGGTAAAGATACGACCAGGTGGGGTTGCCGTGCAGGCACAGCGCCACACCGTGGTGGGCCTCGCCCTCGTCGAGGTAGTGGATCCTGGTTCCCTCGTAGCCCGGCAGGTCGTCGACGTAGTGCGCAGAATAGGGAAAGCCGGGCAGTTGAGCGAAACGCTCTTCAGGTGTGCGCAGCAGTTCCACGGCCCCCCCCTGTTGCAGCTTCAGACGATCTCGAACAACCCGGCCGCGCCCATGCCGCCGCCGATGCACATTGTCACTACCGCCCACTTGGCACCGCGCCGGCGGCCCTCGATGAGCGCGTGGCCGGTAAGGCGCTGGCCGCTCATGCCGTAGGGGTGGCCAATGGCAATCGCGCCGCCGTTGACGTTGAGTCGGTCGTTCGGAATTCCCAGCCGGTCGCGACAGTAGAGCACCTGCACTGCGAAGGCCTCGTTGAGTTCCCACAGGTCGATGTCGTCGATCTTCAGACCTGCCCGCTGCAGCAGTTTCGGAATCGCGAATACCGGGCCGATCCCCATTTCATCGGGCTCGCAGCCCGCCACCGCAAAGGCGCGGAAATAGCCCAGGGGCTTCAATCCGCGCTGCTCGGCAAGTTTGGCATCCATCACCACGCAGGCGCCGGCGCCATCGGAGTACTGGCTGGCATTGCCGGCCGTGACTACACCGCCGGGCACCGCACTGCGAATCTTGGAAACGCCCTCGATGGTGGTGTCGGGCCGCCGACCCTCGTCGTCGTCGAGCGTCACTTCGCGGGTCAGGAGTTGCCCGCTGGCCTTGTCGGCCACCGCCATGCGCACCGTGATCGGCACGAGTTCGTCCTTGAACTTCCCCGCCTCGGCAGCGGCGCTGTTGCGCAGCTGGCTCTGGACCCCATATTCGTCCATCAACTGGCGGGGAATCTGGTAGCGCTTGGCGACCATTTCGGCCGTCTGGAGCATCGGCCAGTAGACCTCGGGCTTGGTCTTCATGAGGCCCTTGTCGTGCGACATGTGACGATTGGCCTCGTTCTGCACACAGGAGATCGATTCCAGCCCGCCCGCGACGTAGACCGACCCCTCACCGGCGATGATCCGCTGGGCAGCGAGGACTATGGTCTGCAGACCCGAGGAACAAAACCGGTTGACGGTCATGCCGGCAACCTGCACCGGCAACCCGGCCGCCAATGCGATCTGGCGCGCAATGTTGGCGCCGGTGGCGCCCTCGGGGAAGGCACAGCCCATCAGCACATCTTCGACCTCGCCAGGCTCGCCTCCGGCGCGTTCGACGGCGGCGCGAACCACGTGTCCGCCCATGGTGGCTCCATGGGTCATGTTGAGCGCGCCGCGCCAGCTCTTGGCGAGTCCGGTGCGGGCGGTGGAGACGATAACTGCTTCACGCATGACTGTTTCCTCTCGATTCGTTGTCCTGCCCGGTCAAGACCCGGGCGCTGGGCGTCCTTCCGGGGCGCGGCAACTGGCCGCGCCGGTCCTCGTTCAACCCGTGAATGATTTTCCTTCGGCCAGCAGCTTCGCCATCAGGGGCGCCGGCTGCCAGAACCCGGGGTCGCCGTAGGGATTGGCCGCAAATTCCTTCATCCGGTTGACGACGTTATAGAGCCCGTACATGTCGGCATAGAGCATCGGGCCGCCGCGCCAGAGCGGGAAACCGTAGCCGCTGAGGTAGATCAGGTCGATGTCCGAGGCCCGCAGCGCGATCCCGTCTTCCAGGATCTTGGCCCCTTCGTTGACCAGCGAGAACACCAGCCGATGGACGATCTCTTCGTCCGAGATCTTGCGCGGTTTGATCCCCAGCTCGCTACGGTAGTCGGCGATCAGGGTATCGACCAGCGGGTCAGGCAGCGCCTTGCGATTGCCCGGTTCGTAGCGATACCAGCCGGCGCCGGTCTTCTGGCCAAAGCGGCCGAGTTCGCAGAGCCGGTCCGCGAGCCGCGAATACGCCATGTGGGGCTTCTCGATGTAGCGGCGTTTGCGGATATACCAGCCGACGTCGTTTCCGGCCAGGTCGCCCATCCGGAACGGCCCCATCGCAAAGCCGAATTTCTCGACCGCGCGATCGACCTGCGCCGGGCTGGCGCCTTCGTCGACCATGAATCCGGCCTGGCGACTGTATTGCTCGATCATCCGGTTGCCGATGAAGCCGTCGCAGACTCCGGCCACCACGCCGGTCTTGCGCAGCGTCTTGGAGAGCTTCATCACCGTGGCCAGCACGTCCTTCGAGGTCTTGGCGCCGCGCACGATTTCGAGCAGCTTCATGACGTTGGCCGGCGAGAAGAAATGCATCCCGATCACGTCACCCGGCCGTCCGGTAAACCCTGCGATCTGATTGACGTCCAGAGTCGAAGTGTTGGTCGCGAGAATGGCTCCGGGCTTCATCGTCTTGTCGAGCTCGCCGAACACTGCGCGCTTGACGTCCATGTCCTCGAACGCGGCTTCCACCACGATGTCATCGCCGCCGAGGTCGGCGTAGCTCATCGTCGGCTTGATCAGCGCCATCCGCTTCTCGACATCCTCGGCCTTGATCCGGCCCTTCTTGGCCGAATTCTCGTAGTTGCGCCGGATCGTGCCCATCCCGCGCTCGAGCGCCTCGGCATTGGCTTCAAGCAAATGAACCGGGATTCCCGCATTGACGAAATTCATCGTGATGCCGCCGCCCATCGTCCCGGCACCGATTACGGCCGCCGTGGTTACCGGGCGCAGCGGCGTATCGGCGGGCACATCGGGAATCTTGCTGGCCGCGCGTTCGGCAAAGAAAGCGTGGCGCAGGGCGCGCGATTCCGGAGTCTGGAGCAGCTCGAGGAACAGCGCACGCTCGCGTGCGATGCCTTCGTCAAACGGCAGTAGCACGGCCGCGGTGATCGCTTCGACGCACTTGGCCGGCGCCGGGAAGTTCTTGGCCATCGCGGTCACAGTATTGAGCGAGAAGCGCAGGAACGCCTCGGCGTCCTCGTGCATGATCGCCAGGTCGCGGACCCGTGGCAGGCCGCGGTTCTCGGTGACCACCTGGCGCGCGAACGCGATCGCGCCTTCCACCAGGTCGGTCTCGATGATCGCGTCAAAGAGCGGCGTGCCGGCCAGCTTCTCGGAGTTCACCGGGTTGCCGGAGACGATCATGTTGAGCGCCGTCTCGAGCGGCACCACCCGCGGCAGGCGCTGGGTGCCGCCGGCGCCAGGCAGGATGCCGAGCTTGACTTCAGGCAAGGCGATCTTGGCCTTGGGTGCCGCGACCCGGAAGTGGCAGCCGAGCGCCAGTTCCAGCCCGCCACCCATGCACACCGAATGGATCGCCGCGATCACCGGCTTGGGCGACTTCTCGATTTCGCGGATGACGGTAAACAGCGTCGGCTCCGCCATTGCCTTGGGCGAATTGAATTCGCGAATATCGGCCCCGCCGGAAAACGCCGTTCCGCCACCGGTAATCACTACCGCCTTGATCGCCGGGTCAGCCTGGGCCTCGTGCAGCGCATCGACGATCGCGGTACGCAGCGCGTGGCCAAGTCCGTTGACGGGCGGATTTTCCATGGTCAGCACGGCGACAGCGCCGTGGTTCTCGGTTCGCAGCATTGCCATTGCTTCGTCCTGGTTGGTGGATGATGGGTATTGCCGCGGTCGCCGGGCTCATCCGCTAAACATCGCCGTTCGCAGCGACCAAAAAAACGAACGGACGTACTATTTGATCCGCTAAGAACGGGCCACGACGGCCCGGTCAAAAACCTCAAGTCTATCCTGTTCGCGCGCCACCGCGAACTGAGCTGCTGTCACACCTCCAGCCACTCGCGCCGCACCGCTGCGTTGCGCTTCAACTCCTGTGGTGTGCCTTCGAACACGATATGGCCATGACCCATGACATAGACCCGCTCGGAGATCTGCAGCGCAATGGCCAGTTTCTGCTCGACCAGCAGCACCGAAACACCCCGCGTCTTCAGCTGCTGGAGAAAATCTCCTACCAGCTCAACCAGCTTCGGCGCCAATCCCTCGGTAGGCTCGTCGATCATGATCAGGTCCGGGTCGCCCATCAGCGTGCGCGACAGCGTCAGCATCTGCTGCTCGCCGCCGGAGAGCACTCCGGCCTGGATATTGCGGCGCTCCTGAAGGCGCGGGAACAGCCCATAGACCTCCTCGGTGGACCAGCGCGACTTGGCACTGCGCCCCTTGAGTCCGAGAGTAAGATTCTGTTCGACCGTAAGAGTCGGGAAGATATCCCGACTCTCGGGAACATAGCCAATGCCCAGGTGGGCAATCTCGAAGGGCTTCCTGCCGAGGATTTCCTGCCCGCGGTAAAGCACCGAGCCATGCCCGTCGACCATCCCCATGATGGTCTTCACCGTGGTCGAACGGCCGACCCCGTTGCGGCCCAGCAGGCTGACGATTTCCCCGCTGCCGACCCGCAAATCGACGCCGCTGAGCACATGGCTCTTGCCATAGTAGGCATGCAGACCGCGGACCTCGAGCAGGGCTTCAGCCATTGCCCCCTCCCCTTGGCGCAGGCTCAGCCGTGTCCACCGAAGCGGCGACAACCTCCCCCATTTCATCGAGTGTGGTGCCGAGATAGGCCTCGCGCACCGCGGCATTGCCGCGAATCTCCTCGGGCGTTCCGGTCGCGATGATCTCGCCATAGACCAGTACGCTGATCCGATCGGCCAGTCCGAAGACCACGCTCATGTCGTGTTCGACGGTCACCAGGGTGCGCCCCTCGGTAATGCGCAAGATCAGCTCCACCGCCTGTTCGGTCTCGGATCGGCTCATTCCAGCGGTCGGTTCGTCGAGCAGGATCACGTTGGCGTCGCCGGCAATCGTCACCCCGATCTCCAGCGCCCGCTGTTCGGCATAGGTGAGCAGCCCCGCGACCGTGTCGCGCCGGCTGCGCAGGCCGATCTGTCTGAGGATGTCGTCGGAGCGTTCCTCGGCGTCACGCAGTTTGGCCAGCTGGTGCCAGAACGAGTAGCGGTAGCCCAGCGAGTAGAGCGCCGCGCAGCGAATGTTCTCGAACACCGACAGGCGCTGAAAGATGTTGGTGATCTGGAAGCTGCGCGCCAGCCGTCGGCGATTGATTTCGAACGGGCGCAGCCGCGTGATCTCCTCGCCGTGCAGGTCGATCCGCCCGCTGCTCACCGGGAACCTTCCCGAAATCAGGTTAAACAGCGTCGACTTGCCAGCCCCGTTCGGGCCAATAATGGCGTGCCGCTCGCCAGCCCTGACCTCCAGGTCCACGCCACAGATGATCTCGGTGTTGCCGAAGCTCTTGCGCACCTGGCTCAGTTTCAGCGCCGCGCCCATCAGACCATCACCTCCCGCTTCACTGCGGCTTCGATCAGTTCCTGAACCGCATCCCACTCCTGCGCGAAGCGTCGGCGCATTACCTCAAACGACACCGCCCCGGCCACGAGCATCCCCAATGCCAGCACCCAGGCATCACGCGAGAGGGTATCGACAGCAAAACCCATGAACTTCATCGTGCTGCCGGCGGCGACATTGAGGCTCAGGTGATACGCCATCTCCACCACCATCACGACCCCCAGCAGCAACACCGCACCCGTTAGCAGCACGCCCAGGTAGGGATCGCGCAGCCGGCCAAACAGGCCGTACTTGAGCACGCGCAGGTTCATCAGCACCAGCGCCGCGACACCGCCGGGCGAGTACATCACGATGATCACGAAGAAGGCGCCGAGATAGAACAGCCAGGCGCTGGTGAAATCCGACAGCGCGACCGCGAAAAAGATAAAGATGATCGCCCCGAGGATCGGTCCGAAGAAGAACGATGCCCCGCCAATGAAAGTCGCCAGCAGCATGCCGCCGGAACGCACCGCCGAGACGTTCTCGGCGGAAACGATTTCGAACATGATCGCCGAAAGACCACCAGCGATGCCGGCGAAGAAGGCCGACACCACCAGCACCAGAAAGCGCACCCGCTGGGTGTTGTACCCGATGAACTCGGCGCGCTCGGGGTTGTCGCGCACGGCGTTGGAAATCCGTCCGAGCGGTGTGCTGGAGAAGGCGTACATCCCCACCATGCACACCACGCACCAGAACACGATCAGGTAGTAAACCTGGATCGATGGTCCGTAGCTGAGCCCCAGGAACGGCTTGCCGACCACCCGGTTGGCGGTGATCCCGCCCTCGCCGCCGAAGAATTCGGGAAACATCAAGGCCGCCGCAAAAACCATCTCGCCGATGCCGAGGCTGATCATGGCGAAAGTCGTGCCGGCGCGTTTGGTCGTGAGGTAGCCAAAGATCACCCCGAACAGCGCACCGAAGACGCCCCCGACCAGCGGCACCATGGTGATGGGCAACGGCAGCGCGTGATGGCTCACCAGGTTGATCGCATGGATCGCGAAGAACCCCCCCAGCCCCGAGTAGACCGCGTGCCCGAACGACAGCATCCCGCCCTGGCCGAAGATGACGTTGTAGGACAGGGTCAGGATGATCATGATCCCCATCTGCGAGAGCAGGGTCAGCGCGAATCCCGAGGTGAAGATAAATGGCATCACGCTAAAGAGCATGATGGTCAGCCCCCAGGTCAGCCACCTGCCGAAATTCACCGGTGAAAACCGCATCCGGGGTCCGGCCGCTCCCGAGACTACGCGCGGTCGCCAGGTGGCCATCTCAGTCGGCCCTCGAGCCCATCAGCCCGCGCGGCCTGAGCACCAGCACCAGCACCAGCAACAGGTAGGGCAGGACCGGCGCAACCTGCGAGACCTTGAGTATCCAGAGGCTGTAGAGCGGAGTTGCCGCGGTCACCGTGACCCCGATGGCCGCCATCATCGAAGCCAGCGAAGAGTCGATCGCTACTGCCAGGGTCTGCAGGACGCCAATCAGCAGCGACGCCACGAAGGCTCCCAACAGCGACCCCATGCCACCGACGACCACGACCACGAAGATGATCGAACCCACGAGATGGGCCATCGACGGTTCGGTGACGAAGGCATTGCCGCCGATCACGCCCGCCAGGCCCGCCAGTGCCGCTCCGGCGCCGAACACCAGCATGAATACCCGTGGCACATTGTGGCCGAGCGCTTCGACCATCTGCGGGTGCGACAGGGCGGCCTGGATGATCAGTCCGATCCGGGTCCGGGTGAGCACCAGGTAGAGGGCGAGCAGCATCAACACGGCGACCAACATCATGAAACCGCGGTACATCGGAAACTGGGTCGTGTACACCATGAACAGCGGGCCATCGAGTTCAGGCGGAATGCGGTACGGCACCGCCGCCCGCCCCCAGATGATCTGCACCACCTCGACGATGATGTAGGTCAGGCCGAAAGTGAACAGCAATTCCGGGACGTGCCCGAAGCGATGGACCCGACGCAGGCCGTAGCGCTCGACCAGCGCCCCGAGAATTCCCAGCACCAGCGGCGCCAGTACGAGCGCCGGCCAATAGCCAAACCAGATGCTGACCTGATAGGCCACGTAGGCCCCCACCATGTAGAACGAGGCGTGGGCGAAGTTCAGCACCCCCATCATGCTGAAGATCAGCGTCAGCCCTGACGACAGCATGAACAGCAGCAGCCCGTAGCTGAGTCCGTTCAGTAGGGAAACGACGGCAAGTTCCAAGCGGATCCGATCCGGTCGACGACAGGTGCGTGACGCACGTGAGGGCCTACGACCCCGAGGGCTGGCGCTTGCGCGTCTCCTCGGGGGCCAGAAAGATCAGACGCTCAGGGGCGATCCGGCCTTCTCATCTGGCAGGAGGTCGGCTGGGCCGCGACGTAAGCCGGCAGCATGGTCTCCAACTTCCAGCCATAACCGGTCTTCTCGGAGTCGTACTTGACCTTCTTGCCGTCCTGCTTAGCCCAGCTCGCAATGTAGATATTCTGCTGCAGCTGATGATCGGAGGTCCGCATGTCGATCTCGCCATTTAGGCTCGGAAGGCGCATTCCCTCCATCGCGAAGGCCACCTTCACCGGATCGACCGACTTGGTCTGCTTCATCGCTTCAGCGAGCAACTGGATGCCGACATAGGTCTGGAAGGTGTAGTAGTCGTCGCCCGATTTCTTGAGCTGCGCCTCCACGAGGTCGCTGCCTCGGTAGTTCGGCGGTACATTGACGATCCAGTTGGCGACGATGTTCACTTTGCCGACCCCTGAGCTGCCCATGGCTGTCGGCACTCCGGTCGTACCGGCGTAATAGGTGTAGAAATTCGCGTCGTAGCCGGCATCCTTGGCAGCCTTGATCAGCAGCGCCAGGTCGGCTCCCCAGTTGCCGGTAACCACGGTATCCGCACCCGCCGCCTTCATCTTGGCGATGTAGGGCGAGAAATCCTTGACCTGGCCGATCGGATGCAGGTCGTCACCGACGATTTGCACGTCGGCCCGCTTGCGCGGGATATCGCGCTTGGCAGCCGCAGCCACCGCGCGCCCGAACGAATAGTCCTGGCCGATCAGGTAGACCTTCTTGACCGCGGTGTTCCTGGCCAGATATGAGCTCAGCGCCTCCATCTTCATGTCGGCGTTGATATCGAGTCGGAAGTGCCAGAACGAGCAGCGCTCATTGGTCAGGACCGGGTCGACTGCCGCGTAGTTCAGGTAGACGATTTCCTTGCCGGGGTTGCGGTCGTTGTGTTTCTGGATCGCGTCCGAGAGCGCGATCGCCGCGCCCGAACCGTTACCCTGCACGACGTAGTGGATGTCCTGATCGATCACCTGCTTGAGTACCGTCACACTCTCCTGCGGGCTACCCTTGTTGTCGAACGGCACGATCTGGAACTTCGGTCCGCCGGCCCAGTTCTTCTTGTTCGCGATCTCCGCGACCAGCTGCCAGGAGTGCAGGATGTCCTGGCCGACCGGCGCGAATGCGCCCGAGAGCGGGTCTATGAACGCAATCTTGACGGTCTGGCCGAAGGCTGCCGGTGCGTTGAACGCGGATGCGACGACAACGGCCATCGCTGCAAAACGGATCTTGCTCATTTATCTCTCTCCCGGAACATAGCGTGAACAGCGACTGAATTTCTCAGCCGATGATAACCAAATATCCATCTCAGGCAAGTGTGTATTCCCCTCGGGCACCAGCTCACTACTCAGGCAGACGATAGTCGTGAAACTGCTCGCGCAACTTCGTCTTCAGAATCTTGCCGGTCGCTCCCAGAGGGATCGCAGCGACGAACTGCACGTCGTCGGGGATCCACCAGTTCGCCACCTTGCCCTGATAGAACTCGAGCAGTTCCTCGCGCGTAACCTCGGCTCCCGGCTGGAGTACCACGATCAGCAGCGGGCGCTCGTCCCACTTCGGATGGGCAACTCCGATCACCGCCGCCTGCGCGACCGCGGGGTGGGCCACCGCGAGATTCTCCAGGTCGATGGTGCTGATCCATTCCCCGCCCGACTTGATCACGTCCTTGCTGCGATCGGTGATCTGCATGTAGCCGTCGGCGTCGATCGTCGCCACGTCCCCGGTCGGGAACCAGCCCTTGCCGTCGGCGTCATAGACCAGGGGGTCGCCGCCCTCGCCCCGGAAATACTCGCGGATCACCCAGGGACCGCGTACCAGGAGGTTGCCGGGGGTGGTTCCATCCCAAGGGAGGTCGGTCATGTCATCGGTGACGATCTTCATGTCGACCCCGAAGACCACATGCCCTTGCTTGGCGAGGATCTTGCGCTGTTCGTCCTCGTCGAGCTTGAGGTGCTTGAGCTGCAGGCGCGACAGGGTTCCGAGCGGCGACATTTCGGTCATCCCCCAAGCATGAATCACGTCGACGTCAAACTCGTTACGGAAGGCGTCGATCATCGCCGGCGGGCACGCCGAGCCGCCGATCACAGTGCGCGTCAGGGTCGAGAAGCGCAGCTTGTTGCTGCGCAAATGCTGGAGCAAGCCCTGCCAGACGGTCGGTACGCCGGCGGCGTATGTGACCCCCTCGGCCTCGAACAGTTCGTAGAGCGACTTGCCGTCGAGATTGGGCCCCGGGAAGACAATCTTGGCGCCGACCAGCGGGCAGACGTAGGGAATCGACCAGGCATTGACGTGGAACATCGGCACCACGGGCAGCACGCAATCGCGCGCCGAGGCACCCATCGCGTCGGGCAGTGCCGCGGCGTAGGCGTGCAATACCGTGGAGCGGTGGGCGTACATCGCGCCCTTGGGGTTGCCGGTAGTGCCGGAGGTGTAGCAAAGACCGACCGCGGTGCGCTCGTCCAGTTCGGGCCAGCGATATTTCTCGTCCCCGGTCGCAAGCAGCTCCTCGTAGTTGACCAGTTCGACCCCAGGCAAATTCGGTTGCCGGTCACGGTCAATCATCGCAATCCAGCTCTTCACCCCCGGACACAACGGCGCGACCGCCTGGATGATCGGCAGGAAGGTGAGGTCGAAGGCAAGATGGGTGTCGCCGGCATGGTTGATGATCCAGGCGATCTGCTCCGGGTGCAGCCGGGGATTGATGGTGTGGACCACCGCGCCCATTCCGCCCACGCCGTAGTAGATCTCCAGATGGCGGTAGCCGTTCCAGGCCAGGGTGGCGATCCGGTCGCCGACCGAAACCCCCTGGAGCGTAAAGGCGCTGGCCAGCGAGCGTGCCCGCCGATCGAGGTCGGCGTAGGTATAGCGGTGAATATCGCCCTCGACCCTGCGGGAGACGATCTGCGCATCGCCATGATGGCGCGTCGCGTGCACCAGAAGTGATGAAACCAGCAGCGGCATATCCATCATCAACCCTTGCATCTCAAACCCCCTTCACGAGTAATGTCAGATCGCACGGATTATGCTTCTACTCAGCGACCGACGAAAGTGCCGGCGATTGCGCTCCACTGACGAGGTCTTCCGAAGCTCTTGTTGAATGTTCCCATGGGCCACCCAAATACCCCGCAGGACGACGCGAAGTTGCGCGAGCAGCTGACGCGCGAGCAGTACGAGGTCACCCAGTGCGGTTGCACCGAGGCGCCGTTTACCGGGAAGTACTGGAATCACCACGAGGCCGGCAGCTATGGCTGCATATGCTGCAAAAGCGCGCTGTTTGACTCGCAGGACAAGTTCGACTCACGCTGCGGCTGGCCGAGTTTCAGCCGCGCCAAAGCCCTCGGGTGCGTAAGCACCAGGGACGATTTCAGCTTGTTGATGGTGCGCACCGAAGTTCTGTGCGCGGGCTGCGGCGCCCACCTCGGGCACGTATTCGACGATGGTCCGCCGCCGACCGGGAAGCGCTACTGCATCAATTCGGCCGCGCTCAGTTTCGAGCCGGCGAAGACCTAGCGACCTCGCCGTGTCTTACCTCGCCGTGTCTTACTTGGCCTTGAGCAGCATCTTGAAGACGGTCCGCGACGAGCCATTGAACAAGCGCTTGAGCGCTTTGGGCAGGCAACGGCGTTCGAGGGTATTGCGGCGTTTGCGAGTACGTTCAGCCATGTTCGGTGCCTAGTTGGAAGCTAATCTATAATTATACCCCGCCGGCAATCCTCAGATGGTTGCCATTTTGCAGCGAGCCCCACGGAGCCAGATGAAACTGCTCTTCGACCTGTTCCCGGTCATCCTGTTCTTCGTCGCTTTCAGGTTCTACGACATCTACATTGCCACTGGGGTGGCGATCGTCGCCAGCGTTGCGCAGATCGGCTGGCTGCTTGTCCGCCGTCGCCCCATTCCGGGGATGCAGTGGGCCAGCCTGGCGATAATCGTCGTCTTCGGCGGCCTGACCCTGTTCCTGCACGATGAAACCTTCATCAAGTGGAAGCCGACGGTACTCTACGCCGCCTTCTCCCTCAGCCTGATGACCTCGCGCTACGCCTTCGGCAAGAACCTGATAAAGGCGATGATGGACGCCCAGATCAGGCTGCCAGCGGCGATCTGGAACCGGCTCAACCTCGGCTGGTCGCTGTTCTTCGCGGCGATGGCGGTGCTCAACATTTATGTCGCCTACAACTACCCGACCGCGACCTGGGTGAATTTCAAGCTCTTCGGCACGCTGGGCTTGACCCTCGTTTTCGTGCTGGCGCAGGCGTTCTACATCGGACGCTTCGTCGAGGAAACACAATGACGCCGTTATCGGTCGCAGAAATCACCGATCGCCTGCGGGCCGCGTTCCCGGAAGCGGAAATCGAGGTGTTCGACGACGGCCATCTTCATGTCGGACATCCGGGCGCCAAATCGGGGGGCCATTTTCGGGTCCGCCTGGTCGCACCAGCCTTCGCCGGATTGACGACTCTGGCGCGCCATCGGCTCGTGTATCATGCCCTCGGCGACTGGCTCCCGGGACGAATTCACGCCTCGCTATCGAGGCGCAAACGCCCGCCGGAACCTAACCTGGCACCTGCCCCTTTCACGTCCACGACAAGGAAATTAAATGAAGTTCCCTATCCGCGGCGCTTACGCCGCCCCCCTGCTTGCCGTAGCACTGGCGCTCACGAGCGCGTCGGCCATTGCGCAAAATGCCGCCATGGTCAACGGCAAGGCAATCCCCAAGGCCAAAGTCGACGAGTTCGTGCAGATGCTTGCCGGACAGGGCCGCCCCGACACGCCGGAGTTGCGCACCGCGGTGCGTGAAGAGCTGATCGCCCGTGAGCTGTTCGTGCAGGAAGCCGAGAAGCGCGGCCTGCTCAAGCGCGCCGAGGTCCAGCGCCAACTCGACATGGCCCGCCAGGACATCCTGATCCGGGCACTTCTGGCCGAGACCGGCAAGGCCAACCCGATCAAGGACGACGAAGTCAAGGCCGAATACGACCGGGTCGTGAAGGAGCAGTCGGGCAAGGAATACAAGGCCCGCCATATCCTGGTCGAGAAGGAAGATGCGGCCAAGCAGATCATCGAGCAGCTCAAGAAGGGCGGGAAGTTCGAGGATCTCGCCAAGCAGTCGATCGACAAGGGTTCGGCCGAGCATGGTGGCGACCTGGACTGGAATACCCCTGGCACCTTCGTCCCGGAATTCTCGGACGCGATGGTCAAGCTCGAAAAGGGCAAGTTCACTCAGGTGCCGGTCAAGTCGCAGTTCGGCTATCACGTGATCCGGGTCGACGACATCCGTGACGCCAAGGCCCCGCCGCTCGAGCAGGTCAAGCCGCAGATCATGCAGAAACTCGAGCGCGAGCGCATCGAGGCGCTGCAGAAGAGCCTCCGGGCCAAGGCCAAGATTCAGTAATAGCGCTCACTCTCTGACAGCAGGACGGCCCGTCGCGGCGTCCGGTTAAAACGGCCCGCCTTGGCGGGCCGTTTTCTTCCCCCCTTGCTGCGCTGTAATCAGGGCGACGTGATCCCCGAAATTAGTAGCGTTATGCTTTGGAGTCCGATTCCACTCAGAGGAGATCGGGCTGATGAAGAAGCGGTTTACGGAAGAACAGATCATCGGGTTCTTGCGCGAGGCGGAGGCTGGTTTGTCGGTGAAGGATCTGTGCCGGCGACACGGGTTCTCGGAGGCGAGCTACTACCTGTGGCGGTCCAAGTTCGGCGGGATGTCGGTGTCGGATGCCAAGCGGCTCAAGGAGCTCGAGACGGAGAATGGGCGGCTCAAGAAGCTGTTGGCCGAGAGCTTGCTTGAAGCGGAGATCAGCCGTGAGGCGCTGCGCCGAAAGTGGTGACCGTTCCAGCCAAGCGCGAGCTGGTGCGGTTTGCCCAGGTTCGGGGCATGAGTGAGCGCCGGGCGTTGAAGCTTGTGGGCATGAGCGCGAGCGTGTTGCGCTATGAACCGCGAGACGATGGCAACGCTCCCTTGCGCGAACAGATCGTGGCGCTGGCGCATCGGCATCGTCGCCACGGCTACCGGATGATTCACCTGCGGCTGCGCCAGGCGGGTTGGATGGTGAACCTGAAGCGGGTCCGGCGGTTGTATCGGCAAGAGAACCTGATGGTGCAGAAACGCAAGCGGAAGAAGGTTGCGTTCGGGGATCGCCAGCCACTCGTGAGGCCGAGCCGGGCCAACGAAGTCTGGAGCATGGATTTCGTCTTCGATCGCCTGGCCAACGGTCGGAGCTTGAAGTGCCTGACGGTGGTCGATGACGCCACGCACGAATCGGTGGCGATCGTGCCCGACACGGCGATCTCGGGCGCGTACGTGACGCGGATCCTGGATGCGGTGAAACACAGCCGCGGGCTACCCAAGGTGATTCGCACCGACAATGGAAAGGAATTCTGCGGCCGAGCGATGGCGATCTGGGCGCACGAGAACGATGTGGCATTGCGCTTCATCGAGCCGGGCAAGCCGAACCAGAACGCCTACGTCGAGTCGTTCAACGGTCGATTGCGCGACGAGTGCCTGAACGACAACTGGTTCACAACCCTGGCACACGCCCGGGCCGTGATTGCCGAGTGGTGTCGCGATTACAACGAGGATCGTCCCAAGAAGCATCTGGGAGGAGTGACGCCGGCAGTTTATGCGGCACGCCTGAGCTCGCGAGCGAACTCAGGCGTAGATGAATCGAGTACAGTTTGCAGCGACGGGCTCTAAATCAAAGTGCTACTAAAGAAGGGGTCACGTCG
>JAGXFG010000012.1 GCA_024637395.1 Burkholderiaceae bacterium | reverse complement strand
CCTCGATGCCGATCGAAGTGCGTCCGCGACCCTCCGAGATGAACAGCCGCCACTCCCGGGCGCTGGCCAGCGCCAGAGCGTAGCCGATGCGCAGCTCGCTGGCCTTGATCTTGTCGGCCATCAGGCGGGCACGCTCCTCGCCATCGGCGCTGACCGCGATGGTCGCCACCCCGCGGGCGGTAAACTCGTCGGCATAGGTGCCCAGTTCAATCAGGTACTTGGCGCAGATCGGGCAGTGCAGGCCGCGATAGAAGACCACCAGCGAAAACGCCTGGGGCGCATCGGCAGCGAGGTCGAAGTTTCCGTGGGCTATGGTCGGCACTCGTAGCGCCGGCACAGCTTGGCGTGGCATCAGCATCGCGCGTCCTCCGGCTAAAAATTCCATCTTAGTCGCATCCGCCGTGGCTTGCGACCATGCCAGCACTGGCGTGTCCAGCTCAGGCCAGATCGCCCAGTTCGCCGTGCAAATGCTCGATTTGCGCCATCCGCTGGCGGGCGGCATCGCCCAGCTCGCTGGCCACCTGGGTGACCAGGAAATTCAGCAGGCTGATGGCCGCGACGTAGCTGTCGAGCATCGACGCGCCGCGGCAGTGGCAGGTCAACGTCCAGTCGGCCCGCAGCGAACCGGCGGTGCCGGGGAGATCGGTGACGTAGAGCACCTGCGCGCCGGTGCCATGGACCGCCTCGAGCGCCGCCTGGAAGGTCTGGACGCGACGGCGAAACCCGACCGCAACGACCAGGTCCTCGGGGCCCAGTCCCGCCAGCCCGCCGGCAGGTGGCTGTTGCGATAGCCGATGAACACCACCCGGCGGGCGCCGCCCAGCGCCGCGATCACGGCGCCCAGATCGACCGCCGTCAGCGCGTCGACCGTTGCGCCGAGCAATTCGCTGTCGGCGGCGACGTGCGCTTCCAGCGCCAGGTGCGGGCTGGACCACTGGTTCGAGCCTTGCTCGAGGTAGTACGGCGAACCCCAGAGCTGCTCGCGGCGGACTTCGCTGCGCACCTCGGCGTAACTGGCGTAGCCGAGCCGACGGAAACAGCGCGTGACGGTGGCCTTGGATGCGCCGGCCAGCTGGGCCAGCTCGGTGGCCGAGTGGGTTGCCAGCCGTCCGGGGAAGGCCAGGATCAGGTCGGCCACCGTGCGCTCGCCGGGCGAAAGCACCGCGTAGCGGTCGGGACCTCATCGTCGGCTGGATGCGCGCGCTCGGCCTCGAGGTGTCGATCGACCCGATCGGCAATGTCTTCGGCCGGCGTGCCGGCAGCGCGGCCGACGCCCAGCCGGTGATGATCGGGTCGCACATCGATACCGTGCGCACCGGCGGGCGCTACGACGGCAACCTGGGAGTGCTCGGTGGCCTCGAGGTGATCGCGACCCTCAACCACGCCGGCACCACGCCGATGCGGCTGCGCCACGCTCACCGTCGACCTGCGCAACACCAACGAGCGGCTCCTGCTCGAAGCCGAGGCGCGGCTGGCGGCCTTCCTGCTGAAACTGGCCAAGGACGAAGGGGTGAAGATCAGCGCCCGGCGCCTGGCGCGCTTCGAGCTGGTCAGCTTCGATGCCGGCGTGGTGAAGACCATCGCGGGGGTGGCCGCGCGGCTGGGCTACAGCCAGCGCCGGATAACCTCGAGCGCCGGTCACGATGCCCAGATGTTCGCCCGGGTGTGCCCGACGGCGATGATCTTCGTCCCGAGCATCAAGGGGATCAGCCACAATCCTGCTGAAAATACCGCAGCTGCCGACCTCGAGGCCGGCGCCAACGTGCTGCTCCAGACCACGCTCGAACTAGCTTCCCGGGAGTAACACAAACATGACCCGCATCGTCACCGTTGGCGCCGCCCAGCTCGGCCCGATTGCCCGCAGCGAATCCCGCGCGCAGGTGGTCGCCCGGATGATCGAACTGATGAGACAGGCGAAAGCGCACGGCTGCGACCTGGACCTGACCCTGTCCTACAAGAACACCACCTTCAACTTCGCCAAGCACCGCGAGCCCCAGGCCTACGGCCTGATCGTCGAGCGCAAGGGCGCGGTGCCGCCGCCGCTGGAGTGAGGGAGCGCTCGCGCTCAGTCAGCCAGGGCGATGGTCAGCGCCGCCAGGCCGTCCTCGAGGTCGGCGATCAGGTCGGCGGGATCTTCCAGCCCGCAGTGCAGCCGCAAGAGCGGCCCGCCGGTCCAGGGCGCGACGCCGCGCAGGGAAGAGATGCCGGCCGGCATTATCAGGCTCTCGTAGCCACCCCACGAATAGCCGATCCCGAAATGCCGGCGCCGCTCGCACAGCGCCGCCAGCCCGCGCGCGACGCGTTCCGGATCGAGCGCGCCGGGCGACGATGACGACCCCGCCGATTCCTGCCCGCCCCCCGGCGCGGCAAACAGCGCCGGGTCGAGTTCGAAGGAAAAGAGTCCGCTCGAACCGCTGAAATCGCGCCGCCACAAGGCGTGGCCGGGGTGCGAGGGCAGTGCCGGGTGCAACACCCGCTCAACCTCGGGGCACTCCGCGAGCCAGCCCGCGACCTCGAGCGCAGTCTCCTGGTGGCGATGCATCCGCACCTCGACCGTGCGCAGGCCGCGCAGGATCAGGAAGGCATCGTCGCCACCCACGCACATGCCCATTGCGCGCACCGCCCCCCACAGCGTCGGCCAGTGCTCCTCGCGGGCCACGACCGCGCCCATCAGCACGTCGGAGTGGCCGCTCCAGTACTTGGTCAGCGGCAGGATCGAGAGGTCCACGCCCCACTCGAAGGGTCGCGAGAAAACCGGCGAAGCCCAGGCGTTGTCGATCATCGAGACGATGCCGCGCGAGCGCGCCAGCGCCGCGAGTGCGGGCACATCCTGAATCTCGAAGGTGTAGCTGCCGGGACTCTCGAGGTAGAGCGCGCGGGTGCTCGGACGGATCAGCGCCGCGACCGCGGCGACATCGGCATCCGGAACGAAGAAGGTGGTCTCCACCCCCAGACGCTTGAGCATCCCGAGCGCAAACATCCGCGCCGGCCCGTAGACCGAGTCACTCATCAGCAGGTGGTCGCCGGGCTTGAGGAAGGCGAGCAGGGCGGTGCTGATCGCCGCCAGTCCCGAAGGCATCAGCGCCGCGCGGCAGGCCGCGCCGGCACCTTCGAGTTCCGCCAGGGCGTCCATCAGCGCATAGGTGGTCGGGGTGCCCGCAGTACCGTAGCTCGAGGCGTGGAGCGCGCCGACCGCGGCGCTGGCGTCGTGGCCGGCCTGGGTGGCCGCAGCGAGCGAGTCGAACAACACGGTCGATGCCCGATACACCGGCAGGTTGACGGTGGCGATGGTTTCGTCGAAACGCCGGGCGATGTGGCTGAGCCGGGTGGAAAAGGCCGGTTGGGACATTCTTGCTCCTGGCAATGCCGGTAGCGGTGGCTATGGCGTTGATTATGCCGACATCCGGGCCGCGCCTGCCGGGACCGAGCCCGGCGAGCGCAGCGATAGCCCCGTAATTGACGCGCCCTGCGCACCCACCTAAGATCGCAGCCATGGTTGCTCCATTCTCACAACCCTGGTTCACGCTCGACGCCGTCCTGGCGTTCGACTTCCCGCACGCCTGACCGTCTCCCGACGGCATCCCCGCCGCCGACTCTTCCGCCACTGGCGGGCACGAGCAGCGACGAAGCATTCCCAAAGTTGAACACTGCCGCCGGGCGCTCCAGCGCGTGCGACGCCTCGTGCGGCGCGCAGCAGCATTCCGGCAGCCCATTTCGCATTGGAAAGAACCAACATGACCAAGAACGCACCCGCCACCACCGGACGCCGCATCCCGGAACCCTTTCGCATCAAGATGGTCGAGGCCATCCGCCAGACCGACGAGAGCGAGCGCCGCGCCGCGCTCGAGACCGCCGGCTGGAACCCGTTCCTGCTGCGCAGCGCGGACGTCTACATCGACCTGATGACCGACAGCGGCACCGGCGCGATGAGCGACTCGCAGTGGGGCGCGCTGATGCGCGGCGACGAATCCTACGCCGGCAGCCGCAGCTTCTTCCGGCTCGCCGAGGCGGTCGATCAGATCTTCGGCTACCCGCACACCATCCCCACCCACCAGGGGCGCGGCGCCGAGCAGATCCTGTTCCCGGAACTGATCGCACGCTGCGGCGGCAAGCAGCCGGTGTTCGTGTCGAACTATCACTTCGACACCACCAAGGCCCACGTCGAGATCGCCGGTGCGCAGGCGATCAATGTGCTGACTCCGGAAGCGCTGGACACCACCACCTATTACGACTGGAAGGGCAACTTCGACCTGGCCGCACTCGAAGCGACCATCGCGCGGGTCGGAGCGGCCAACGTCGCGGCAGTGATCGCGACGATCACCTGCAACAGCGCCGGCGGCCAGCCGGTGTCGCTCGCGAACCTGCGCGCCACCGCCGAGATCGCCCGCAAGCACCGCATCCCGGTAGTGATCGACGCGGCGCGCTTTGCCGAGAACGCCTGGTTCATCCAGCAGCGTGAGCCGGCCTACGCCGGGGTACCGATCGCCGAGATCGTGCGCGAAATGTTCGAGTGCGCCGACATGTTCACCATGTCGGCCAAGAAGGACGCGCTGGTGAACATCGGCGGCCTGTGCTGCTTCAAGGACAACGTCGAGCTGTTTCGCGCGGTGCAGGTGCGCTGCGTGCCACAGGAAGGCTTCGTCACCTACGGCGGGATGGCCGGACGCGACATGGAGGCGCTGGCCACCGGGCTGCACGAGGGCATGGACGCCGCCTGGCTCGAATATCGGATCGGGCAGGTCGCCTATCTCGGCGAGCGCCTGCGCGCGGGCGGCGTGCCGATCCAGTACCCCACCGGAGGGCACGCCGTTTTCGTCGACGCCCGCAAGCTGCTGCCGCACATTCCGCCCGACCACTTCCCGGGCCATGCGCTGGCGTGCGAGATGTACCTCGAGGGCGGCATCCGGGCGGTGGAGATCGGCTCGCTGATGCTCGGGCGCAACCCGGCCACCGGCGCGCAGGAGCCGTCGGAGTTCGAACTGATGCGGCTCACCATTCCGCGGCGCGTCTACACCAACGACCACATGGACTACATCGCCGACACGCTGCTGGCGGTCAGCGCGCGTGCCGCCGAGATCCGGGGCATGGAGTTCACCTACGAGCCGCCTCTGTTGCGCCACTTCATGGCGCGGATGAAACAGCGCCAGGCGGGGGGAGACTAGCCGGCGACCGTCTCGCGCCGCGCCGGGGAGGGCGACTGCTGGCAGGCGGCGAATGATTCCTGGGCCGGTTGCCCCAGCGGCGCCGCCGGATGGGGCCAGACGAGGGGACTGGGCGGCACCGCGGCGACGGCCGCGGGGCGCGCGGTGGGTGTCGCTGTGGCCCGCACATGTGGCCACTTGCGGGTGCCAACGATAGCGCCGGTGTTGGCGTCGTAGCGCACCAGCGAGCGGAATTCCCCAAAACGCGCCATCCGCGCGTAGAGCGCGCGGTAAACCAGCACGAAGGCGGCAATCACCAGAATCTGGGTGGGCGTGCTCTGGTACCACAACGCGCCGACGCTCACCGCCGCGGCGTGCAGGCACCACAACCAGGGCGAAACCGAGCCATTGGGCGGGCGAAAACCGTGCCACGACGAGCGGCGATCGAAACCAGGCGCCGAACGCAAGGTCCGGTAGGCCTTGAGCGCGCGCAAGGCCCGTCCCCGCAGCGCCCACTCGCGCAACAACTGGTGCAGGTGGCCGACGTCGGGATCGGTCGTGGCCGAGTGCAGCTGCTGCCGACGCAGAAT
>JAGXFG010000106.1 GCA_024637395.1 Burkholderiaceae bacterium | reverse complement strand
TACGAGATGGTAATGAAGTGCTCGCACACCTTCAATCTGCTCGACGCCCGCGGCGCGATCTCGGTAACCGAGCGCGCCGCCTACATCGCGCGGGTGCGCGCGCTGTCGCGGGCCATTGCCCAGGCCTATTACGAATCACGCGAGCGGCTCGGTTTCCCGATGCTTGCTCCCGAGCATGGCGCAGCGCTGCGTGCCGCCGCCCAAGCCAACGGATAAGCCATGACGAGCGCACCGCTGCTGATCGAATTGCTCACCGAGGAACTGCCTCCGAAAGCGCTGCGCGCGCTCGGTGAGGCCTTTGCCGCTGCGATCGCGAACGGGCTGCGCGAAAGGGGCCTTGCCGCCGCTGACACTGCGGTGACCAGCTTCGCGACCCCCCGCCGGCTCGCGGTCCTGCTCGCCGCGGTCGCGAGCCAGGCCGAGGATCGGGTGATCGAGGTCCGCGGGCCGTCGATCAAGGTGGCCCTCGACGATGCCGGCGAGCCCACCAAGGCGCTCATCAAGTGGTCGGAGAAGCAGGGCGTGGCGATTGCCGATCTGACGCGCGGCAATGATGGCCGCCAGGAGTGCTTTGTCGCCACCCGAATCGCTGCTGGAGCGCAGCTCAGGCAGTGCATCGATGAGTTGCTGGCCGAGGCGCTGGCCAGGCTGCCCATCCCCAAACTGATGCAATACCAGCTCGCTGACGGCCAGACCTCGGTCAGCTTCGTGCGCCCGGCCCACGGGCTGGTAGTGCTCCACGGCAGCGAACTGATCCCGGCCACCGTGCTGGGGATCAAGTCCGGGCGGAGCACCCGGGGACACCGTTTTCAATCGCAGGGTCCGATCGTCATCGATGATGCGGCGAGCTACGAGGCGACGCTGCGTGAACGAGCTCGGGTGATCGCCAGTTTCGAAACCCGGCGCGCGCTCATCAAGGAGGAACTGCTGGCGGCGGCGGCGAGAGTGGGTGCGACGCTCGGCGAACATGCGCCGGTGGCGGCGCTGCTCGACGAGGTGGCGGCACTGGTGGAATGGCCGGCGGTTTACACCGGCGACTTCGATCGCGAGTTTCTCGCGGTGCCCCAGGAATGCCTGATCCTGACGATGCGCACCAACCAGAAGTACTTCCCGCTCTTTGACGCCGATGGCAAGCTGCAGGCGAGTTTCCTGATCGTCTCCAACCTGGAATTGGCCGACCCGGCGCAGGTCATCGACGGCAATGAACGGGTCGTGCGACCGCGACTGGCCGACGCGCGCTTCTTCTACGAGCAGGATCGCCGCAAGAGCCTGGCGTCACGCGTCGCAGCCCTGGCCGGGGTTGTCTACCACGCCAAACTCGGGTCGCAGGCTGAGCGTTGCGAACGGGTTGGGAAGATCGCGCTCGGGATCGCCACTGCCCTGGGAATAGATGCCGCGCCGGTGTCGCGCGCCGCGCTGCTCGCCAAGACCGACCTGCTCACCGGCATGGTGGGGGAATTCCCCGAACTCCAGGGCATCATGGGCGCCTACTACGCCCGCCACGACGGCGAGCCCGAGGCCGTCGCCAGCGCCATCGAGGAACATTACCGGCCCCGCTTTGCCGGCGATGCGCTGGCGCAGACCGACGCGGGGCTGGTGCTGGCGATGGCCGACAAGCTCGAGACCCTGGCGGGGCTGTTCTCGATCGGCCAGTTGCCCAGCGGCGATCGCGACCCCTTCGCGCTGCGCCGCCATGCGCTGGGCGTGATCCGGATGCTGATCGAGCGCGAACTTGCCCTGCCGCTGGACGAATTGCTGGCGGGCGCATTCGCCGCCTTCCCCGCGGCACTGCCGAGCGCGCTGGATGAGTTGACCAACTTCTTTTATGACCGGCTGAGCGGCTACCTTCGGGAACGGGGCTTCAGCGCCCAGGAAATCGGCGCGGTAATCGATTCGCGCCCGGCGCTGCTCGCCGAAGTCCTCCCCAAACTCGACGCGGTGCGGCGCTTCCAGCAGTTGCCCGAGGCCGAGGCCCTGGCGGCGGCCAACAAGCGCACCGGCAACATCCTGCGCAAATCAGCCGATGGCGCCGCGGTGGCGCTCAATCCGGCGCTGCTGGCCGAACCTGCCGAGATCGCACTGGCTCAATGCGTCGCGACGCTGGCGCCACGGGTTGACGAGCGCATGCGCATGATGGACTATGCTGGCGCACTGGCGCTGATGGCTGACGCCCGCGATGACGTCGACCGCTTTTTCGAGCAAGTGATGGTGATGGCGCCGCAGACCGAGATTCGCGCCAATCGGCTGGCGCTGCTCAGGCAGGTAAGTGAATTGATGAACCGGGTGGCCGACATTTCGAGACTTTCGAACTCGTGAAACTGCTGATCATCGACCGCGACGGCGTGATCAATCACGACAGCGCAGCGTTCATCAAGAGCCCCGAGGAATGGCGCCCGATTCCCGGCAGCGCCGAGGCCATCGCCCGGCTGTCCAAGGTTGGCTACCGGATCGCCGTCGCCACCAACCAGTCGGGCATCGCCCGCGGCCTCTACGATTTGCCGACCCTGCATGCGATGCACGCCAAGATGCACCGCGTCGTCCAGCAGGCGGGCGGGCGGATCGACGCCGTGTTCTTCTGCCCCCACCACGAGAACGACAACTGCGAGTGCCGCAAACCGCGACCGGGAATGATTTTCGAGATCTTGCGCCGCTTCGAGGTGGAGCCCAGCCAGGCCTGCATGATCGGGGACCGCCTGAGCGACCTTCAGGCCGGGCACAGTGCCGGTTGCCGCACGACTCTGGTGCTGAGCGGCGTCGGACAGGACACCCTCAAGGCCGGCGGCTTGCCCGCGGGAACCATTGTCCGGGTTGATCTCGGGGCGCTAGCCGCCGAACTCGCGCCATGAGCCGCAAGGTGACAGGCAACACCAGCACTGCGTACCTGGCGCTCACGGCGCTGCGCTCGACGCTGTTTCACATCTTTCACATCGTCACGCTGATCCCGTACGCCACCGCGTGCCTCATTTGGGCGCCGCTGCCGCTGTCGATTCGCTACCGGCTCACCGTGGGCTGGCTCAAGCTCTCGATCGGTGCGGCGCGACTAATCTGCGGCATCGACTACCGGGTGCTGGGCACCGACAATCTCCCCGACGGACCGGCGATCCTGCTTTCCAAGCATCAGTCGACCTGGGAAACCTACTTCTACCCGGCGCGGATGCCACGCGAAGTCTGCTACGTGTTCAAGCGCGAGCTCATTTACCTGCCCTTCTTCGGGTGGGCGATCGGGCTCCTGAACATGATCCATATTGACCGCAGCAAGGGCGTCAGCGCATTCGAGAATGTGGTCAACCAGGGGGTTCGCAAGCTTGCCCAGGGCCGCTGGATCGTGATGTTTCCGGAGGGCACGCGCATCCCGGCGGGCGCCAAGGGCAAATACAAGACCGGCGGCGCGCGGCTGGCGTGCCGCACCGGTGCCCCCGTGGTGCCGATCGCGGTCAACGCCGGAGAGTGCTGGCCGAAGCGGTCGTTCCTGCTTCATCCCGGGATGGTCACGGTGTCGATCGGCCCCAGGATCGCCTCTGACGACAAGACGCCCGACGAACTCAATGACGAGGTGGAGACCTGGATCGAGAACGAAATGCGGGTCATCAGCCCGCATCTCTACCACGACGCGAAGCCGCCGGCGGCGCGGCGGCGGCGCGCGGCGGCAAAAAAAAAGTGACCCGTCCTGGACGCCGCAGCAGCGAACCCGGGCAGGCCGCCCTGCAACTGACGCTGCCGTTCTTCCAGCCTCCGCCGCCGCCTCCACCGGCAGGACGATCGATCAATCTCGAGGGTGAGCTGATCGGCTACTGGCTGCGGCGCACTAAGCGGCGCACGATCGGCTTCACCATCGACGAGCGCGGACTGGGCGTGACGATTCCGCGCTGGGTTACCAAGGCCGAGACCGAGGCCGCGATCCGCGAAAAATCACGCTGGATCACCCGTCAGCTGGCGCGCTGGCGCGAGCAAAGTGAGCAGCGCTCCCAACTGGCGACCCGCTGGGAGGCGGGCGGCAGGGTGCGAGTCTTTGGCACCGAGCGGGTGCTGGCGCTCGATGAGCAGGCGCGCGGCGTGACGCTCGATGGCGATCGCATCGTCGTCGGGATGTCCCCCGAGGCCGGAGCGGAGCGGCTGCGCAACCGCGTCCACGGCTGGCTGCAGGAGCAGGCCCGGGCCTACTTCGCGAGCCGGGTCCCGGTGTTCTCGGCGCGGCTGGGCAAGGCCCCGCAGCGCTGGGCGCTGAGCTCGGCGCGGACGCGCTGGGGGAGCTGCACTCGTGATGGTTCGATCAGACTCAACTGGCGCCTGATCCACTTCCGCACCGACGTGATCGACTACGTGATCGCCCATGAGATTGCCCACCTGCGCGAACTGAACCACAGCGCGCGCTTCTGGGCGACCGTGAGCGACCTGTTCCCCGATTTCGAGACCGTGCGCGCCGAACTGCGCGCCGCCTCAGATACCAGCGCGGCTGACTGAAGGCCCGCCCTACCCGCCCAACCGGAGTTACAGCCCATGAAGATCCTCCACACCATGCTGCGCGTCGCCGATATGCAGCGCGCCATCGACTTCTATACCAAGGTCCTGGGGATGAAGCTGCTGCGCACCACCGACCGTCCGGAGCAGGGCTATACCCTGGCCTTCGTCGGCTACGAAGAGGATCCCGCCGGTTCAGTACTCGAGCTGACCTACAACTACGGGGTCGCGAGCTACGAAATCGGCACCGCGTTTGGCCACATCGCGATCGCGGTGCCTGACGCTGCCGCGGCCTGCGAGAAGGTGCGCGCCGCGGGTGGCGCCGTCAGCCGCGAGGCTGGTCCGGTCAAGGGCGGCACCACGGTAATAGCCTTCGTCGTCGATCCCGACGGCTACAAGATCGAGCTCATCGAGCAGCGCTAGCTTCACTGCGCCGGAGCACAAGGCGCTCGGCCAGCTCGAAGTATTGGGCCGGAGACAGTTCCTCGGCACGCGCGGTCGGCACGATTCCGGCCGGCTCGACGCCTTGCGTCGCCAGCCACGGCAGCAAGGTCCCGCGCAGCATCTTGCGCCG
>JAGXFG010000105.1 GCA_024637395.1 Burkholderiaceae bacterium | reverse complement strand
CTGCAGGCCCTGCTCGCGAGCCAGTCGTCCTGGGTGCTCAACCACGCCGCGCAAATTGACCGGATCTGGGGACCGCTGGGAGCCGTCGGGCTCGACCTCGACAAGTTGCGCGCCGACATGAACTCGCCCGAGATCGCCCAGCACATCACGCAGGATCTCGCCGACGCCAGCGCGCTCGGAGTCACGCAGACGCCGGAATTCTTCGTCAACGGCCGGCCTCTGCCGAGCTTTGGCCTCAAACAGCTTCAGGATCTGGTCAAGGACGCGTTGCAGGCGGCATATTGACTCCCGGGCCCTGAGGCCATGATCCGGTGAAGCCGCGATGAACTGGTGGCAGCGCAACCGTTCGCTGCTGACCGGCTTCGCCCGGGCGTTCGCAGTCGCGCTGCCGGCGGGCCTGCTGTTTTGGTGGTTGCATGCCCCGCTGCCGTGGCTGATCGGACCGCTGGTCGCAGTCGGCGCGCTGAGTTCATATGGCATCAGGCTTGCCTGTCCGAATGCAATTCGCGGCGCCGGATTGTGGGCGATTGGCACCGCGCTGGGGCTCTATTTCACCCCCGAGGTGGTGAGCCAGATCGCCGGCTACAGCTGGGCGATCGTGGTGGCGATCTGCTATGCGATCGGGCTGGGTCTGGCCTTTGCCTGGGCCCTGCGGCGCTGGGGACGGCTCGATCCGGCGACCGCCTTCTTCGCCGGATCGGTCGGGGGCGCCTCGGTGATGGCGGTGCAGGGCGAGCGCCAGGGCGGTCACGTCGGGATGATCGCGGCCGCGCACAGCCTGCGCGTGGTGCTGGTGGTCGGCACCCTGCCCTTCATCTACAAGTGGCTGGGGCTGCTGGGCAGCGATGCCTACGTGGCCGGCCGGCTTGACGTCAGCTACCCCGGCCTGGCGCTGCTGGTGGCGGCCACCTGCGTCGGCGCAGTGGTAGTCAGGCGGCTGGGTCTGTCCAATCCCTGGGTCATGGGGCCGTTGCTGGTGGCCGCGGTGCTGACCGCGGCGCAAGCCTCGCCGACGGCGCTACCGGCCTGGGTCATAAACCTCGGTCAGGTGTTCATCGGCATTTCGCTGGGCACCAGGTTCGAGCCGGGATTCTTTGCGCGTGCGCCGCGCGCGATCATCGTGATGGTGGTGATCACCGCGCTCGGGATCGCGGTCTCGGCCGGGTTCGGCTACCTGCTGGGTAGCGCGGCCGGGATCGCGCCGGCGACGATGATCCTGGCGACCAGTCCGGGCGGAATCGCCGAGATGAGCCTTACCGCCAAGGTGCTGCATCTCGGCGTGCCGGTGGTGACCACCTTCCATGTGCTGCGCCTGAGCGTGCAGACGTTGGCGGCTGAAACGCTCTATCGCTGGCTGGCGCGCCGTTCCGGCTGGCCATTGACCGACGGCGCTTAGGCGGTTTCGAAAACCCCCTGCTCGCGATTCTTGCGCACCCGATCCCAGGGGTGGGCCACCCCGTTCATCGCGATCCATGCGCCGGCACCAAGATGCGCCGCACAGCCCAGGGCGAAGCCGAGGTTGAACAGCGCATCCGAACCGGCCACCTCGTAGGGCACCATCGCGCCGGTCAGGACGATGGTCTTGTCCAGTGCGGCGGCGCCGAGCACGGCGGCGGTTTCGACCATGGTGTCGGTGCCGTGGATCACCACGATCCGGCGCTCGGCTGCGGCGCGGCACGCCGCGAGCACCTGGGCGCGATGGTCCGCGTCCATATCGAGGCTGTCGAGCAGCATCAGCACCTCGAGCGCGAACGGCGCCGGCAGGCGCACCCGCGTGCAAATCTCCTCGAGGTGTGACCCGCCGAATGACAAGGCCCCGGCTATGGGGTCATAGTGCTTGTCGAAGGTTCCGCCGGTGGTGATTATTCGCAGGCTCATGGCATTGGTGGTGCTGGCAATGGGGAGCGGCCATTATGCCCGGCTAGAATGGTCGTGGTAGTTTGCCATTGGCGGAGCGAGGATTCGTTCGCCGGGAGCGGGGGCGATGTTCGAACAGGTGGTTCTGGCTGGTGGCGGGCATCGTTGCTGGTGGCAGGCGGGTTTCTGGGACGTGGTGGCGCCGCGCATCGCGCTGCGTCCCAAGGTCATTGCCGGCGTCTCGGCGGGAGCCGGGATTGCGTGCCTGCTATACGCCAACGACGCGCGCGAGGCGATCCGCTTCTGCTACCGCACGATGTCGTCCAATCGCAAGAACGCGTACTGGCTCAACCTGTTTCGGCCGGGCGAACGGGTGTTCCCGCAGTACGCGATTTACCGGTCGGCCTTGAAGACGCTGCTGGGCGGGTCTCATTTCAGCCAGTTGCAGCGCGACGCGCCCGAGATCAGGGTGGTCTACGCGCGCATTCCCCGCCACCTGGAATTTCGCAGCGCGGCGCTGCTGTCGTTATTCGCCGACCAGTTCGACAAGTACGGCAAGAAGACCCTGCACCCCGACTTCGCCACCCGGCTCGGTTTCACCACAGAAGTCGAGCTGGTCAAGGATTGTCCCAACGACGACGACCTGGTGTCGCTGATCCTGGCCTCGAGCTGTACCCCGCCGTTCACGCCCGTGGTCTATCGGCGTGGCCGGCCGGTGCTCGACGGCGGAATGGTGGACAGCATTCCGGTCGCGGCGGTCGATCCCGCGCCGGTTCCGACGCTGGTGCTGACCACCAGGCGCTATCCCGAATATGCCCAGATCTTCGGCCTGCAGGGCCGGATCTACGTCCAGCCGTCGCGCCAGATCCCGGTCTCCAGCTGGGACTATACGGCCCCCGAGCTGATCGAGCAGACCTTCGTGCTCGGTCGTGAGGACGGCGAGAGTTTCCTGCGCGCCATTGGCCGGGGTGCGTTGCAGCGTGCACAGCGCGAGGGCGAAGCGGAGTACGCTCCGATGGTCGGGACTGGCGGGGAGGTCAGGGGTACTGTGAGCGATGAGGACCCATACCGGGAGGAGTCGAGATGATGGTTGAAGGGCATTGCAAGCGGCGCGCACAGTTGCGAGCGCTGGTGGCGAGCGGACGCACCATCCCGGTGCCCGGCGCCACCGACGCGTTGTCGGCGCGCTTGATCGAGGCGCATGGTTTCGAGGCGGTCTACATTGGCAGCTACGCCACTGCGGCGAGCCGCTTCGGGCTGCCGGACACCGGGCTCCTGTCCCTCGACGATCTGGCCGCGCAGGCGCGCACCATTGTCAACGCAGTCAAGCTGCCGGTGATTGCGGACGCCGAAGGGGGCTTCAATGACCCGGCTAACATGTGGCGCACCGTGCAGGCGTTCGAGCAGGCCGGTGTTGCGGCGATCCATATCGAGGACCACTCGGGCACGGGCAAGCATACCGAGCTGCCCCAGCGGCTGCGACCCCTCGAGGAGTCGGCGGCGCGCATCCGAGCCGCGGTGGAAGCGCGCACCGACCCGGATTTCCTCATCGTCGCTCGTTGCGATGCGATCTGGATCGGGGGTAGCCTCGAGGACACCGTGCTGCGGCTCGAGGCCTACGCCGCGGCCGGCGCTGATCTGGTGTTCCCGACTCTCGTTACGCCCCCGCAGCTCGCCGAAATTCGCAGCCGGGTGGCCACGCCCGTCATGATCGTCGATATGCCCGACGGTACGTTGGCTGACGAGGAACGCGCCGGAGCTGCGCTGGTGCTGTACTACGGGTTCTCGGCGTTGGTGCAGTTCGACGCGCTCGGGCGCGCGCTGGAATGCTTCAAGGCAACGCGCGACGCCAACGTGGTTCCAGGCTATCGCGAGCGCGTGCGAGATTTTGAGGATTTCATGGGCTACCGCGAATTCGCGGAGCGTGCGCGTCGTTACGACGCATCCTGACGAGGGAACGAAATGCTGCGAACCAATCGCCTCAAGAAGAAACTGCGCGCTGGTGAGCGCGCGGTCGGCTGCTGGATCTTTCTCGCGGGTGGCGATTCCACCGAGGTTCTGTCGCTGTGCGGATTCGATGCGTTCATCATCGACCACGAGCACATCGGCGCTGATCTGCGCACCCTCATAGAGCAGCTGCGCGCCGCCCAGGCGAGCGATACAGCGGTGCTCCTGCGGGTTCCGTCGCACGATCCCACCTACATCAAGCGAGCGCTCGACGCGGGGGTCGACGGCATCGTTGTTCCCACCGTGGAAACCGCCGACGAGGCGCGTGCCGTGGTCGCCGCGACCCGCTACCGGCCCCAAGGCGGCAACCGCGGAGTTGGCTATCCCGAATCGCGCGCCGCGCGTTGGAGTCTGGCGGAAACGCAGTATCCGGGCGCGTATCTCGACGAACTACTCGTGGTGGCGCTTATCGAGACCCGCAAGGGTGTGGCGAACCTCAGCGAAATCCTTGAGGTCGAAGGGATCGACATGATTCTCTCGGGCACTGGGGACCTCGCCGCAGACCTCGCGTCCGATTTCTCGCAGCTGCCCGAGTACGGCAGCTACGATGACCCGGAACTGCGGGCCCTCGTCACGCAGATTGAACAGCGCACCACAGCGGCCGGTCGCTGGCTCGCTGGCGTTGCGCGCCATCCGCGCGCCGCGCCCGACTTCTTTGCCAGGGGGTATCACTTCGTGACGATCACGGCCGACCTTTGGTTGCTGCTCGACGGCGCGAAGAGTGCTCTCGGCCAGGCGCGGATCTAGTGGTTGGAGGACTGCCCCGAAGCGCGCTCCAGCGAAGGATTTGGGCCTTGGCTTGCCGCGCTTAGCGGGACGCGGCGCCGGCGCCCATGGCTTGGCTCGCAGCGCGCGATCCGAGTTTCATTCCTTGACGTGCCAGCCGGTGGTGATTACAGTTGGCCGCAGAGAAAAAAATAGAATACCCAGAGTCGAGGGGACGAGCAGTCGTCCGCGGCGTTGTGTCGCGCTAAAGCGCTTCTGATTGGGGAAGGAACCGAAAACGGCGACGATTGTTGGCGCGTTGCCGGGTTCAGTCGAAGTCTCGGATGGTCCGGGGTTTCCGGGGTCTAGTGCAGGATCAGGGGGAGAAGAACTATGAGAAAGATTTTGTCGGTGGTCGCAACCGCAGTCTTGCTGGCCGGCGTTGGTCAGTCGGGCGAGGCACAGGCACAGCGCGCACTGGATGTCGCCAGTACGTTCCCGAAGGGCATGCTCTATCTAGGCGAGGGCGCCGAGAATCTGGCGAAGTTGGTGGATGAAGTCTCCGGCGGCAAGATAAAGATGAAGATTCATGGCGCGGGCGACCTGGTGCCGGCGCTGGAGGTATTCAACGCCGTCAGTCAGGGTACGGTGCCGGCTGGTTGGGACTGGGTCGGCTATTGGGCTGGCACGGTGCCGGTGACCGGCCTCGTGGGGGCGATGCCTTTCGGTCCGGATCCGGAGATTTTTCTCGCCTGGATGTATGACGGCGGCGGCCTGGAAATCCTGCAGAAGGCCTACGACAAGTACAACGTCAAGGTTTTTCCGTGCCATCTGACTGCGCCGGAAGCTGGCGGCTGGTTCAAGAAACGCATGGATAAGCCCTCCGATTTCAATGGCCTGAAGATGCGCATCTCCGGCCTGGGCGGCAAGGTGATCAACAAGCTGGGAGCGTCCGCGCAGTTGATTGCGGGTGGGGAAATCTATGTGGCGCTCGAGCGCGGCCGCATCGAGGCGACCGAATTCTCGCTGCCGATCATCGACAAGTCGCTCGGTTTCTCGAAGATTGCTAAGTACTACTACTTCCCCGGGTGGCATCAGCCGTCCAGCTGGAACTCGCTGATCATCAACGGGGACGTCTGGAAGAAGTACAGTGAGCTCGAGCAGAAGCAGATCTGGACCGCGTGCAAGGCAAACGTGATCTGGTCGATGTCGGTGGCGCCCGGCGGACAAGGCAAGGTGCTCGACGAGTTCCGCGCCGACGGCGTGGAGGTGCTGCGTTTTCCCGAGCCGGTCCTCGCCGCCTTGCGCAAGGCCTCGGCGGAAGTGTTGCAGGAAGAGGCGAAGAACGATCCGATCTTCAAGGAAGCGCTCGATTCGCTAACCTCCTTCATGAAGGTCGCCAACCAGTGGCAGTCCCTGCAGTCGCTGGCGCCGAAGTGATCGGAAATCCCACGTGACATCCGGCGTTAACACGCTGGAACGGGTCGGCCGCGCGCTCATGATGGTGAGCGCGTGGCCGGGCCGGGCAGGGTCATGGCTCGTCCTGCCGATGATGCTGGCCGTCGTGCTGACGATCATCGGCGCGCTGCTGCGTCTGCAGGTGATGTTCGCGTGGGGCTTCCCGATTCCGCTCTTCGGCAGCGACCTGTCGTTCGCCGGCTTGGGCGAACTGCAGTGGCATCTGTTCGCCGTCCTGGTGATGCTGACCGGGGCCTACTCGCTGGTCGAGGATCGCCATGTTCGCGTCGATTTCATATACGCCCGCTTCGGTCTGCGCGGCAAGGCGGCGATCGATCTTGCCGGTGACGTAGTCATGCTCCTGCCGTTCTGCGCCGTCGTCGGCTGGCTGTCGCTGAGCTTCGTCGATATGGCCTATCGCTCCGGCGAGCATTCGGATTATGGCGGGCTGACCGACCGCTATCTGGTCAAGGCGATGCTGCCCATTGGCCTCGCCCTGCTCTTTTCGGCCGGTTTCGGACGGATCCTGGTGAATTTGAGCGTTCTCCTGAGGCCCAGACGGGGCGACGGCGAAGACGGAGAAGTCCTCTGATGGGAGAATATTTCCTGCCGCTCCTGATGGTCGTGGCGCTCATCGGTGGCATCTTCTCCGGCTATCCAGTGGCCTTCCTGCTCGGTGGCCTCGGGGTGATCTTCACCCTGGTTGGCGGGATCCCGATCCTGTTCCTGGGCACAACCGCCTCGCGCATCTTCACCGGCACGCTGGCCAACTGGTTGCTGCTGGCGGTGCCGCTGTTCGTCTTCATGGGCTTGATGCTGGAGAAGTCGGGCGCGGCCAAGAAGCTGCTGACGTCGCTGGAGCGGCTGTTTGCGGGGATGCGCGGCGGCCTTGCCATTTCGGTGACGCTGCTGGGCATCGTCATGGCGGCATCGACCGGAATCATCGGAGCGTCGGTGGTGATGCTCGGGGTGCTGGCCCTGCCCGTGATGCTGCGCCAGAAATATGACAAGAGCCTGGCGGCGGGGGTTATCTGCGCCTCGGGAACGCTCGGCATCCTGATTCCGCCCTCGATCATGCTGGTGCTGGTCGGCGACATTCTGCAGATCTCGGTCGGTGGCTTGTTCATGGCGGCGGTGATTCCCGGCCTCGTGTTGGGCTCACTCTATTGCGGCTATATCCTGCTGATCGCCTTCGTGTGGCCGCACAAGGCGCCGGTCGGCGTGGTGGACGTTGATGACACGCGGCCGCTTTGGCTCGCCCTGTGCCTGGACCTGTTGGCCCCGGTGTTCCTGATCATGGGCGTGCTCGGGTCGATCATCGCCGGGATCGCCACCCCGACCGAGGCGGCCGCGATCGGCGCGGTCGGTACGCTGATTCTGGCCGGGGTCTTCAAGCAACTGAACTACGTCAATCTGCGCGAGGTTGTGCTCGAGACCGGCAAGACCACCGGCATGATTCTGTTCGTCGCCATCGGCGCGTCGTGTTTTTCGGTGATCTTCAAGCGCCTGGGCGGCGATACCATGATCGAGGACCTGGCCGCCCATTTCGGCGGCGGCCCGTACCATACTCTGGCGATGGTGATGCTCCTCGTCTTCATCCTGGGTTTCTTCCTGGAATGGATCGAGATCAGCTACATCGCGCTGCCGTTGTTCGCACCAATCATCGCCCATCTCGATTTCGGACTGGGGATGACGGGCGATGAGCAGATGACCTGGTTTGCGATCCTGCTGGCGGTCAATCTCCAGACTAGCTTCCTCACCCCGCCCTTCGGCTATGCGCTGTTCTATTTGAAGGGCATCGCTCCACCCGAGGTGAGCATGCTCGACATCTACCGCGCCATCATTCCCTTCGTAGTGCTGCAGCTGATCGGTCTGGCGTTCGTGGTCGCCTTCCCGCAACTGGTCTTGTGGTTGCCGCGCTACATGGGTTCTTGACCTGCCTCGGAGGATTGCATCGTGTCGCAGAGAACGTCTCGCATCAGTGGGTTCCACAAGCTCAGCCGCGACGAGCGTCTGGCCGCGATCCAGGCGGTGGCTGGCGTTGACGACGCGACGCTGGAAGTGCTCAAGGCTTCGAGCGCATTGCCGTTCGAGCTGCTCGACCGGTTGGTGGAAAATGCGATCGGGGGCTTCACGGTGCCGGTCGGCGTGGCCACCAACATGATCGTCGACGGCCGCGACCTTCTGATTCCGATGGCGACGGAGGAAAGTTCAGTCATCGCGGCGATCAGCAATACGGCGCGCCAGTGTCGCGACACGGGGGGCTTCTTCACTTCGATCAGCGGCACCGAGATGATTGCCCAGATTCAGCTGGTGAAACTATCTGATCCCTGGGCCGGTCGGGCTAAGGTGCTCGAGAAGAAGGCGGAAATCGCGCAGATCTGTGATGGTTGCGATCCGCTGCTGGTCAAGCTCGGCGGTGGCTTCCGCGATCTCGAAGTGCGCATCATCGACGGCCGGTTCGGACCGATGGTCGTCGTGCACATAATCATCGACACCAAGGATGCGATGGGGGCGAACTCGGTCAATACCATGGCCGAGACTCTGGCTCCCAGCCTCGCAGCGTGGACCGGCGGCCGGCACCATTTGCGCATTCTCTCCAATCTGGCCGACCGGCGCCTGGCGCGCGCCCGGGCGGTGTGGCGCAAGGAAGCGATCGGCGGCGCCGAGGTCGTTGAAGGCATCGTATTGGCCGCCGATTTCGCTGACCACGACCCTTACCGGGCCGCGACCCACAACAAGGGCATCATGAATGGTGTCTCGGCGCTCACCTTGGCGTCGGGCAACGATACTCGCGCCATCGAGGCCGGTGCGCACGCATTCGCCGCGCGCAGTGGGCGCTACAGCTCACTGAGCCGCTTCGAGATCACGGCGGAAGGCGATGTTGCCGGCAGCATCGAGCTGCCAATGGCACTAGGCATCGTCGGTGGTGCAACCAAGGTGCATCCGACAGCGCAGGCCTGCCTTAAGATTCTTGGGGTAACGAACGCCGCCGAGTTGTCGCGCATCGCGGCCGCAGTCGGTCTGGCGCAGAACTTCGGGGCCTTGAAGGCGTTGGCGACGGTTGGCATTCAGCAGGGACACATGACGCTGCACGCGCAAAACGTCGCCATCACCGCGGGCGCCGTTGGCGACGAGATCGCCGAGCTTGCCCGCCGCCTCGCTGAAGGCCGCGCCGTTCGCCAGGACGTTGCCGAGGCGATCCTGGCAGAGATTCGGGCGAAGAAGTAAGCGACCGAGTTTCGATTACGTTGTCTTCACGGCAAGATATTCCCATTGGATCGCCAGTCGGGGCAACGCTGCCCGCGACGGTGGCGTGTCCTTGCAGGAACCGCACGTAATTCCGTTCCGGTGATGAGGAGAAGTTGCGATGGCAAAGAACGAAGTGTCAGTAGATGGGTCGGGAACCGACCTCTTGGCGCCTGAGGACCTGCAAGCGGTCCATCGCACCATGCTCCGCATCCGGAGCTTTGAACTGCGCACCGTGGAACTGTTCGCGGAGGGATTGGTTAAGGGGACGGCCCACAGCTACGTCGGCCAGGAGGCTATCGCGGCGGCGGCCTGCCACCATCTGCGACCGGATGACTACATTGGCAGCAATCATCGCGGGCACGGCCACTGCATCGCCAAGGGCGCGCAACTCGATCGGATGATGGCCGAGTTGATGGGGCGGCGGACCGGCTACTGCGGTGGCTTGGGCGGGTCGATGCACATCGCCGATCTGAGTCTCGGCATCCTGGGCGCCAATGGCATCGTCGGTGCGACAATGCCGCTTTGCACCGGCGCAGCGCTCACCGCAAAGCTGGCTGGGAAAGGCGGGGTTGCGGTGGCCTTCTTTGGCGACGGCGCATCCAATCAAGGGGTATTCCACGAGGCGATGAACCTGTCCTCGGTCTGGCGTCTGCCGGTGATCTTCATTTGCGAAAACAACCAGTACGCGCTCTCGACATCGTTTCGCGACACGACCTCAATCGATCGCATTGCTGACCGCGCCGCAGCCTACAGTATGCCCGGAGTACGGGTTGATGGGAACAACGCGACCGACGTATTTCGGGCGGTCGAGACCGCGGTCGCGAAGGCGCGCGCCGGCGATGGGCCCACTCTGATCGAGGCGATGACCTATCGGTGGGGGCAGCACTCGCTGCGGGCCAACCTGCGCGACCCGCGCCCCGAGGAGGAGCAGCGCAGCTGGTTGGCGCGCGATCCGCTCAAGCGCATCCAGGATGAGTTGGTCGAGCGGCGGATCGCGACCCCCGAACAGCTGCAACAACTCAGCCAAGCAACTGATGCGGAGGTCGAGGCCGCCGTCGAATTCGGCAAGGCAAGCGCCGAGCCAACCGCTGAGTTCATGTTGGCCGCGGTCTATTCCCCTCATTCAAGCCCCGTCGAACCGAGTTCAAAGGGTACTCGTGAACTCAGTTTCGTGGCGGCGTTGAATGAAGCGATGAGCCAGGAAATGGAGCGCGACGACAGGGTGATTGTCATGGGCGAGGACGTTGGCGCCACCGGGGGCATCTTTACGGCAACCCAAGGCCTGTCCGAGCGCTTTGGGCCGGCGCGGGTCCGCGACACGCCGATCTCGGAAGCCACCTTCGTTGGTTGCGGGGTCGGGGCGGCGATCGCCGGAATGCGGCCCATCGTGGAGGTGCAGATTTTCGACTTCGTCGCTCTCACCATGGACATGATCGTCAACCAGGCGGCAAAGTTTCGCTACATGCTCGGCGGGGTCCCGACGGTTCCAGTCGTGATCCGCGGGCCGCAGGGCGGAGGGGTCCGATTGGCCGCCCAACACAGCCAGTCGCTTGAGGCGTGGTTCACTCATGTTCCGGGCCTGGTGGTGGTTGCCCCGTCGACTCCGTACGATGCCAAGGGACTTCTGGTGGCGGCGATCCGGGACAACAATCCGGTGATCTTCCTGGAGACCAAACTCCTCTATCTGGGCGCCACCGGACCGGTTCCCGAGGAGCTCTATGAAATTCCGATCGGCAATGGCGAGGTGAAGCGTGCCGGCACGGATGTGACCGTGGTGGCCACGATGGCGATGGTGTCGCGGGCGCTCTCGGTTGCGGCTCAGTTGGAGCGCGAGGGCATCAGTGTCGAGGTGATAGACCCGCGTACACTAAGACCCCTGGACGAGGCGCTGATCATCGCATCGGTTCGCAAGACCAATCGGCTCGTGATCGTTCACGAGGCGTGGACCCGCGGCGGGTTTGGTGCCGAAGTTGCCGCGGTGGTGATGGAGCAGGCTTTTGACTGGTTGGAGGCCCCGATTATTCGCGTCGGAGCACCGGCGGTTCCAATGCCATACAACGACAAGCTCGAGCAACAGGTCATTCCATCCAACGCACGAATAATGGCAGCCATACGGGAGGTTCTTAAGTGAAGGCATGGTCTGGCGGTGCAGTCATCGTCACTGGCGGCAGCCGCGGCATCGGAGCCGAAATCGTGCGCCTGCTGGCGCAGCGCGGAGTGCCGGTGTGCATCAATCACCGCGATAGCGCCACGGAGGCCGAAAGCCTCGCGAGCGAGGTGCGGTCGCTCGGAGGAAAGGCCTGCGTCGTCCAGGCCGACGTCGGCAGCGAAGCGGATGTGCTGCGCCTGTTCACGGCGGCCGAGCAGGAATTGGGGGCACTGTGGGGGCTCGTCAACAACGCTGGTTACGTCGGCCTCGCTGGGCGTCGCGTCGATGAAGCGCAGGTGGCTGTTCTGGAACAATCGTTCCGCGTCAACGTCATCGGCCCGATGATCTGTGCGCGCGAGGCGCTGCTGCGCATCTCACCGCGACATGGCGGACAGGGCGGCCGGATCGTCAACATTTCATCGATTGCCAGCAGGACCGGGAGCCCCAACGACTTTGTTGATTACGCTGCCTCGAAGGCCGCGCTGAACACGTTCACCTTGGGGTTGGCCCGCGAGGTGGCAATGGAGGGGGTACAGGTCAACGGTGTCTCGCCGGGCATCGCCGACACGGAGATCAATGCGCGGGCTGGTGCTCCGGAGCGCAAGGATCGGCTCGCCGCGATGGTTCCGATGAAGCGCCCGGCCCGGCCAGCGGAGGTTGCAGAGGTAACCGTCTGGTTGTTGCTGGATGCGCCTGACTATCTTCATGGGACGACCGTTGATGTAGGAGGAGGCTTGTAGAATCCCTCCTCAACGCCAGAATATCCATAGGAGGTAGTGCGGAAATGCAGATCACATTGCGGATGCCAGCCCTTTCGCCGTCCATGACCGAGGGCACGCTCTTGAAGTGGCAAAAGAGTGAGGGCGATCGTGTCTTTTCGGGCGACGTCATAGCCGAGATCGAGACCGACAAGGCAGTCATCGAATTCGAGGCCGTTGAAGAGGGGATCCTTAGCAAGATTCTGGTGGCCGAGGGAACTGAAGGAGTGCAGGTCGACGCGCCGATTGCCGTGTTGGTGACAGCCGGTGAAGAAGCATCAGGCGCGGTCACGGCTACGGCGCCGTCGAGCCCCGGCGCGGAATCGCACGATCCGGGGCGCGCTGATGACGTTGGCACGTCGCAACCCGCTCCGACCGACTCTGCCGGGGGTGAGCGCATAGTCGCCAGCCCGGTAGCGCGCCGCATGGCTGAGGAATACGGGCTGGACTTGGCGCAGATTGTGGGATCTGGTCCCGGGGGTCGGATCGGCAAGGAGGATGTTGCCGCAGCCCGCGAAAGGGCCTCGTCCGGTGGGAGCGGATCTCAGGCGGCGGCCACGGTCCCGGGGGGCGGACCGAAATTCCACGCGGTGCCGAACAGTCCGAAGCGCAAGGTGATTGCGCGCAGGCTGACCGAGTCGAAACAGCAGACGCCGCATTTCTACCTCACCATCGATTGTGTGGTCGATAATCTGCTCAAGTCCCGCGCCGAGATCAACGCGTCGTCCGGGAAAGCGAAGCTGTCGGTCAACGACTTCATCGTGCGCGCCGCCGCGTTGGCGTTGCACCAGGTGCCGGCGGCGAACGCATCGTGGACGGAGGCGGCGATCCTGCGCTACGACGAAATCGACGTTTCTGTCGCGGTCGCGACGTCAGAGGGCTTGATCACGCCGATCGTCCGACAGGCTGACCGCAAGGAACTGCATCAGATTTCGAGCGAGATCACGGCTCTCGCTCGGCGGGCACAGGATGTTGGGCTCAAGCCGGAGGAGTTTCAGGGTGGCGGCTTCACCGTCTCGAACCTCGGCATGTACGGAGTGCGGCAATTCGCGGCGATCATCAACCCCCCACAGGGCTGCATCCTGGCGGTCGGCGTCTGTGAGCCTCGAGCCATCGTGCACGATGGTCAATTGGCGGTTGGGTCCGTGATGACCTGCACGCTGTCTGTCGATCACCGGGTTGTTGATGGGGCGGTCGGGGCGGAATTCCTGCAGGCCTTCAAGGCGTTGATCGAAGATCCTTCCAGATTGTGATGCTGAGCACCCGCTCATACAGCTCTGCGCAACCCAAGAACACCCGTGTCAGGATGGAGTCGAGGCCTGACATCCGGACCACCACAGGAGTAGTTGGCTCATGAAAATCACCGAGGTCCTCTGCAACACGCCGATGCAGCGGCTGACAATCGAGGAACAGGACTGGGCAGCCTTCAAGCCGGCCGACGCCAAACGCATACTGACGTTGCTGACTGCCGCTCGCGGTTTGGAGGAGGCGGTGCTGATGCTGGCTCGGCGCGGGCTGGTGCATGGTCCGGCGCATTCCTCGATCGGCCAAGAGGGAGGGGCGGCCGGTTGCATCGCCGCATTGCCACGCACCGCGCGCATAAATGGTAGCCACCGGGCGCACCATCAGGTGTATTCCAAGGTGATCCATGCCCTATACGAGGATGACTTTGACCCGACGCAGGCTGAGCACCTGCCCGACGACATGCGCCAGCAAACCCGGTTCCTGCTGGCCGACATTCTCGGTCTCAAGGACGGTTGGTCGGGCGGGCGAGCGGGCTCCATGCACTTGCGTCATGATCCGCTGGGTGTGATGGGTACCAATGCTATCGTGGCTGGCGGTTTGCCGATCGCCTGCGGTATTGCGTGGGCCGAGAAGGTCCGTAAGACCGGCAATATTGTCGCCACCTTCTTCGGCGACGGCGCCTGCCACCAGGGCGCGACGTACGAATCGCTAAATCTGGCTGCCTTGCTCGATTTGCCGCTGATCTTCTTCCTGGAGAATAACGGGTACGCGGTCTCCACGACGATTGCGCAGTCGACTCGCGAGCAGGAGTTGATGACCCGCGCCCAGGCGCAGGGTATTCCCGCGATCAGCGTTGACGGCATGGATCCGCTGGCAGTCAATCTGGCAACCCGATGGGCCGTAGAGCAGATCGAGAAGCAGCGTGGGCCGGTGCTTATTTGCGCCGACGTCTATCGTTACTTTCATCAAAGCGGTCCGTATCCGGGCAGCGCCTACGGTTATCGCAGCAAGGAGGAGGAGGAGGAGTGGCGAAAGCGCGATCCGCTTGATTGCCTGCGTGCGCAGCTTGAGTCCCGCGGCATCCTCAGCAAGACCGATATCAGTACCATTGATGCCATCGTGAACGAGGCGATCGACGAAGCGGTCGCGCATTGCACCGAAGGTTCGGGCAGCACGATGAAGATCAGGGAGTCCCTGTGGCCGGAGGCCGCTACCGTCGACGACGGGCTGACCGGCGACTTGTCCGAGTTCCAGGGCACGCGCTTCGCCGAGCCCGAGGATTTCAAGCCGGAAGAGATGACGGAGATGCGCCTGATCGATGCCATGCCGGCCGTGATGGGCCGGCGCATGGCGCAGGACGAGCGCATTTACATCATCGGCGAAGATGTCGCCAACATGCGCGGCGGCACGGTTGGAGCGACGAAGGGGCTCGTCGACTTGTTTCCCGGCCGCGTCGTGAATATGCCGATCTCCGAAAACGGCTTTTGCGGGCTGGCGGGAGGTATGGCGACGATGGGCTTGCGGCCGGTGATCGAGCTGATGTATTCCGACTTCGTGCTGGTCGCTGCTGATCAGCTGTTGAACCAGATCGGCAAGATGCGCCACCTCTTCGGCGGCTCGCACGACGTCCCGGTGGTGTTGCGCTGTCGCGTGCCTGGTACCGAAGGCTACGGCTCCCAGCATTCGATGGACCCGTCTGGCGTATTCGCCCTGTTCCCCGGATGGCGCATCGTGGTGCCGTCGAATGCCTTTGACTACGTGGGTCTGATGAATTCGGCGCTCACCTGCAATGACCCGGTGCTGGTGGTCGAGCATCAGTCCTTACACAGCAAGGTGGCGATGGTGCCGACATCCCTGGACTACCACGTTCCCCTGGGCAAGGCGCGCAAGGTGGCGGATGGCAGTCAGGTGACCATGCTGACGACGATGAGCATGATCGACGTCTGCGTCGACGCCGCCCGCGATATGGGCGTCTCTGCCGATGTGATCGATCTGCGTACGATTTCCATCAGGGATCTCGATTGGGACACGATCGGCGCGTCGATCCGCAAAACCAACAAAGTGGCCATCGTCGAGCAATCGACCCGTGGCACCAGCATCGGCGCCTTGATCGCCGACGAAGTCCAGCGTCGCTACTTCGACCATCTGGACGGGCCGGTGTTACGCATCACCGGTGGCTGGGCGCCCCCCACCGTCTCGAAGGCGCTGGAACGGGCGGCGCTGGGAGGACGCAGGGAGGTTGACGAAGGATTGCGCAAGCTTATGGCAGAGAGCGCGTAGCGCTTGCAGAAACAAACCCGCCGCTGACTGCTGCGCGGCGGGACACCTGCATGGCCTGCGTTATGGGCAGATTCCAAATCCATGTCCCAGTCTGATCGACCGCCCGTTACCGACGAAAAGTTGCCCGAAGACCAGGGGCAAGCGCGGCTACCCGAGCGTGTGCTCGCCGTGGTCCGCGAAGTAGCCGCGGAACTGCACCGCAGTCTTGGCACACCGGCGCGTGCCGGGCTTGAAGGCTCGCTCGAACGCGACTTCGGCCTCGACAGCCTGGCCCGGGTGGAACTGTTCGGGCGTCTCGAGCGCCAGCTCGGAGTGCGGGTCAATGAGGCGGCGATCGCCGAGGCCGAAACGGTCAACGATCTCCTGGGATTTCTCGAGAAGCTCGACGGAGGCGTCGCCGCGGCGGACTTCACGCCGGCGGCGGAACTCGACGCGGCGAGTCTCGCCGCCGATCCCGACGACGCGCAGACGATCATCGAGGTGCTGGAATGGCACGTCGCGGTGCACCCCGACCGGATCTACGTCTATCTCTACGGCGAGGGCCCCGACCCGGAGCCGATCACGTACTCCGCCCTGCTCGCCGATGCCATTGCGGTAGCCGGAGGTTTGCGCGCCCGTGGTGTCGAGCCGGGCGACCGGGTCGCGATCATGCTCCCCACCGGGCGCGATTTCCTCGCGTCCTTCTACGGCATCATGTACGCGGGCGGTGTGCCGGTGCCGGTCTACCCGCCGGCCCGACCGTCGCAACTCGAGGACCATCTGCGCCGGATCGCGGGGATCATCGCCAACTCCCAGTCGGCGGTGCTGATCACCTTCGAACGCGCCCGCAAGGTGGCCGGGTTGCTGCGCCTGCAGGGCCTGTCCAGTCTGGCGATCGAAACCGTCGCCGAACTCTCGTCGTCGCACCGCGGCGGCGGCGACGTTCGCGGCAAGCGTGCGGCCGAGGACCTGGCGTTCCTGCAATACACCTCGGGGAGCACCGGCGAACCCAAGGGCGTCGTGCTGACCCACCGCAACCTGCTGGTCAACCTGGCGTCGATGCGCGAGGCCACCGGGGTCAACGCCAACGACGTGTTCGTTTCCTGGTTGCCGCTGTACCACGACATGGGCCTGATCGGCGCGGTGATGGGCTCGCTGTACATGGGCTTCACCCTGGTGCTGATGTCACCGCTGGCCTTTCTGGCGCGGCCCTCGCGCTGGTTGCGCGCCATCCACCGGCACCGCGGCACGCTTACCGCGGCCCCCAACTTCGCCTACGAGTTCTGCCTCAGCAAGGTCGACGAGCGTGAACTCGAGGGCCTCGACCTGAGCTGCCTGCGGATGGCGTTCAATGGCGCCGAGGCGGTGATGCCGGCGACCATCAATCGCTTTGCCGAGCGTTTCGCCAGCAGCGGCCTGCGCCGCGAGGCAATCACGCCGGTCTACGGGCTGGCCGAATCATCGGTCGGCCTGGCGTTCCCGCCGCGCGGGCGGGGGCCGCGGATCGAATTCGTCGATCGCACCCAGATGCGGGTCAACGAGCGGGCGGTGCCGGCCACACCCGCTGATCCCAAGCCGCTCGCGATCGTGGGCTGTGGGTTGCCGTTGCCGGGTCACGAGATTCGCGCAGTCGACGCCGCCGGGCGCGAGTTGCCCGAGCGTCATCAGGGTCGCATCCAGTTCCGCGGGCCATCGTCGACCTCGGGGTACTACCGGCGTCCGGAACTCTCGGCGCAGCTTTGCGATGGCGACTGGCTAAATACCGGCGACCTGGGGTTTCTCGCCGACGGAGAGTTGTTCCTGACCGGGCGGGCCAAGGACATCATCATTCGTGGCGGTCACAACATTCACCCGCAGGAACTTGAGGACTCGGTCAGCCGGGTCCCGGGGGTGCGCAAGGGCGGTGTGTGCGTCTTCCCGATGGCCGACGAAAACACCGGCACCGAACGCCTGGTAGTGCTTGCCGAGACCGATGTTTCGGCGAGCGATGAGCGCGCCCGGATCAGCGCGCTGATCAGCGCGCTGTCAGTCGAGCTGCTGGGCACGCCGGCCGACGAAATCGTGTTGGCGCCGCCGCGCAGCGTGCTCAAGACCTCGAGCGGCAAGATCCGCCGTTCGGCCTGTCGCGAACTCTACGAAACCGGCCGGCTCGGCCAGGGCGTCCGAGCGCCCTGGATGCAGTTGCTGCGGCTCGCGGTGCGCGGGGCCGGTCGCCAGGTGGTGAGAGCGCTGAGCGGCGGCGCCGCCTGGTTGTGGGCGGGATGGGTCTGGACGCTGTTTTCCCTGGTGGCCGTCATCGGCAGCTTAGTGATCCTGACCGTGCCCGGAATGCGCTTGCGCCGCGCTCTGGCGCGCGTCATCGTTAAATCGGCGCTGTGGTTATCGGGCCTGCCGGTAACCGTATTGGGCCGCGAGCACCTGGCTGGTTCCGGGGCGCGAATCGTCGCCGCCAACCACGCCAGCTACGTCGACTGGCTGGTGCTGGGCGCAGTCCTGCCGGCCCACTATTCGTTCGTCGCCAAGCAGGAACTGTCAGCGGTGTTCCTGCTCGGAACCGTGCTGCGCCGGATGGGTACTTCGTTCGTCGAGCGTTTCGACACGGCCCAGGGGATCGAGGACACCCGGCGGCTCGAGGAACGCTTGCGCTCGGGGGACTCGCTGACGCTGTTCCCGGAGGGGACGTTCAGGCGCAGTACCGGCCTGCTGCCATTTCGGATGGGAGCCTTCGTGCTGGCAGCCCGGACCTCGACGCCGGTCGTGTCGGTAGCGCTGCGCGGCACCCGCTGGGTGTTGCGCGATGGGGAGTGGTTCCCGCGTCGAGCCGCGGTGACCGTTACCGTCTCGGAGGCCATCGTGCCCAAGGGCGACGACTGGCCGGCGGCAATCGAGTTGCGCGGCGTGGTCCATGACCGCCTGTTGCAGGGCTCGGGCGAACCGGTCACGAGCTGAGCGCCGCCCGAGGGCTGGGTCGATCGCGACTACCCGGCCTTGAAGGTGTTGCACTGGTCCGCGTTGCCGGACTCGAAGCCGCGCTTGAACCAGCCGACGCGTTGCGCGCTCGTGCCGTGCGTGAAGCTCTCGGGCACGACCTGCCCGCGCGACTTGCGCTGCAGGGTGTCGTCACCGATCTGCGCGGCAGCGTTGAGCGCGGTCTCAATGTCGCCCTGCTCCAGGCGCCAGCCCTGCTCGGCCTGTGAGCGCTTGGCCCAGACTCCGGCGAAACAATCGGCCTGCAGTTCGACGCGCACGCTCAGCGCATTGGCCTGGGTCGCGGAGGCGCGCTGGCGCGCCGCACCGACCTTATCGTTGATGCCGAGCAGATTCTGGACGTGGTGCCCAACCTCGTGCGCGATCACATAGGCCTGGGCGAACTGGCCAGGCGCGCCCAGGCGCGAGCTCATCGTATCGAAGAATCCCAGGTCGAGGTACACGATGCGATCCGCCGGGCAGTAGAACGGACCCATCGCCGCGTCGCCCTCACCGCAAGCGGTCGGATAGTTGCCCCGGAACAGCCGAAGCCGCGGATTCTGGTAGTCCATGCCCGACTCGTGGAATGCGTCGGACCAGACGACTTCGGTGCTGCGCAACACCTGGGAGACGAAGCGGGCCTGAGGATCGTCTTCCGGTGGCGGCGTGTCCGGAGCCGACGCGTAGGGCGTGGCGTCATCGCCGCCGAGCAAGCCCAGTACCGTCAACGGGTTGATGCCAAAGATCCAGCCGGCGACCAGGGCGACCGCCACTGCGCCCAGGCCGATGGGCCGGCGTCCGAGCCGAAAGCCGCCGCCGCGTCCGCTCGAGCCGCGCACATCCTCGACATTCGAGCTCTCTTCCTGGTCGTCCATCCGCATGGTTTGCTGCTCCTGAGTCCCGGGGTCGTGGTTGGCGCAGCGACCGGTTACGCCGCTTCGGCCGGCACCGCGCCCGCCAGCAGCTCGCGCCATTGCCGTTCGTTGGCTGGCCAGTCGGCCGAGTCGGTCGCGGCCAGCACGTGGAGGATCGGGGCGATCTGCCACGATGGCGGCTGCCCCATGCCGGCGGGGCGCTCATGCCACAGGCGCCGGATCACGTTGGGCTCTACCGCGAAGCGCTCGGCGATCGCCTCGATAACGTAGCGATCCTGGCCAGCGTCGACCGCCTGGCGCAGCACCATGGCCCAGTGCTGGCCGTGGGCGGTGTCACCGCCCGCAACCAGCCGCGGCAGGTCAAGGCCTGGCGCCATGCGGCGTTCAGGGCTGGCGCGGTCGTGGCTGAGCTCCGCGGCCGCGCGCAGCCCCTCAGTCGGGTCCTGTTCGTCGCGGGCGGGCGGGCGGTCGAATGACAGCAGTGCGTCGGCAAAGAAGCTGGCCAGCGCCGGCAGCGCGGCCAGCACATGAGCTCGCGCGCTCGCGTGTCGCGGGGCGATGCACAACCAGTTGTAGCAGCCGAGGTGTTGACCGGCGCCGCAGCGCTCGAGCCTGGTGAGGGTGACCGGATCGAGGCAGGTCTCGATGATCGCCGCCATCCGCTGCTCGAAGGCCGCTTCGCGCAGGTCGATCGAGCGCAGCGCGCGGGAATAGAAAGCGACGTCGATTATCCCGTCGCGCAGCGCCCGGCGCAGGCCATGGAGGAAATCGGGAAAGCGTGTCGAGCGCTCGAACAACGTTCCCGGAACCTCGCTCTCGAGCCGATGGCGCAGTTCGAGGTGGCGCGTGCGGGCGGCGGGCGAGTGCTCGAGGATGGTGAGCATTTCGCCTGCCAGCGCGGCGAACAAGACATCGAGTCCATCGTCGCCATCCGCCGGGCGTTTGGAGGGGCGCTGTTCGATGCCGGCCAGCCAGTCGACCAGCAGTGCGAGCGTGCGGTCGGTCAGTAGGGCGCGGAAGTCGTGGATCAGATGGTCGCGATCGACGCCGATGAAGCGCACGTTCATGCCCCAGGAGCGCGTCAACTGGGCAAAGATCGGGTTCGCCATCAGCGACAGCCGAGACCCCAGCGGGAGCAGTACCGCGAACAGCCGCCAGTCCGACGAAGGATTGCGAAACACTAGTGCCCGCGGACTCGCGCAATAGACGCGCGCGAGGTGGGCGAATTCCGGCCCTAGCGTTCCGGCATCACAGAGTTCCTCGTCGATCGGGTGGCGATCGACGCCCAGCGACTCGAAGTCGCGCATCCGCGCTACGAGCCGGTGCGTTTGGCCAGCGAGAGCAGCCAACCGCCTGCACCCAGCAGCGCGGCGGCGATGATGGTGCGGGCAGCGGAGCCGCGCCACAGCGCCTCGGCGATAAAAATCGCGCCGAACGTCACCATGATTCGTGCGGTGGAAGCGGTGCGCTGGGCAGGGCTTAGTTCATCCATGACGATAATCTACCGCAGATCGCACGCTCGCGCGCAAATCCGTGCCAGCCATGCGGTGGTTGGGAACGGCCGGCTGTCGGCAAGCGCAATCTTGGTCCCCGCCAGTTGCTAGGCCGACGAGGGCCCGGGAGCGCCCTGCCTGCTGACCCCGGGCAGATGGGCGAGCGCCTGGTCGACGAGCTGGGCGCCTTTATCGATGATCATCCGGCGCCAGCGCGGATTGTCGGGGCGCAGCGCCTCGAGCAGTTCGGCGCTGACCGCCTTGCCGGTGGCATCACCGGGAACGCCATGGGCGTGCAGCCAGTTGTCGGCGCGGATCGCCCGCACCACCCGTTCCATCGGGTAGGTGCCGAACTCGGGATAGGCGAAGGCCAGCCGGCATTGTGCGGGCAGCGCCGCCTCGACGCCACGGTCGAGCAGCCCGTTGAGCGGGGTCGAGACCGATTCGCCCGATGACGCCGATTTGACTGCGCCGCTCCACACTTCCTGGGAGAAGCGGTGCGACTCGCTGCCAGCAGCGGCTCCGGTAATCAGTTCACAGGCACCAAAGTCGCCCAGCCCGGTGTGGAAGTCGAGCCAGATGACGGTGCTGGCCTGGGACAGGTGTTCGGCCACCAGCGCCAGCAGGTGCCTGGTGCCGGCCTGAGGGGCGTGGCCACCGAACTGCATGCCCTGGGGATACTTGTATTGCCCCTCGACCGCCACTTGCTGGAAATGACGCAGGCTGGTGCGATCGATGAAACGCTGCGCCTCTTCCCAGCGGCTGGTTTCACGCGCCGGATCGAGGTCGGGCGGGTTGAGAATGTCGTAGAGCAGTTCATAGTCCGCCGACACCTTCTGGGGGTCGAAGCGCTCGAGGAAGTTACGGTTGTAGTCGACGTTGCCCTCGTTGACCCGGCGGCTGAAGGCAAAACCGTAGGGATTGTTGGCGTGTTGCAGGATGATCGCCGTGTCGGGGCCGAGCTCGAGCCGCGGCAGGATGCGGCTGGCCAGGTAGTGTTGCACCGCGCTCCCGGTGTAGCCCTCGACGCCATGGGTGCCGCTCGAGATGACCAGCGCGTGACGCGGACGACGGGCGCCGAAGATCATGAAGTCCAGCGCCAGGGTTTCGCCCGCCGGGCCGCGCTCGGCCAGCGCGCGCGAATCGACCGTGAGCCCGAGGCGTGACGCCAGACCTTGCCCGGTGGCCAGCAGGCGCTCGCGCGAAACTACATATGACGGCTGAAAGAATGGATCCGATGCTGCTGCGCTCATGACTCTGGAGACCCTTCTGCAGATTTCGACAAGGTGGCTGGATCGACGTTGGCGCCGCACATTAGCACGCCAACGCGCTCTCCGTCAGCCGGCACGTATGCTCCCGAAAGCAGCGCCGCGAGCGCGGCCGCCCCACCGGGCTCGCTGGCGATGCGCAACGACGACCATGCCCAGCGTTGGGCCGCGGCAATCGCCGTGTCGCTCACCAGGACTGACTGGGCGACGTGCGCTTGCGCGATCGGAAACATCCACGAACCGACGCGGCGGGCGCCGAGCGAATCTGCCGCCAGGCCGCCGACCTCGATGTCCACCGGGCGGCCCGCGACCAGTGCCCGGTTGAGCGTCGGGCAGCCCTCCGATTCGACGGCCACGACGCGCACGGTGCTGCGGTAGAACGCTGCGATCCCGCCGATCAGTCCGCCGCCCCCCACCGCCACCAGCACGGTGTCGAGATTGGGCGACTGTTCGACCCACTCGAGGGCCACGGTGCCGGCGCCCGCCAGGGTCTCGAACTGGTCGTAGGCGTGCGAGCGCAAGGCCTTGGTGCGGATGGCGAATTCCTCGCTGGCGGCGTAGGCCTCGGCGTACTGCGCGCCGATGGCATGGACCACCGCGCCCAGCGCGCGCAGCTTGGCCACCTTGGCTTCAGGCGCGGTCTCGGGCACGAAGATGGTGGCGCTGACGCCCAGTGCGCGCGCCGCGTGGGCCACTGCGATCCCGTGGTTGCCGCCCGACGCGGCGACGATCCCCGCCGTTGGCAGTGACCCGCCCTGTTCTCTGGCGGCCAGCAGGCGGTTGAAGGCGCCGCGGGCCTTGAAGGTGCCGCTGACCTGCAGGAATTCGAGCTTGAGGTCGGCCGTGGTTCCCGCGCAGTCGACCGCGATGACCGGGGTTTTCCGGATATAGGGTGCGATGCGGCGTCCGGCGGCGCCGATCTCGGCCGGAGTAAGGCGAGGCAGCGACGCCATCTAGCCCACCACCCGCAGGTTGAGCCCCGCCAGCCCCAGTCCTTCGAGGCGGGTATGCCATTGTTGGCCCGGGCTCAGCGGCTGGGCGTCGGTTAGCGCGCCGGTGGTCACGATGTCGCCGGGGTTCAGCGCCAGCCCGCGGCTGGCGAGCTGGCGGACGAGATGGCTGAGGGCGTGCAACGGGCTGTCCAGCACGTCGCTGCCCCGGCCACGGGCGACCAGCTGGCCGCCCTGCGAGAGCTCGATGGAGAAGCGGGACAGCAGGCCGACCAGCTGTTCCGGGCTGTCGGCAATCTGCCCGATCGGAACCCGCGGCCCGACCAGCAGCGCTCCGTGCAGCGACTGGGCAGCGAAGGACTCGGCGGCGGTGAAGCGCCAGCCATCGAACGGGCTCTGGACGACCTCAAAGCCGTGTGCGATCCATTCGATTGTGGCTGCCAGCTCGTTCAGCTCGGCCGACGCCGGCGCGGTGCGCAGCCCGAATACGATCTCGGGCTCGAGTCGGGGCAGGATGAAATGGGACGCGTCGAGTTCGGCTTCGATGCCATCGAGGAGCTCCACCGTGGTGTCGTAGATCGGGCCCCAGATGGGTTCATAGACCCCGTAGAGCGGCCAGATCGTGCGGTTGGTGAAGCCAATCTTGTAGCCGATCGGACGCTCGCCGCGCGCGCTGCGCGCGGCGACTATTTCGGCCTGGAGCTGTTCGGCGGCTACCAGGTCAGTAACTGTCTCTTATACACATCTGACGCTGCCG
>JAGXFG010000104.1 GCA_024637395.1 Burkholderiaceae bacterium | reverse complement strand
TGTCGAGCATCCGGTCGGCCTCGTCGAGCACCAGGATTTCGGCCTGCGAGAGATTGACGGTCTTCTGGCCGACGTGATCGAGCAGTCGCCCCGGAGTCGCGATCAGCACCTCACAGCCCTTGCGCAAGGCGGCGTACTGGGGATTGATGTCAACCCCACCGTAGACCACGGCAACCCGCAGCCCGGTGTACTTTGCGTAGTCGCGGAAGTTGACGAAGATCTGGTCGGCCAGTTCGCGGGTGGGCGCAAGAACGAGGGCACGGACCGGGTGGCGCGCCGGCGAGGCGCTGTTGTTGGCTGCCGGCAGCAGGCGCTGCAGGATCGGCAGCGCAAAACCTGCGGTCTTGCCGGTGCCGGTCTGGGCCGCTCCCATCACGTCACGACCCGTCATCACTACCGGGATTGCCTGCTCCTGAATCGGCGTGGGCTCTACATAGCCCAGTTCCGAGACGGCACGCAGGACTGGTTCTGCCAGCCCAAAGTCTGAAAAAGTACTCAAATTGTGAAATCGTCCTCTATTGAAATTATCGGCGATAAGACTTGCCGAGGGTCGCATTGTGCGCCCTCAGGACACCAATGCAATCGAATCTGTCACGAGCCGTTGCGTAACGGCCGAAACCGCGTTGCTTTACCGGGCCCCCAAGGGAGGCGAACCCCGCACCAACAGATTATAAGGGAGGCCAGCCACCAGACCCGCTGGGCGTCGCTTTGGAGTGGCAACCGGTGTTGCACGAGGGACCTCTTCCCCGGGTAGATTCAGGCCGGCTTTGGGAACACCACGAGGTGGTCCACGTCCAATCTGATACCGATCTTTTCGCCGATCGCGTGGTCGTGGTGGGAAGGTACCAACGTGAACACCCGGGCACCGCTAGGCAGACGCAGGGCGTAGAGGTACTCCGCCCCCCGGAAGGCCCGGCGCTCCACCTTCGCCAGGAGGGGGCTGGCGTCGTCGTGGATGATGTCGTCCGGTCGAATCAGCACCTCCACCTGAGCCCCCAGGCCGAAGCTCAGCAAGCCGATGTCTTGGTCGTGCGCCGGTTTCACGCGTGCCAGCAGGCCCAGCTCGATCTTGACCTCGTGGGTTGACATGACCGTACCAGGCATCAGCACCCCCTGGCCGATGAAGTCGGCGACGAAGCGGTTGGCGGGTTGGTGGTAGAGGGCGTAGGGCGTACCCCATTGCTGGATCACGCCATCGTTCATGACCCCCACCTGGTCGGCGATGGCGAAGGCCTCGTGCTGGTCGTGGGTGACCAAGAGGGCGGTGATGCCCTCGTGCTTGAGGATGTCGCGCACCTCGAGGGACAGTTTCTCGCGCAGTTCCACGTCGAGATTGGAAAACGGTTCGTCGAGCAGCAGCAGGCGCGGCTTGGGCGCCAGGGCGCGGGCCAGGGCGACACGTTGCTGCTGGCCGCCGGAAAGCTGATGCGGGTACCGGCGCGCTTCGGGCGTGAGTCCCACCAGACGCAACATCTCGCCCACCCGGTGGGCCCGCTCGGTTCGTGACAACCTGCCCAGGCCAAAGCCGATGTTGGCCACCACCGTCAGGTGGGGAAACAGGGCGTAGTCCTGGAACACCAGACCCAAGCGGCGCTGTTCCGGCGGCAAGGCACGGGAGGGCGCGGCAACCTCCTCGCCTCCCAGCAGGATGCGGCCGGATTGCAGGGTCTCGAAGCCGGCTATGAAGCGCAGGGCCGTGGTCTTGCCGCATCCGGAGGGGCCCAGCAGGCAACCGATTTCGCCGGGTTCGAGGTGGAAGGCGAGGTTGTTGAGCACCTGTTTTCTGCCGTAGGCCTGCGCGACATGTTCAAGCGTGAGCATGTTCGGTATTCCTGATGAGAAAGACCACGGGCAGCAGCCCCACGATGGCGATGGCGGCGGCAGGCAGGGCGGCGCGTTCCCATTCGCCTTCCGAGGTCATCTCGAACACCCGCACCGCCAGGGTGTCCCAGCCGAATGGGCGGGTCATCAGGGTGATGGGCAGCTCCTTCATGATGTCCACGAAGGTGAGAGCTGCGGCAGTCAGCACGGACACCCGCAGCATGGGCAGGTGGATGCGTCCCAGGCGGCGCAAACCGACCACCCCCAAGGATTGCGCGGCCTCGTCCACCGAGCTGGAAATGCGCGCCAGGCCCGATTCCATCGGCCCGAAACTCACCGCCAGGAAGCGGGCGCAGTAGGCCAGCAGCATCACTGCCAGGGTCCCGCCCAGCACCTGAGCGTCCAGACCGAGACGGTCGATGAACTGGTTGTCGAGCCACGCCACGGGGATGAAGACGCCCACCGCCAGCACGGCGCCGGGCAGCGCATACCCCAGAGTGGCCAGGCGGGCGGTGATGCGCATGGCGCCAGTGGGATGGACGCGCTGAACGTAGCCCAGAGTGAGGGCCAGGGCACCCACCAGCAGCGCCCCGAGGGCGGCCAGCAGTAGGGAGTGCCAGACATAGTCCACGTAGCGCTCGTCAAAGTCCTGGGCCCAGACGCCGCTGGCCCAGGCCCCAATCTGCCAGACCGGCAGGGCAAAGGCCAGGCCGAACACCAGCGCCGACCACGCCAGCGCAAGGGCGCTATACCAGCCCGTAAGAACCGTGCGGCTGGGGTTGGCTGACGAGCTGGTGGCGGCGGCATAGTTGTGATTGGCGCGCGCCTGGTATTCCAAAAGGGCCGCTACGAACACGAAGAAGATCAGGATGGACGCCAGCTGGGAGGCCGCGGAGAGGTTGAAAAGCGAGAACCAGGTTTGGTAGATGGCGGTGGTGAAGGTGTTGTAGTTGAACACGGCCACGGTACCGAAGTCCGCCAGGGTCTCCATGACGGCCAACAACAGTCCGGCCATGATGCCCGGCCGCGCCATGGGCAAGGCCGCCCGCCAGAAGGCCTGCCAGCGCGACAGCCCCAGGGATTGAGCCGCCTCCATCAGGCGCCGACCCTGGCTCTGGAAGGCGGCCCGAGCGGTGAGGTAGACGTAGGGGTAGAGGGCCAGCGTCATGACCACGATGATTGCCCCCCGGGAACGGATGGAGGGCAACTGCATGATGCCGAAATCGTCCCGCAACCAGGTTGCCAGTGGGCCAGTGAAGTCGAACAAACCCAGCCAGACGAAGGCGGTGACGTAGGCCGGCAGGGCCAGGGGCAATAGCAGTGCCCAGGTGAAGAACTTGCGCCCCGGGTAGTCGCAGGCGGCCGTGAGCCAGGCCAGCGAAACACCCGAGAGCGTCACGCCCAGGCCCACCCCCAGCACCAGCCAGAAGGTGTTCGACAGCACTTCCGGCAAGACGTATTGCCACAGGTGGTTCCAGATTTCCTGGTTCTGGTCTGCCAGGGACGAGAGCACCACCAGCACCGGAATGGCGGTGATGAGGACGATGGGCAGTGCAACCAGCCAGGGGATCAGGCCTGTGACACGATGCAACAACGGCACGGCGCCCTGGACGGGTGCGGAAGTCGGTTTGCGATGGGGCATGTTGGTGGGCGGCTGCGCCTTGCCTGGCGCAGCCGCCGGGTCGTGAACGATGGTGAGTTTACTTGTAACCGGCCCGGTCCATCAGCATCACCGCCTTGGCCTGCAACTTGCCAGCTTCCGCCACGTTGATCAGGTTTTGCTGGAACTTGCCCCAATCGGAGACCACCGCAACCGATTTGATGGCGGGATTGGCAGGGTATTCCAAATTCACGTCGGCGTAGAGGTTCTGGGCCTTTTCTGAGGACAGCCACTCCAATAGCTGCCTGGCCTCATTGGGGTGCTTGGCGTATTTGGTGACCCCCGCCCCCGAGACGTTGACATGGACCCCTGCGGCCTTGTTCTTCAGGTTCTGGTTGGGCCAGAAAATGGCGAGGGGCAGATTGGGCTTCTTGGCCATGAGGCGACCAAAGTAATAGGTATTGACCAGGGTCACGTCGCACAGGCCGGCGGCCACGGCCTCCATGGCCTTGGTGTCATCCGGAAAGGGCTCGGTAGCCAGGTTCGCCACCCAACCCCGCACCAGCTTCTCGGTTTGTTCCTCGCCGTGTTCCCAGATCAGCATGGCCACCAGGGACTGGTTGTAGACCTTCTTGGAGGTGCGCAGGCAGAGGCGGTTCTTCCATTTCGGGGTGGCCAGGTCTTCGTAAGTGGTGAGTTCACCCGGGGCCACCTTGGTGGGGTTGTAGACCAAGGTGCGGGCGCGCACCGACAGGCCGAACCACTCCTTACCAGGATCTTTCAGGTGGGCGGGGATATTGGCGGCCAGGACCTTCGAGTCGATCGGGCGCAGCAGGCCCTCCGCGCTGGCCTGCCACAGGTTGCCGGCATCCACGGTCAGGAACACGTCGGCGGGGGTGTTCTTGCCTTCGGCCTTCAGTCTGGCCATGAGCGGGCCTTCCTTGTCGGTGACAAATTTCACCTCTACGCCGGTCTCCTTGGTGTAGGCCTCGAACAAGGGCTTGATGAGTTGCTCGTTGCGGGCGGAATAAACCACCACTTCGGCGGCAGAGACGCTCGTGGCGACCGAGATCACGGCCACGACGGCCGCGAGGGACTTACGCATGTTGCACTCCATTAATGGTTAGGTCGAGAAGTGGCGGCATTAAACCATAAACGCGAATGATTCGCAAGCGCATTGATCTGTATAGGGCCGCGTTGCGGCCTTGATCAGTCTCGTGCCTTCGCCCTGGGCTTGTTGCTCGTCCGTGCCGCTTTGTCGCAGATGTCAGGGGAGCCAGGCACCTGGTTCGGCGGCCACGTCATGGCGGCCACGTCATTTAGGCAGTGGGGTCGGAGAGCCGTCGAATCGTCAGGGCGCAGCGCTGTTCGATCAAGGCAGTGATCCGTTCAACCACCGCATTTTCGCCAAAGCCTGGTCCGTGGGCGGATTGGAGTTTGCGCGCGGTGGCTGGCAGCGACTTTGCCAACTCCAGAATGCGCCTTTTAGCCTGTGCCTTGGCGAGGCCCACGCCGCCTGCGAACTGCTCCCAGTGCCGCGCCTGGACTTCGCTGAACTTGTACTTGCTGCCAATTTTCATCGCCATCTTCGGCGTCAGTGTTGGATACACCGCCGTCGAGAGCGTGTCGTAGAACGGCGCCAGAACGGGGGCCTTGCCTGAGTACAGCAGAGAGAAATTCTTGGCGTGCGCATCATGATTGCCGATCAGGGCATTGAAGATCACATAATCGAACAAGCGCAGGATCTGCGGCGCGCTGGGGCGGGTCACACGGCGCACCAGATCGAAGCATCGGGCCAGATCGGGGCCACCTTCATTTTGGTATTTCATTTCGGGCACCACGCCAAGCGCCTGGCAGAAATCCTCCTGATGAAGGCGTTGTCGGTGCCCCTGGGCATCGATAAGTCGGTCGTAGCGCTCAACGAGCAGGAACGAGCGATCCAAGACGACGTGAACTTTTGACCTTGCCGGCTTGAGTTGCATGGCCTCAGCCAGTGCCATGCAAAATCCCTCGTTGGTTACGCTGTCCTCTACGGAGTGGATAGCGGGTTTCAGGATGTGGGAGCTCGGCGTGCCATTGAGGGGCAGCCCGATGCGGGCACCATCGAACACCACCGGTAGTTTGTCCTGGGCACCCGCCAATGAAAGCCGCAAGCCGTCTCTGCCAGCCAGCATGGGGCGACGCGGCAATTCGTCCAGGATGGCACCGACTTCCTCGTCGCTCAGCCATTGAACGTCATCGTTGCGGGTAGGCACGGGAAAAGCCTGCCCCGGCTCAAGGAACGTCACGGCCCCGGCGCATTCGCCACCGATGTAGTCCAACAGAGCAAAATCGTTCTGGTCGGAAACCTGGAACCGCTGCGCGATCAGGCGGCGCATCTGCCCCTCAGGCAGCAGACCGGCAAAGAAGGGGCGGGCTTGGTGATCGTCAAACGGCTCTGCTTGCAGGGGCAGCGAGGCGGACAAGGCGACGGCGTCTGGACGCGACAGCCAACCGGATGCGTAGCGAAAATTCAGTCGAGCAGCGACCAGCGCCAGGGTGCCGACGCGATCGGCGAAAAGCCAGACTTCCAGCTCATGCGCCATGGTCGCCACCTTCACGTTGATCGTCGGCCGCGACAGATGGCAATCCGCTCAACTGGATCTCACCACCCAGGGCATCGATGACCTGCAGCACGTTTTCCAGTCGCACGGTGGGCTTGCCCGCTTCAAGGTCGACGATGAAGCGCACTCCAACCCCTGCCGCGAGGGCCAACTGGGGCTGTGTCAGCCCGAGCCGCTTGCGAGCGGCGCGAAGTGCATCGCCGAGTTGGTGAGGTGATCGTATGGCGGTCATGGCTTGCTCAGTTTCCCGTTCGGGAAATTATCAAGCACAACTGACCTCTGCGCAAGCGATATTTCCCGATCGGGAATGTTGTATGTGGTTAGGCCGTGTTTCGGTTATATATTTCCCGCTCGGGAAACTAAAGATGGGGGCGCCAACGCGCTGATCATTGGCAAGCCCGGCACCGGCAAGAGCCATGTCGCCAAGGCCGTCGCCTACCGGGCCACGCTGCACGGTTACGACGTGCGCTACGTGGAGGCCGACCAGAACTGCTGTAAGTGCTTGATTCTTTTGGTGGGCCCCCGGGGAGTCGAACCCCGCACCAACGGATTATGAGTCCGCTGCTCTAACCAATCATGAGCTAGGGGCCCTTCGGGAGACCCCTACTGTCCCTCGAGAAAACTCTTCATCTTGTCGGCCCGGCTCGGGTGGCGCAGCTTGCGCAGCGCCTTGGCCTCGATCTGCCGGATGCGTTCGCGGGTAACGTCAAACTGCTTGCCGACCTCTTCCAGCGTGTGATCGGTGCTCATCTCGATGCCAAAGCGCATCCGCAGCACCTTCGCCTCGCGTGGCGTCAGCGAATCGAGCACTTCCTTGACGACGTCGCGCATCGAACCATGCAGTGCTGCCTCGGCAGGAGCCAGCGTCATCAGGTCCTCGATAAAATCGCCCAGATGCGAATCGTCGTCGTCGCCAATCGGCGTCTCCATCGAGATCGGTTCCTTGGCGATCTTGAGGATCTTGCGGATCTTCTCCTCGGGCATCTCCATCTTTTCGGCCAGGGTCGCGGGGTCCGGGTCCAGCCCGGTTTCCTGCAGGATCTGGCGTGAAACCCGATTCATCTTGTTGATCGTCTCGATCATGTGCACCGGGATGCGGATCGTGCGCGCCTGATCGGCGATCGAACGCGTGATCGCCTGGCGAATCCACCAAGTGGCATAGGTCGAGAACTTGTAGCCGCGCCGATACTCGAACTTGTCGACTGCCTTCATCAGGCCGACATTGCCTTCCTGGATCAGGTCGAGAAACTGCAGGCCGCGATTGGTGTACTTCTTGGCGATCGAGATAACCAGCCGGAGGTTGGCCTCGGTCATTTCGCGCTTGGCCTTGCGGGCCTTGGCCTCGCCGGCCGCCATGCGCTTGTAGATGTCTTTCAGGTCCGGCAGCGGCAACACCACGCGCGCCTGAAGGTCGATCAGTTTCTGCTGGAAATCCTGGATCGCCGGAACATTGCGCTCGAGCACCTCGCGGTAGGGCGGGTTGCGATCGAGTTCGAACTGGGCCCAGGCCAGGTCGGCCTCATGGCCCGGGAACGTGCTGATGAAGTGTTCGTGGCTCATGCCCACCCGCTGGACGCACAGGTCGCGCACTGCCCGCTCGATCGTGCGCACTTCTTCGACCTGGTTGCGCAGCGTGTCGCAGAGCCGCTCGACCACTTTGGCGGTGAAGCGGATCGTCAGCAGTTCATCCTGGATTTCGTGTTGCGCCTTGATGTAGTTCCGCGACTTGTAGCCATCGTTTTCGAAAGCCAGGCGCATCTGCTCGAACGAGTGCGTGATGCGCGCGAATTTCTCCAGCGCAGCGGCGCGCAGTTCGGCGACCCGGGCAGCAGCAGCAGCGGCTGCCAGGTCGGCCTCCTCGTCGCCGTCCGATTCCTCGCCAGCGGCGGTGGCCGCCGCGGCGGCGACGACAGCGGCAGCGGCCGAGGCCGAGGCTGCTGCCCCGAAGACCCGGTCCCCGCCTTCATTCGGGTCGATCAGGCCGTCGACCACTTCCTCGATCCGCGATACGCCGTCGGCGACCTTCTGGGCGTCAGCCAGCACTTCCGCGATCGTGGTCGGGCAGGCAGAGATTGCCTGGACCATGTGCTTGAGGCCATCCTCGATGCGCTTGGCGATCGCGATCTCGCCCTCGCGGGTGAGCAACTCCACCGAGCCCATTTCACGCATGTACATCCGCACCGGGTCGGTGGTGCGGCCGAACTCGGAATCGACCGTCGAGAGGGCCGCTTCGGCTTCCTCCTCGGAATCGTCATCTGCCGAACCCGGACGGTTGTCGTTCATCAGCAGCGTTTCGGCATCCGGCGTCTGCTCGTAGACCCGGATGTTCATGTCGCCGAACGTGGCCACGATCGATTCGAGCGATTCGAGATCGACCAGTTCCTGCGGCAGATGGTCGTTGATCTCCGCGAAGGTCAGGAAACCGCGTTCCTTGCCCAGGCGGATCAGCTGGCGCAGGCTGGAGCGGGTCACATCGCGCTCGGCATCGGACATGTTCGGCTTGCCGCCGAACTCCTTGAGCAGCGCCTTCTCCTTGGCACGACTGCCGCGGCGCGTCTTGACCGGGGCTACCGGGACTTCGGGAATGACTTCGACATCGTCGGAATCACTGCTGGAATCGTCATAGTCAATGGTGTCGTCGCCGCCATCGTCGAGATCGACGCCGTCGTCGCCGGCACCACGCGCCTTCGAACCCTTGGATTTCTTCTTCGGGCCGCGCTTGGCGCCGCTAGCCTTCTTTTTGCGGGTAGTAGCCGCGTCGGCAGCCGTGGCCAGGTCGACCGCCTTGCTGAGCTGGTCGATCTCGGCCGCGCTGACCTTGGTGTTTGCCGGCGTTTCACTTTTCGCCGCGGCTGATTTCTTCTTCGCGGCAGACTTTTCAGGAGCCTTGGCAGCAGTACTTGCGGGAGCCTTCGGGGCCTTCGCTGCAGCCTTGACTGGAGCCTTCACGGCTTTCGCCGGGGCCTTGGGGGCGGCCTTCGCAGTTTTCGCTGGGGCCTTGGCTACTTTCGCTGAAGCCTTCGCCGGCGATTTAGCTGCTTTTGCCGCGGGCTTGGCTGCCTTCGCCGGGGCCTGCGCTGCTTTTGCCGCGGGCTTGGCTGCTTTCGCCGGGGCCTTCACGGCAACCTTGGCGGGGGCCTTCGCCGCAGCCTTGACCGGAGCCTTGGCGGCAGCCTTAGCCTTGGCCGGAGCCTTGGCAGCGGCCTTCGCGGGGGACTTGGCGACGGCTTTCGCCGGAACCTTCGCAGCGGCTTTCGCCTGAGTTTTCGCCATGGGTTTCTTCGAATCGGATATCACGGGTGCCTTCTTGGTCGTCGCCATGGAGGTTCCTCTATTCAGTTTCCGCCCGCAACGGTGCGGTCAATGGATTGTTCCGGCCAGCCAGCCCGGCGGATGAGCGGACGGCGCACCATACATATTTGGGGCAACCTTGAAGTTTATCAAGTCCGGCGCCTCAGCGCCACCAATTCCTGGTAACGCTGGCGATCTGCCTCCGATTTCATGCCATTTTCCACCAACGCATCGATGGCGACCCGAATTGCGCGATCGCGCAATTGGCCGAGCGCCCCGTCAAACTCTGTCTCCAGTTCGGCCGGCGCAAATCCCGACACGCCGTCCCAGTCCCGAGCAACGTCGCCCTCGATCATCGCCACCTCGTCTGGCCAGAGAGCGCGCATCGCCTCGCAGACCACGGTCAGCGAGGCGCCATCGGGCAGCTTGCCAAGTTCATCGATCCAGCGCAGCAGCGGCGGCGACAGCCACTGGTCATCGGGGGCCACGACCTTGGCCAGCCGCGTCTGCAACGCCGAGAGCAAGCGCACCCGGCGCTCGAGATCCGGAACGGCGGGGCCACGCTGATGGGCCCGCGCCGGACTCCGTCCTGATTCAGTCGGGTGCGGTGTCTGGCGCGCGCTGTCGCGCCCCGCCCCAGCCCCACGGTCGCTGGCCCCGGCCTGGGCGAGGTAACGCTCGAACTCCGTCACCGAGATCCGGGCCAGTTCAGCGATCCGATGGATCAGCTGCAAGCGCAGGCCCGGCGCCGACAACTGGCTCAACAACGGTCGGGCGAGCGCCTGGAGATGGGCCCGGCCCTCGGCCGTGCCGAGGTCGACCTGGCCGCTCAACTCGCCGATCAGCAGTGCCGAGAGCGGCGTCGCGGCTGCCACCGCGGTGTCCATCCCGGCCGCGCCGAAGGCGCGCACGAAACTGTCGGGATCGTGCCCTTCGGGCAGGAAAACGAACTCGATGGCCTTGGTGTCGGATGCCTGCGGCAGGCTGGCCTCGAGCGCCCGCCAGGCCGCCTTGCGACCGGCCGCGTCGCCGTCGAATGAAAATACCACCCGGTCGACGAGGCGCAGCAGCTTGCGGACATGTTCCGGCGTAGTGGCGGTCCCGAGCGTGGCGACCGCATTGCCCACGCCATGCTGGGCCAGCATCACGACGTCCATGTAACCCTCGACGACGATCGCGAGGTTGGAGCGCCGCAATTCGTCACGGCCCTCGAATAGGCCGTAGAGTTCGCGACCCTTGGAAAATACCGGGGTCTCGGGAGAATTGAGGTATTTGGGTTCACCCGAGCCCAGCACCCTGCCCCCAAAACCGATGGTCTTGCCGCGCGGATTGCGAATCGGGAACATCACCCGGTCACGAAACCGGTCATAACGCTTGCGGCGCCCGCCCTCGCTATCCGCCTCGCCTTCGATCACCAGCCCCGACGTCACCAGTTCGACGCAATCGTAATCGGGCACCGCGGCCTCCAGCCCACGCCATTGCTCGGGTGCGTAGCCGATCCCGAAACGTGCCGCGGTCTCGCCGGTCAGCCCGCGACCGCGCAGGTATTCAATGGCGCGTTCCGAGTCGCGCAACCGGCTGCGGTAGAACTTTTCGGCTGCCGCCAGAATCTCGAGCAGATCCGGCGCAGCGCGCGACTGGCCCGCGCGCGGACTTTCCTGGGGCACCGTCAGGCCGACCGACTCGGCAAGCTCGCCGATCGCCTCGACGTACGAAAGTCCCGACTGTTCCATCACGAAGCCGATCGCCGAACCGTGCGCGCCACAGCCGAAGCAGTGGTAAAACTGCTTGGTGGGACTGACCGTGAACGAGGGCGTCTTTTCGGCGTGAAACGGGCACAGGCCCTGATAGTTGGCACCCGCCTTGCGCAAGGCCACCCCGCGTCCAACCACCTCGACAATATCGAGCCGGGCGAGCAGTTCCTGGATGAAATCGTGCGGGATCACCGCGCAGCAGCTAGTGCGACAGCCGCGCCCGAACCAGCGCCGAGATTGCCGACAGGTCGGCGCGGCCGGTCAGCTTGGCCTTGAGAATGGCGATCACCTTGCCCATGTCCTGGGGTCCGCTGGCGCCGCCGGCAGCGATGGCGGCGTCGATCTCGGCTTCGATTTCGGCTGTCTCAGCCTGTTTGGGCAGGTAGGTCGAGAGCACTTCCAGCTCGCCGCTCTCGATCGCGACCAGGTCTTGGCGACCGGCCTGCTCGAACTGGGCGATCGAATCGCGCCGCTGCTTGATCTGCCGGTTTATCACCGCGGCGACCTGAGCGTCGTCGAGTTCGATGCGATCGTCGATTTCCTTCTGCTTGATGGCCGCCAGCAGCATCCTGATCGGCGACAGGCGCGCCGCGTCTCGGGCGCGCATCGCGTCCTTCATGTCTTCGGTAATGCGATCCTTGAGCATCTCGCTGGCTCCCTGGTCGTCGGTCGCCGATTCCTGACTGGCTCTCGGCGGGGAAGCGGCGGCATAGAACAAAAAGCCCGCTTCAGCGGGCTTCTTGCGGATCAGTACATCTTCTTCGGAAGCATCTGGCTGCGCAGACGCTTGAAGTGCCGCTTGACGGCGGCCGCCTTCTTGCGCTTGCGCTCGGCCGTCGGCTTCTCATAGAACTCGCGTGCGCGCAGCTCGGTAATCAGGCCCGCTTTCTCGATCGTGCGCTTGAAACGACGCAGCGCAACGTCAAATGGCTCGTTCTCTTTTGGTCGGACGGTCGGCATGAAAAAAATCACCCCCTGTGAAGAATCGAGGATTTTAGCAGGCCCGGAAGCAGTCCGCAAACTGCACCGCCCGTCAACCGGCCGGGATCGTCCGCGATTCATGCTCGACACAACGCTTTGGGCGGTTCGCCGAGCTGCCGGGGGCGGCCTCCGGGGCGGGTAAACTGTCGCCCCATGATCGTCCTTGGCATCGAAACCTCCTGCGACGAGACCGGGATCGCGCTCTACGACACCGAGCGCGGGCTGCTGGCGCACGCGCTGCACTCGCAGATTGCGATGCACGAGCATTTCGGCGGCGTGGTCCCCGAACTGGCTTCACGCGACCATATCCAGCGGGTGCTGCCGCTCACCGAGGAAGTGCTTGCGACGGCCGGCCTGGAACTGGCAGCGCTCGACGCGATCGCCTACACCGCGGGGCCGGGGCTGGCCGGGGCGCTGCTGGTGGGCGCGGCCACGGCGGCGGCGCTGGCCATGGCGCTCGAGATTCCGGCCATCGGCGTGCACCACCTCGAAGGCCATCTGCTCTCGCCGCTGCTCTCGCGAGACCCGCCCGAATTCCCGTTTGTGGCGCTGCTGGTCTCGGGCGGACACACCCAACTGCTCGAAGTTGCCGGAGTCGGACACTACCGGCTGCTTGGCGAAACCCTCGACGACGCCGCGGGCGAGGCCTTCGACAAGAGCGCCAAGCTGCTTGAACTCGGCTACCCGGGCGGACCGGCAATCGCGGCATTGGCGGGGCTCGGACGCCCGGGGCGCTATTCGCTGCCCCGGCCGATGCTGCAATCGGGCAACCTCGAGTTCAGCTTCAGCGGGCTCAAGACAGCGGTCATGACGCTCGCCCGGGCCGGCCTCGCGGATGACGCGGCGCGCGCCGACCTCGCCTGGGAAGTCCAGGAGGCGATCACCGAGGTGCTCTCAGCCAAAGCGGTTGCGGCGGTGGCCAGCACCGGGGTGCGCCGCCTGGTGGTGGCCGGCGGGGTCAGCGCCAACCGCCGGCTGCGTGAGCGGCTGGCGTTAGCCCAGGAGCGCGACGGTTTCGCGCTGCACTTCCCGGAGTTCGAGTTGTGCACCGACAACGGGGCGATGATCGCGCTGGTCGGGGCATTGCGCCTGGCCGCCGGCGCGCCGGCACAAATCGGAGGGGGCTCCTTCGACATTCGCCCCCGCTGGCCGTTCGACGAACTGGCCGCGCTCGGCGCGAGCGCCGCGTCCTAGACGATCTCGCCGTCCTGACCGACGAGCGCGTCCGCCGCGCCCAGCGGCCACAACCGGGCAGCACCGCGCACCCCTGAAGAGTCACCGTGCTGGCTGCGCAGCAACCGGGTGACGACCTGGTCAGAGAAGACCTGGGCACCCCAGTGGCGCGGCACGTCACGATAGATCTCGGCGATGTTCGACAGACCACCGCCCAGCACGATCACCTCAGGATCGAAGATGTTGATCACCGCGGCCAGGGAGCGCGCCAGCCGCTCGCTATGGCGTTCCTGGCTCTCGCGGGCGTGCTGGTCACCGGCGCGCGCGGCAGCGACGATGGCCTCGGCAGAGCGCTGCGAACCGCCCCGGCGCAGGTGCTCGGCAACCAGGCCGGGGCCCGACAGCCAGATCTCGATGCAGTTGACTCGGCCGCAGTAGCAGCGCGGACCGGGCAATTCGTCGGCCCGGGGCGCGGGCAGCGGATTGTGCCCCCACTCGCCGGCGATCGCGTTGGCGCCGGCCAGCACCCGGCCGCCGACCGCCAGAGCGCCGCCGACCCCGGTGCCGAGGATCACCGCAAACACCGTGTCGAATCCAGCTCCGGCGCCATCGCAGGCCTCCGACATCGCCAGGCAATTGGCGTCATTGGCGATGCGCACGGCACGCCCGAGCGCGCGTTCGAGGTCCTGGCGCAGCGCGTTGCCGTTGAGACAGGTGGAGTTGGCGTTGCGGATCAGCCCGCTCGAGGGCGACTCCGAGCCGGGGATGCCGATGCCGACCGGGCAGCGTTGACCCAGTTCACTCTCGGCCGCCGCGACCAGCCCGACAATCGCGGCTACCGTGCCGGGGTAGTCGCCGACTGGCGAGGCCACCCGCCGGCGCAGCCGCTCGCTGCCGTCGGCGGCCAGCGCCGCGATCTCGATCTTGGTGCCGCCGAGGTCGATGCCGATGCGCAGCCGCTCAGTGCTTGCCGACACTGATGTGCTTTTCCTTGCCAGCCATCAGCCGTCCGACGTTGTCCCAGTGCCGATAGAGCAGCAGGAAGCTGATCGCTGCAATGGTGAACACCATGACGTCAGCGCCGAACACGAACACGTAGAACAGCGGCGCGAACGCCGCCGAGACCAGTGATGCCAGCGACGAATAGCGGAAGAAGTAGGCGATGATCAGCCAGGTGAGCGCGGTTGCCAGGCCTAGCCACGGGTTGATCCCGAAGAGCACGCCGCCTGCCGTTGCGACCCCCTTGCCGCCGGCAAAACCGTGGAACAGCGGATAGAGGTGTCCCAGGAAGACCGCCAGTCCGGCCAGCGCGACGGTCTCGGCGCCAAAGCCGTAGCGCGCGCCGAAGTGCCTGACCAGGGCTACCGCCAGCCAGCCCTTGGCGCCGTCGCCCGCCAGGGTCAGTGCCGCGGCGAGCTTGTTACCGGAACGCAGGACGTTGGTTGCCCCGGGGTTCTTAGAACCGAAGGTGCGGGGATCGGCCAGCCCCATGGCGCGGCTGACCAGCACCGCGAACGATACTGAACCCAGCAGGTAGGCGAGCACGATCGCCAGCGGGCTGAACAACGCTTCCATCCGGTTCTCTCCTCTCAATCCCCGAGTGCGCAGTTTACCGGCTGCGCGCCGAGCAAGTCGATGAATTGTCGCGGCGCGATGCTCACCAGGTAGCCGCGGCGCCCGCCGTTGACGTAAACCGTCGCCAATTCGAGGATCCCCGCTTCGACAAAGACCGGCAGCGCCTTGCGGGTCGCAAACGGCGAGGTCCCGCCGACCTGGTAACCGCTGTGGCGCTGCGCCACCTCCGGGCTGCAGGGCTCGATCGACTTGCGCCCGGTCTGGCGCGCCAGGTTCTTGGTCGAGACCGTGCGATCGCCGTGCATCAGCACCACCAGCGGCCGGGCGGCTTCGTCCTGCATGACCAGGGTCTTGACGACCGCGTGCTCGTCGACTCCGAGCTGGCGCGCCGATTCGGCGGTGCCGCCGTGGTCGATCCAGTCGTAAACATGCTCACCGAAAGCGACGCCGCTGCGGCGCAGGAACTGTGTTGCCGGTGTTTCCGATACCCGCTTGGCCATCATCCCCTCGGATGGTGCTGCGCGTGCAGCGCCTTCAGGCGCGCGCCAGCGATATGAGTGTAGATCTGGGTGGTCGAGATGTCGGCGTGGCCCAACAGCATCTGCACCACCCGCAGGTCGGCGCCGTGATTGAGCAGGTGGGTGGCGAATGCGTGGCGCAGCGTGTGCGGCGACAACGGCGCCTCGATCTGCGCCAGGCGGGCGTAGCGCTTGACCAGCGTCCAGAACATCTGCCGCGACATCGCCCTGCCCAGCCGAGTGACGAACAACGCGTCGCTGGCGCGGCCCGCGAGCAGCGCTGCCCGGGCCCCGCCCAGGTAACTGGCGATCCAGCTGCGCGCTTCCTCGCCCAGCGGCACGATCCGCTCCTTGTTGCCCTTGCCGATCACCCGCACCACGCCCTCGGTCAGCCCGACTTCGACGCTGCGCATCGAGATCAGTTCCGAGACCCGCAACCCGGTGGCGTAGAGCGTCTCGAGCATGGCGCGATCGCGCAGCCCGAGTTCGGTCTCGGTGTCCGGCGCATCGAGCAGCGCCTCGACCTGGCGCTCGGACAGGGTCTTGGGAAAGCGCTGCGGCTGGCGGGCCGAACGCACATGCAGCATCGGGTCGGACTCGCGCATTTTCTGGCGCACCAGGAACCGGTAATAGCGCCGCAGCACCGTCAGCCGGCGGTTGGCGCTGGTGGCGCGCGAGGCCGCGTGGCGCGCGGCAATATAGGCGTGCAGATCGACGGTCTCGGCGCTCTCCAGCCCGACCTCGCGCCGCTCGAGCAGCCACGCCGCCGCTGCCCCCAGGTCACGACGATAGGCGAGCAGCGTGTTGCGCGCGAGTCCGTCCTCGAGCCACAGCGCCTCGCAGAATTGCTCGATGTGGCTGGTGTCATCGCTGCCGACCGGAGCGCTGGACGCAACCGCCGTCCTGGCTCGCGCGGCCGGCCGGCCTGGCGCGATCTTCTTGCTCAACCGCCCAGCAGCCCTTCTTTGAGATCGCGATCGGCCGGATGCTCACCGACGTAGATGCGCATCACCGCGACAAAGAAGTCGTCGCCGGGGATCGGCTGGCCCTTGGCTTGCCCATTGAGCGAAATCCTGGTCGCGCCATCGACCAGATCGAGATCGACCGTATCGCCCTTATTCGCCGTGCCGATCGCGGCCATCGTCGCGCTCAGCTGCTCGATCTGCGGCTTCATCGCCGCCAGTTGCGCTTCACTGTGATTCTTCTCGATGCCTTCGATGAAGGCCTTGGTCATGCGTTCGGATGAAAGCTCCATCAACATCTTCAGCGAGATGCGGCGCGGCCCCTTCTGCGCGAACAGCGCGGCCGGAGCACTGGACTTCTCGGGCACGTACAGGCCAGCGACATAGGCCTTGAAGAACAGGATCGAGCGCAGGCCAACGCCGTTGAGTACCAGGGTCTTGCCGCCCAGGGCGGCGCTGTCGTCGAACTTGACGCCGGCTATTTCAGCGGCGTAAACGGGGGCGGCGGCAAACAGCAGTGCGGCGATCGCCGCGGTGAATACTCGCTTCACTTGGGTTCTCCGATATTGGTTACGATCGGGCGCTCGGGCCGCGCCAGCCCGTCCAACCGGTGGTCGGTGCCCCTTCGGCATCAATCGCGCACGTCCAGGCTAACTATAGCGGTAAATCCGCGGCTCAGGCAGCATGCTCGGCTACACTTGGGCCCGAATCCAGACGCCATGAATACCATCGCCCTCCTCTATCCCGCCCTCGCCCTGATCGCGTTCGGCTTTGCGCTGCGGCGCTGGGCGGGATGGGAGACCGCGTTCTGGTCCGGGCTGGAGCGGATGGTCTATTTCGTCCTGTTCCCGGCGCTGCTGTTCAATTCGATCCTGCGGACCCCGTTGACCATCGGCTCGGCGGCGCCCGCGGTGTCGATAACGCTCACCGCGGTGCTGCTGGGCATCGCGCTGTCCTACGCCGCACGCCGGGTGCTGCGCGCACCGGCCAAGCAGTTTGCCTCCGGGGCGCAGTGTGGCTTTCGCTTCAACTCCTATGTCGCGCTCGCGCTCTCGCAGCGCATCGGCGGCGAGCCTGGCCTGGCGCTGTGCGCTGTGATCATCGGTTTCGTGGTGCCGCTGGCCAACGTCGGCGCCGTCTATCCGCTGGCGCGCCATGCCGGCACCGGATTACTGCGCGAACTGATCCGCAACCCGCTGATCATCGCCACGGTCTCGGGGCTGCTCGGCAACATCATCGGCCTGGAGCTGCCGCAGGTGGTAGCGGCCACCGTAAGCCGGCTGGGCAGCGCCGCGCTCGCGCTCGGGCTGCTGGCAGTCGGCGCGGGGCTGAGCTTTTCCGACTCCTTCGAACCCGACCAGTCGATCAGGCGCGGCACCCGGGCGCTGACGGTCTGGTTCACCGCGGTCAAGCTGCTCGCTATGCCGGCGTTCGCGCTACTGCTGGTCCGGACGCTGGGACTGGACTCCGCCGCGGCTCAGATCGTGGTGATGTTCACCGCGATGCCGACAGCGTCGAGCGCCTACATCCTGGCGACCCGCATGGGCGGCGACGGCCCGTTCGTGGCATTCCTGATCAGCGTCTCGATGCTGGCGTCACTGTTAACGCTACCGATCTGGCTCTCGCTGGTGCACTGAGCGCGGTCAGCCGCCGCCGTGGCGCGCCAGCGCCCAGTCGACGTGCTCCCGCACCATTGGAGAAGGGTCGTTGATGCGCTGCTGCAGCGCTACGATCGCCCTGATATGCCCCGGCCCTGCCATCCCCGGCGTGACCGCGTTGCCGAGGGCGACGGCAATGTTGCGCAGCCAGCGTTCATGGCCGATGCGGGCGATTGCCGAACCGGCCATTCGCGACTCGAATTCCGCCCTGGTCCAGGCGAAGAGCTCGGCCAATTCACTGGCTTCGAGTCCGTGGCGCGGTGCGAAATCGGTGCCGATCGCGGGCTGTGCCCAGCGGTTCCAGGGACAGGCCAGCTGGCAATCGTCGCAGCCATAGATCCGGTTGCCGATCAGCGGGCGCAGTTCGGGCGGGATCGAACCAGCGAGCTCGATCGTCAGGTAGGAAATGCACCTGGTGGCGTCGAGCCGGTAGGGGGCGATTATGGCCCCGGTCGGGCAAACCTCGAGGCAGCGGCGACAGTTGCCGCAGTGTTCGGTCACCGGATTGTCGGCCGGCAGCGCCAGGTCGGTGTAGAGCGCACCGAGAAAGAACGTCGATCCCCGGGCGCGCTCGAGCAGCAGGGTGTGCTTGCCACGCCAGCCGATGCCGGCCTGGCGTGCCAGATCCACCTCCATCACCGGCGCCGAATCACAGAAGGCCCGGTAGCCGAAGTCCCCGACTGCGGCGCTGATCCGCTGCGCGAGCTTCTGCAGCCGGAGGCGAACCAGCCGGTGATAGTCGCGGCCGAGCGCGTAACGTGACACATAGGCACGGTGCGGATCCTCGAGGTTGGCCCATGCCGCCGCCACCCATTCCGGGTCATCGGGCGCGTAGTCGAGCGCGACCATGATGGCGCTGAGCGCACCGGGAACCAGCTGCTGCGGCTCGCAGCGCAGGCTGGCGTGACGCTCCAGGTAGTCCATTTCGCCGTGGAAACCGCCTGCGAGCCAGTCGCGCAACCCCTGGGCCGCCGCGGCGACGTCGAGCGTGGCAATTCCAAAGCCGGTGAAGCCCAATTCACTGGCCCACGCGGCAAGGTCGGTACGGCTCGGCAGCGGCTTGCGGCTCATCTCCGGGTTCCGGATTCCTGGTTTCGACCGATAATGCGACTCCTATGATGACTGATTCTGCCCGACCCGAGCATCTGCCACGGCACGGCGCACCCGCGCTGGCGCTTGGCCACGCGGAACTGCCCGACGAAGCCGCCACCGCGGCACTGGCGGATGCCATCGCGCCGGCACTGGCAGCAGGGTCGATCATCTTCCTGTGCGGCGAGCTTGGCGCCGGCAAGACCAGCTTTGCCCGCTCGTTGTTGCGCGCACTTGGTTACCAGGGGCGCGTGAAAAGTCCCACATTTACCCTCGTTGAACTTTATAATCTTTCTAGATTCGAGCTGTATCACTTTGATTTCTATCGGTTCACGCATGAGGAAGAGTGGCTTAATGCAGGGTTTGACGAGCTCATCGGGAGTAGCGCGGCGGTTTCCCTCATCGAATGGCCGGAGCGCGCCGGAGAAGGCCTGCCGGCCCCGGACCTCACGGTGCGCCTGCGCTATCGCGACGACCGGAGCACGGGTCGCAGCGCCCAACTCGAGGCCTTCAGTGCGCCGGGAGTCGCATGTCTGAACGCAGCCTGCGCCGCCGGCTGTTGCAGCTTGGGCTGAGCAGCCCGCTACTGACGCTCAACCTGCGCGTTGCCGGTGCCGCCGAGGGCAGCGCGGCGGTCGTGGCAGTGCGGGTCTGGCCGGCGCGCGACTACACCCGCGTGACCATCGAACTCGATCGCCCGCTGCAATCGAAGCACGCGCTGCTGACCGACCCGCTGCGACTGATGGTCGACCTCGACGGGCTCGAACTCGACACCGCGCTGCGCCAGCTGGTGGCCCAGGTCAAACCGGACGACCCCTACATCGCCCAGGTCCGTGTCGGCCAGAATCGTCCCGGCGTGGTGCGGCTGGTGTTCGACCTCAAGACCGAAGTCGCGCCGCGGCTGTTCACCCTCGAGCCGGTGGGCACCTACCGGCACCGGCTGGTCATCGATTTGCATCCGCTGGTCCCCCGGGATCCGTTGCAGGCGCTGCTTGCACAGGTAGAGCACAGTGCCGGCCCCGGGAGCCCGGCCGCGGCAAGCCCGGCTTCCGGGGCGGTCGCGGCGAGCGAATCGGCACCGGCTGGCAGCGGGGGCAAGGCGCGGCCCGACGACCAGCTGGCCGGCCTGATCCAGGAGCGCGACGCCCGGCACGCGACAGCGCCCCGCAGCACACCGCGCTCGCGCTCCAAGGTGGCGCCGGCGCAGCGCATGATGACCGTCGCCATCGACGCCGGGCACGGCGGCGAGGATCCCGGAGCCATCGGCCGGGGCGGCACCCGTGAAAAGGACGTGGTGCTGGCGATCGCCCGCGAGCTGGGCGACCTGATCGGCAGGCATCCCAACCTGCGTTCATACATGACCCGCGATGGCGACTATTTCGTGCCGCTGTTGACCAGGGTCCAGAAGGCGCGCCGGGTCCAGGCCGATCTGTTCGTGTCGATCCACGCCGATGCGTTCGTCGAACGCGACGCCCGCGGGGCGTCGGTCTACGTGCTCTCGGAGCGCGGCGCGAGCAGCACCACCGCGCGTCTGCTGGCGGGCCGCGAGAACCGGGCCGACCTGATTGGCGGACTCGACATCGGACGCCGCAACCGGGAGGTCGCGCAGGTGCTGCTGGACCTCTCGACCACCGACCAGATCCGCCAGAGCAGCCGCCTCGGCGGCATCGTGCTGTCTGAACTCAGGCGGGTCGGCAAGCTGCACAAGCCGGAAGTCGAACGGGCCGGTTTCGCGGTGCTGCGCGCTCCCGACATCCCGTCGATCCTGGTCGAGACCGCGTTCATCAGCAACCCCAGGGAAGAGAGCCGACTCGCCGATCCGCGTTACCAGCGCAGCGTCGCGCGCGCCATCTTCCAGGGCCTGGAAGCCTACCTGCGCAAGCACCCGCGGCCGCCGCGCGAAACCACCTGAGCGGCCGGGCACTGCCCGAAAGAGTCAGTCCCCGGCTGCGCGGCGCGCCTGCCGGGCGCGCCAGAAGTGGCGCAGGACCTCGATCACCGCCGGCAAGCCGGGAATGATGATCATCGCCAGGGTCACCAGCGCAAAGTTTTCCTTGACCCAGGCGGTGTTGCCAATCAGGTAGCCCAGCGCGCTCAGGAGCGACACCCAGAGCGCGCCGCCAATCACGTTGTAGAGGGCGAACTTGGGATAGCTCATCTCGGCAATGCCGGCCACGAAAGGCGCAAAGGTGCGCACGAAGGGCAGGAAACGCGCCAGGATGATCGTGATCGCGCCGTAACGCTCGTAGAACTGATGGGTGCGCTCGAATGCCGCGCGATTGAAGAAGCGCGATTGCTCCCAGCCGAACACCTTCGGGCCGAAGAAACGTCCCACCGAGTAGTTGAGCGCGTCACCCAGCACCGCCGCGCAGATCAGCAACCCGATCAGCACTGGCAGAGACAGGCCGCCGACCGCCGCCACGGTACCGGCCACGAACAGCAGCGAATCGCCCGGCAGAAACGGCATCACCACCAGTCCGGTCTCGATGAAGATGATCGCGAACAGCAGTGCGTAGACCCAGGAGCCGTAGTCGCGCGTGACGTCGAGCAGGTGGCGGTCGAGGTGCAGGAAGAGGTCGATGAGCTGGGTGAAGTCCATTGCGCACAGGATGATACCCGCGTTGGCGCCAGTGGCCGACTCCGCCGCTCACGAACCGCCGGCGCGCCGCCCGAAGGGCGATACCCGGCGCCAGCGTGACGTCCCTATAATCGACCGATGCTCGAACCCAATATTGCCGGTGCCGCGCCGCTGGACCGGCGCCGGCCGATCCGCGCCCTTCCCGACGGTCTGATCAGCCAGATCGCCGCCGGAGAGGTGGTCGAGCGGCCGGCTTCGGTAGTCAAGGAACTGCTCGAAAACGCCCTCGACGCTGGCGCGACCAGGATCGAATTGCGCCTCGAGGAAGGCGGGGTCCGGCGCATCAGCGTGACCGACAACGGCGGCGGGATTGCACCTGGCGAACTGGGGTTGGCGCTGCTGCGCCATGCCACCAGCAAGATCGTCAGCCTCGACGAGCTCGAAGAAGTGGCGACGCTGGGCTTTCGCGGCGAGGCCCTGGCTTCGATCGCATCGGTGGCGCAGGTAACCATCACCAGTCGGCTGGCGGGTGCCGAACACGCCAGCCAGATCGAGGGCGACCATCCCGCTGCGGCCCCGGTAGCCGCAGCCGGTGCGCCGGGAACGGTGATCGAGGTCCGTGACCTCTATGCCAACATTCCGGCGCGCCGCAAGTTCCTCAAGAGCACCGCGACCGAGACCGCCCACTGCCTCGAGGCGCTGCGGCGAGTGGCCCTGGCCCACTGTGAGGTCTCGTTCACCGCCTATGTCGATGGCCGGCGAGTCGCCAACTGGCCGGCGGTGAGCTGGGCGCAGCGCGCACTGGCGGCGCTGGGCGAGGAATTCGCCGACGCCCACCACGTGATCGATGCCGGCAGCGCATTGCTGGGATTGCGCGGGCTGGTCGGATTGCCGACCGCCAGCCGGACCCGCGCCGACCGCCAGTTCTTCCACGTCAACGGGCGCTTCGTCCGCGACCGGGTGCTGGCCCACGCCGTGCGCCAGGCCTACGCCGATGTCCTGCACGGCGACCGCCAACCGGTCTACGCGCTGGCACTGACGCTCGACCCGCGACTGGTCGACGTCAACGTCCACCCCGCCAAGATCGAGGTCAGGTTTCGCGACCAGCAAGCGGTTCACCGCCTGGTTCACCATGCGGTGCGCGATGCGCTGCGCGGGGCCGCCGGCGCGGCGGCTGGCCCGGCTGCCGGTCCCGGCGCGGCGGTGCGCCAGCGCCTGGACTGGCCCGCGGCGATGCCCGGCTGGGGGGCCGGCATGGCCGGTGGCACCCAGAGCCGGCTGGAACTCGGTCAACCACAGCAGAGCTACGGGAGCGGTGCGGCCAGCGCGAACTTCGGCAGCCCGGCGACCGAACCGGGAAGCGCCGCGCCACCGCTCGGCTATGCCCTCGGGCTGCTCAACGGCGCCTACATCCTGGCCCAGGCCGCCGACGGCCTGATAGTGGTCGACATGCACGCCGCGCACGAACGCATCGTCTACGAACGGCTCAAGGCCCAGCACGACGCGCAGTCGGTTGCGGTCCAGCCGTTGCTCATTCCGGCGACGCTGCGCGTCGACGCGGTGACTGTTGCCGGGGTCGAGGAACAGGCCGAGACGCTGCACGCGCTGGGGCTCGATTGCAGCGTGCTCTCGCCGACCTCCATCGCGGTGCGCTCCGTACCGGCCTTGCTCGGTGCCGCCGATCCGGTCGAGCTCGCGCGCGCCGTGCTCGCCGAGCTGTTCACCCACGGCACCACCAATACCATCGAGGAACAGCGCAACGAGCTGCTGGCGACGATGGCCTGCCACGGCGCGGTGCGGGCCAACCGCCAACTGGACCTCCACGAGATGAATGCGCTGTTGCGGCAAATGGAACGCACTCCCGGGGCCGACCAGTGCAACCATGGTCGTCCGACCTGGTTGCGGGTGACGATGGCCGAACTCGACCAGTGGTTCCTGCGCGGCCAATGACCAACCCGAACCCTCAGGCCGCCGAATCGGTTCTGGTGGCCGGCACCGCCCCGGCCGACACTGAGCGCGCCGCGACCCCGGCGATCGCGCCGTCGCTGCTCTTCCTGCTGGTGGCGTTCATCGGCATGCAGCCCTTTTCGACCGACATGTACCTGGCAACGCTGCCCGCGCTCACCGACGCCTTCGCGACCACCCCCGCGGCCGTCCAGATGACGCTGACCGCCTTCATGGCGGGCTTCGCCGGAGCGCAGCTGATCGCCGGACCGCTGTCCGATCGCTTTGGCCGCCGGCCGATGGCATTGTGGGGGCTGGTGCTCTATACCTCGGCCTCGCTGGCCGGCGCGTTGGCGCCGACGCTCGCGGTGTTGGTTTTCGCACGCCTGATTCAGGCGTTCGGGGTCTGTTGCACGGTGGTTTGTTCGCGCGCCATCGTGCGCGACCGCTACGAGGTCCCAGCCGGCGCGCAGGTGATGGCGCGGGCTATGACCTGGATGTCGTTGGTGCCGATCGTGGGGCCGATCTGCGGCGCGATCCTGCTCGCGGCGCTCGGCTGGCGCTCCAATTTCGTGGTGATGGTGATCGGCGGAGCGATCGTGCTGGCCGCGACCTGGCGCTGGCTGCCCGAGACCAACACGGCGCGCGATCCCCACGCGACCGACCTGCGACCGCTGGTGGCCAACTACCTGCGCATCGGCAGCAACGGCCAGTTCTGGTCCTTCACGCTGATGGCAACGCTCAGCTACGGGGCATTGTTCAGCTTCATCTCGGGCTCGTCGTTTGTCGTTATCCGGGTACTGGGAATCCCGTCGCAGTACTTCGGCTTCACCTTCGCATTCATCGTCTGCGGCTACCTGGTCGGCACCTGGATCACCCGCTGGATGCTGCCGATCCTCGGGCTCTACGGCACGCTCTACCGCGGCGCCGCCTTGAGTTGCGCCTCCGGGGCGATCATGGCCGGATTCGCACTCGCCGGGGTGCACACGCTGGCCACGCTGCTGCTGCCCATGGTCGGGGTCATGGTCGCCCACGCCATCCTCCAGTCGTGCGCCCAGGTCGGGGCGGTCGGGCCTTTCCCGCGCAACGCCGGGGCCGCGGTGGCGCTCTTCGGGTTTGTCCTGAGCGTCGCAGCGGCATTGATCGGCACCTGGATCGGCGCCAGCCATGACGGAACGGTCGTGCCGCTGACACTGACCATCGGCGCCATCACCTTGGGCGCGGCACTGGTCGCCGCAACCCTGGTGCGGCGCAGCGAACTGCTTGCCGACGCGGCCGCGGCTGGCGCAGGCCAAGCTGCCGGGCGGCGTTGATTCGGGGCGCAAAACCGTGACCACGCCGCGCGCCATCCTGCTTCTTGGACCGACCGCTTCGGGCAAGAGCGCGGCGGCGATGGCGCTCGCGACCCGCATCCCGGTCGAGATCATCTCGGTCGACTCGGCGCAGGTCTATCGCGGCATGGACATCGGCACCGCCAAGCCAACGCCCGCGGAGCGCGCGCAGGTGCCGCACCACCTGATCGATATCGAAGATGCCGCTGGCTCGTATTCGGCCGGGCGCTTCGTGCAGGATGCGCACCGGCTGATCGGCGAGATCACCGCGCGCGCGCGGCTGCCGTTGCTGGTCGGGGGCACGATGCTCTACGCCCGGGCGCTCACCGCCGGAATCCATGAACTGCCTCTCGCCGACCCGGCGATCCGCGCCCGGCTCGAGGCCGAAGCCCGGGCATTGGGTTGGCCGGCGCTGCACGCCCGGCTGGCGGCCGCCGACCCGGTGACCGCGGCGCGGCTTGCACCGGCCGACGCCCAGCGCATCCAACGCGCACTCGAGGTCTTCGAACTCAGCGGCCGGCCGCTGTCGCAATGGCACGCCGGCGAGCAAGCGCACCCCGCGCCGCCGTTGCGGTTGCTGCTGCTCGCGCTCGAACCGTCGCGGCGAGCGCTGCTGCACGAGCGTATTGCGCAACGCTTCGGGGAGATGATCGCCGCCGGACTGATCGACGAGGTGCGCGCGCTGCGAGCGCGCGCCGAACTGCACGCGCAACTGCCGGCAATGCGCTGCGTCGGCTACCGCCAGGTCTGGGACTGGCTCGAGGCCGGGGCACCAGGCGGGGAAGCCCGTGACCAGATGATTGCCCGCGCGGTGGCGGCGACCCGCCAGCTGGCGAAACGCCAGCTCACCTGGCTGCGTTCGATGCCCGAGCGTCAAGTCATCGACTGTCTGTCACCGGACGTCGGACGACAGGTCGGTGACCTGGTCGAAGCCTTCCTGCGCGGCGTCAGCGGGGCACAGCCACGGTTATGATCCAGGCAGATGCCGCCAACGATTCGGAGACCAGGCAATGAGCACTGACCAAGTTTCCACCCCCCTGGCCCTGATCGGCCTGGGCAAGATGGGCGCCAACATGGCCCGGCGGCTCGCCCGCGGCGGCATCACCGTCCATGGCTTCGATACCAGCGCGGCGGCACGCGCGGCGCTGTCCGGCGAACCCGGCGTGATCGCTCATGATTCGCTGGCCGCGGCCATCGGGGCGTTGACCACACCACGGGTGGTCTGGATGATGCTCCCCTCAGGAGAGGCGAGCGAGCAGATGCTCGGCGAAATTCAGGCGCTGCTCGCCACTGGCGACCTGATCGTCGACGGCGCCAATGCCAATTATCTCGACACCCAGCGGCGCGGACAGGCACTGGCGGCCGATGGCATCGGGTTCGTCGACTGCGGGGTCTCGGGCGGTGTCTGGGGGCTCGCCAATGGCTATTGCCTGATGCTCGGCGGCGAGGCCGCCGAGATCGCCCGGGTCGTTGGCTACGCCCAGGTGCTTGCGCCAGATCACGAGCACGGCTGGCTGCACTGCGGGCCCAGCGGCGCGGGACACTTCGTCAAGATGATCCACAACGGGATCGAGTACGGGATGATGCAGGCGCTGGCCGAAGGTTTCGCGCTGCTCGCCGGACGCCCCGAACTGGAACTCGACATGGCGCGCATCGCCGAGAACTGGCGCCACGCCAGCGTGGTGCGCTCTTGGCTGCTTGACCTCACCGCGCAAGCGCTGCAAGGCACCGCGGCGCTCGAGACGATACCACCGCGGGTTGCCGACTCCGGCGAGGGACGCTGGAGCGTCGACGAGGCCATCCGCCAGGGAACGCCGGCACCGGTGCTGGTTGCCGCACTGATGAGCCGGTTCGATTCGCAGGGCAAGGCCGACACCGCCAACCGCCTGCTGGCGCTGATGCGCCAGGGCTTCGGCGGGCACGCGCCCGGTTGAGCCGCGGCCGGAGCGGTGCTTGAGCGGCCCCGGCGGTGGACCGCGACGGCTAGTCGAGCGTGAACCCGACCTTGAGCGTCACTTGCCAGTGGGCTACCGCGCCGCCGACAATTTCGCCCCTGATCTGGCCGACCTCGAACCAGCGCAAGTTGTGCACTGTCTCGCTCGCCTTGGCGATGGCGTTCCTGATCGCCTTGTCGCTGGACTCGGGCGAAGAGCCGGTCAGCTCGACATGTTTGTAAACGTGGTTGGCCATCTTCGGAACTCCATGCTGGTTGTCGTTGAATTCATCTCAAAGTCTAACGCACGCGGCAGCGCTACGAGGCTGCATTCCGGAACCTAGTCAAACCAGTAGGACCAGAGCAGATCAACCGCGTTTTCAGTGCCGGTCTGGGCGCGCAGCGCGAGCCGGTTGCTGATGTCGTACTGGATGCGCACCAGATTCCAGACCCCGCGCAGCCCCTGTTCGTAGCTCACGTACAGTCGCGACGAGAGGCGCTTGCCGATCGTCAGGACATCGGTCTGGGCCACCGAGCCCAGCGCTCCCGAAGTGTTGCCCGCACCCAGCACCCCCCGGTCGGTGATTGCCGACGTCGGCCCGGTTTCGCGCACCGACCCCAGCGCCAGCACATCGACGCCCAGCGCCTGCCCGATTCCGCCTGCCAGCGTGCCGTCGTCATTGCCCAGCAGGGTGCTCGCCGCCTGTTGCAGCGCGAATGCCTGGGCACCGCCGCCGGCCTCGTCGAGACCGGTGCCGAGGACCAGCCACGAGAGCTTCTCGGCGTCCGGCACGTCAGGCGTCGAGATCAGTTTCACCCGCGGCGACAGCGCCGTACCGGTCACCGCGACCCCCGGGGTAACCGCGAGAAAGCGGCGCACAGCTTCGAAGTCGAGCACCGGATTGTCCAGTTCGCCCTGGAAACGCACCACGCCGCGACTGATTTCGAGCTTCTGCCCATAGAAGATGAAGACACCGTCGACCACGCGGACGATCCCGGTAGCCCGGGGCTTGCTCGGCAAGGTTCCGGACAGCTTGATCGAGCCCTCGAGGCGCGCGTCCAGTCCACCGCCGCGCAGCTTCAGCCGCTTGCCGAGCTCGACCTCGATGTCCGCCGCCAGCCGCAGTGGCGATTCCTTTGCCACCGGCCCCACGGTCGCCAGCGTTTCTCCCTCAACTCCGCCGCGGCGGTCGGTAACGAAGACGTCGTCCGGAAGTTCGGGAACCCCGGCGCTGCGCAGTTCAATCAGTCCCTCGTCGGCGGCAAGTTTGCCGGTCCACATCAGGGCACTCTCATCGCCAACGATCGCGGTGTCACCGGAAAGAATCAGGCGCTGGCCCGGTCCGACCGGAATCGGCAGCTGGCGCGCCAGCAACTCGAAGCGTCCGCGCACGCGCGGCGACCGCGTGCTGGTGCCGGCAGGCGGCGCAGCGCTGGCCGGGAGCAACTGGGCCGAACCGCGCAGTTCGATCGAGCCCTTGCCGCTTTCCATGCGCAGCGACTTGATGGTCAGGTTTTCGCCATCGAAGCTCGCGCGCAGGGCGCCGTTGCTCAGGCGCCAGCCCATCGAGCGCTGCAGCAGTTGCAACCGGTCGCCGTTGATTTCTCCGGAATAGACCGGCTTGCGAATCGTTCCGCCGAGGCGTCCGAGCAGGCGCAATTCGCCATCGGCAGCCCATTCCGGCCCGGTATAGCGCCGGCTGAAGGCCAGCGACGGCAGTGACAACTCCAGTTCGCCGTCGAGCTTGCCGTTGCTGAGCTTGAGATCCGCCCTGCTGCCGTTGCCCAGCAGCAGCACCGGCACGCCCTCCTGGGCCACCTCGTGCAACTGCGCGTTCAATTGCCCGCTGAGATCATCCAGTCCTGCTCCGTCCAGATCCCACTTCGCATCCAGCCGCAGGCCTTCAAGCTCCTTGCCAATGTCCCGGGTGTTGACGTCAGTTCCAGCCGCCGGCGTCCGGCCCAGCGCCCGCGCGACCGAGTCGCCAAGTTCCAGCAGCCGACGCACCTGCAAATCACTGACCTGGCCGCTCGACTGCAACTGCCCCTGCTGGTAACGCGCGGTTGCGATCGCGGCGGTGCCGCCAGCCAGGGTCAGCGACCATTGTTCGGCAGTGACGCCGTCGCTCCCGACCGTCAGCTGCGCCGGTCCGGTCAGGCTGGCCGCAACCGCCCCCGACAGATTCGCGGCGAGTACCTGGGCTTGCCAGCGGCCGGGTTGCCCCGCGGTCTTGCCCGCCACGTAGCCGCCCGAGCCCGAGGTCTCGAAAGTCTGGCCGGAACTCGTCGCACTGAGCTTGAAGCGGTGCTCAGCCACGCTGCCACCGGCGTCCACCGCCAGCCGCTCGACGAGCGCCCCGGCCGTCTTTACCTGCTCGGCATGCAGCGCGATCGACAGCCCGCTCGGTCCTGCGCCACCATCGAGCAGCGCCGCGGCCGCGGCAAGATCAGGCAACTCGATGCGCGCCTTGATTGCGCCGATCGAAGCCTGGTCGCTCCAGGCAAGTTTTGAACCCTCGATACTGGCCTTGATCGCCGGTCCGCCAAGGCGGCCGAGCAACTCGGCCTCGAGATCCAACTGGCCGGACGCCCGCGAATCGAGTGCCGCCAGCCGCGGCGCGGCGACCCGCAGCGACAACCGGTCATCCGGCTGCCCGAGCGCGCCACTGGCCCGGATTCGGTTGCCGCCCAGGGTCAGGTCGACGTCCACCTCGCTAACCCGCGCGATCGGCAAGCTCGCAGCCACTGGCGCCGACGGCACCGTTGCGAGCGGCGGTGGGGCGCCGGCAACCCGCGCCTTGATGCGGCCCGCGACCGCCTGGCCTGCCCAGCGGCTGGCGCGCAAATCGAGAGCCGCGCTGCCCTCGAGCACTGGACCGAGCCGGACATCGAAGCGGAAGCCGCCATTGATCAGCGTATCTGCCAGCCGGCCTTGCGCCAGGTTGCGCTGCTCGAGCCAGCGGCCGGGGTTGAAGTTTTTCGCCTCGCCCTCGAAGGCCAGTCGCGGCCCGTCGTCGAGCAGAATGCTCCCCGCAGCGCTAACCTCGCTGTCCCGGGTGACGAACCGGACCTGGTCGATGACGATCTCGCGCTCGGCGAAACGGCCGCGGGCGTTCAGCGCCAGCGGACCACCTAGTTCGGGGACCTCGCCCTGCTTCAGATCGAGCACGATATCGTCGCCGACCAGGGCGACCGTGCCGTCGAGCCGGGTCGTGGGTATCGTGCTTGCCAGCGCTTTCAGATCCAGCGCCCGCACTGTCAGGTGGCTGTCCCCGAGAGGCACGTCATAGCCCGCAATGCGCTGCTGTCGGGTCAGTTCGATCCTGGCATTGCCGGTGACGGTGCCGCCGCCCGCTGCCTTGATGTGCAGGGCCGAGAGTTCGAACCCCCGCTCGTCGATAGCGAAGTCGCCCTGCGCCGCAGTGACCGGAATCGCCTGGCGATCAAGCGGTCCCGGACCGGCGTTGGTAATGTCGAACTTGCCGCGCCAGCCCCGGTCGCGGCGCAGCTCAGCGGTTCCGGTCAGCTCCCCCACCGGCGCGGCCGCAACGAAGCGATGCAGGTCGAGGTCGGCGAAGCTCAGATCGACCCCTGAGAAGGGCTGTTCGGAGAACAGTTGCAGCGTCGCAGTTGCCCGCAGCGACGCCCCTGACAGGCCGGTGGCAGCGACCAGATTGATGGACTGGAGGTCGCCGCGCGCGCCCAGCGCCACCGCCGCTTCGGACTGCCGCCCCAGTTCGGCGGCGGCGTGTTTGGCCAGCGCGTGGCGCAGGACTTCGCTGCCCAGCGCAAGGTCGGCCTTGAGTGCGTAGGGCTGCGCGTCGGCCATCTCGACGTAACCGTCGCGCACCACCAGTTCGGTGTGGGCGGCGCGCAAGGCGTCGAGCCGAAAAAGACCATCGCGATAGCGCGCCGCCAGCGCGATCTTCTCGATCACGACCGGGTCGATGCCGGCGCCGTGCACCGCCAGGCGATCGACGCGCAGGGCTGCCACCTCGACCGGGATCGGCAATGCCAGCGTCGCCGGCATCGCGACCGGTCCGGGCTTGGGCGGGGGCAACGTGACCTCGACGCTGGCGGCATGCACGCGGGCAATCCGCAGCTCGCGATCGAGCAGTGCGCGCAGCGAGAAGCGGACCGTGAGATCGCGGGCATCGACGTCGAGCCCCTGGTCCTGCCAGCGCAACCGTGCAATCCGCACGCCGCCGTAGAGCGTCCCGCGCACCCCCAGCGCCGACAGCTTGCCGTCGGTGGCGTTGCTCGCCTGATCGAACGCGAAACGCAGGGCAACGGTCTGGCCGAGCACCCAGAGCCCGAACGCGACGGCGAGAACCAGTGCGATCAAGGCCGCCATCGTCCACCGGGTCTTGCGCCAGGCCACGTCAAGCCACCTAGAAGGTGTAGCCGACGGAGAAGTGCAACCGCAGCCGCTTGGACTCGTTGCCCCACGCCAGATCGAGATTGATCGGACCGACCGGAGTCTTGAACCGCGCGCCCACACCGATTCCGACCGCCGGCGACAGCCCGCCCAGTGAATCGGCGGCGTTGCCCAGGTCGATGAACACTGCGCCCTTCAGACCCTCACGGATCGGCCGCTGGAACTCGAGGCTCGCCACCGCGAGATAGCGGCCGCCAACCGTGGCGCCATTTTCGTTGACTCCGAGTTCAAGATAGTCGTAACCACGCACCGAACCGGCGCCGCCGGTGCGAAACAGGTTCTCCGACGGAATGCCGTCGGTCGAATCGGCGAACACCACCCCAAACTCGGCCATCCCCACCAGGGTGCCACTGCCCAGGACCGAGTCCTCGGCCATCGGCCAAAACCGCAGCGCGCGGGTGTACAGCCGCGCGAAGCTGCGATCCGACAGCCAGCCCTGACGCGCGCCCGAGACCTGGCTGGAAATCGTGTAGCCCTTCTCGGGATCGATCGTCGAGTCGAGGCGGCGCAGGTTCCAGGCATAACTCAGGACCAGGGCAGTGTTGGTTTGCTGCAGCGGCGGGCCGATGAGCTGGTCTGTGGTGCTGCGTTCAGCCTGGTGCTGCAGCGACCAGAAATCCTCGACCCCGACGCGGCGGCGACCCACGCCCGCATAGAGATTGGACTTGTTCGTGAGCTCGCCGCCGATGTCGGAGCGCTCGAGCGAGCCGCCGAAGCCGTAGAAGCTCCCGTCTGCCTTTGAAGGCGTGCGCACATTGGCGAAGAGGCGCTTGCGCTGGGTCTCGATCGTCAGCGCCGATTCCAGGCGCCAGCCGCGGTCGAGCAGATTGCGGTCTTCGTAGCCAACCTGTCCCCGGACCCCGTTATCGGTGCTGAAGCCGATTCCCAAGGCAATGCGGCGACGCTGCTGCTCGCTCAACTCGACCAGTACCGGAACTTCGGTGGCCTTGGGATCGGCCTCGAGTGCCGCCAGGTCCGGCACCACGCTGGCCGAAATGAAGTAGCCCGAATCGCGCAGCCTGGTCTGGAACAGGAGCAGGTTGTCGAGCAGGTAGCGCTCGCCAGTGCTAAAAGGACGCAAGTTATCGACCAGCGTGTGACGGTAGCGTGACAGCCCGCTGACCTGGATCGGTCCGAAGCCGATCACCGGGCCGCTTTCGACCACCACCGCGACCGCCGCGGTGGTGTTCTCGACGTCGACGCCGGCGCGGCTATCGACGATGTGCGCCCGCAGGTAACCCTGCTGGTGCAGGCCATCGACCAGCGCGCGCTTGCTCTGCTCCCAGACTTCGCTCTTGAAGAACGAGCCTTCCGGAAGGGCCCAGCGCCTGAGCGCGAAGTCGCGCACCGGGACTTCGGCGCCGCCCGGCCCGATCACCTCGATGATCACCCGGTTGACCGTGGTGCGAGCGCCGGCATCGATGTCGATCAGCACACCGTAGGGATCACCGCTCACCTCGACCGTGCCGGCGAAGTACCCCTGAGAACGCATCAGCGCCTGGACCTCTTCCGGAGCGCGCGCGAACAGACCTTCAAACTGGAACTGGTCGTAATCGGCACGATTGCGCCAGCGCCCGATCAGGGTGCGTTGGACCACCAGGTCGACAAGCTCCGCGGGCCCCTTGACCTTAAGCGGGTAATTCTCGCCTGGCTTAGATTCCTGCGCCGACTCGGGTGCCGGCGCCGCGGCGGGTGCGGCCGTCGTCGGCACTGGCTGAACCGGCGCAAGGTCCTGCGCCCTGGCTACCGGGACAGCTACCAGCCAGAAAACCAGCTCCGCGCCGATCGCACTGCGCCAGTGGGCATGGGGCTGCGACAAGCGCCGGGCGCCGGCAACTCGGCGCAATCCCGGCGACCCAAGCTGCGCCAGCGCCACCTTTACCTGCGGAAGGCGCGTGTCAATCACTAAACGACGATCGTCGGCGGCGCGCCGGGTGGGCATTCGACGATTTCCCCGATGCGCCAAGCCCGCTCACCATTGGTCTTGAGGCACGCGAGCGCGGCCGCGACGTCGGCGCTGGCCACCACCATGGTCATGCCGATGCCGCAATTGAATACCCGATGCATTTCGGCCTCCAACACCCCGCCTTCGCGCTGGAGCCAGGAAAATAGTGGCGGCATCGGCCAGGCGTCGCGATGCAGCACCGCCTGGACACCAGCCGGCAGCGCGCGCGGCACGTTTTCGACCAGGCCGCCGCCGGTAATGTGGGCGAGCCCCTTGACCTTGAGCTGGGCCAGCACCGCACGCACGGCGCGGACGTAGATGCGGGTCGGGGCGAGCACGGCGTCGGCCAGCTGCTGGCCGTGGAAATCCTCGTAGACCTGCGGAGCGTCGAGAGCCCCGTAGGCGCGCTCGATCACTCGGCGCACCAGCGAATAGCCATTGGAGTGCGCGCCGCTCGAGGCCAGCCCGATGATCGCGTCACCGGGCGCGATCGAGCGGCCATCGATGATCCCCGTCCTCTCGACCACGCCAACCGCAAAACCCGCGAGATCGTACTCGCCCGCCGGATACATCCCCGGCATTTCGGCGGTTTCCCCGCCGATCAGCGCGCACCCGGCCTGCTCGCAGCCCTGGGCGATGCCGCCAATCACCGCCGCGGCGGTATCGACGTCGAGCTTGCCACAGGCGAAATAGTCCAGGAAGAAGAGCGGCTCGGCGCCCTGGACCAGGATGTCGTTGACGCTCATCGCGACCAGGTCGATGCCGACCGTATCGTGGCGCCGCAGCGCAAAAGCGAGCTTGAGCTTGGTGCCGACGCCATCGGTCCCGGAGACCAGCACGGGTTCACGATAACGCTTGGGAACCTCGAACAATGCCCCAAAACCACCGATCCCGGCCATGACGCCATCGCGCATGGTGCGCCGCGCCAGTGGCTTGATCCTCTCGACCAGGGCGTCGCCGGCATCGATGTCGACGCCTGCGTCCTTGTAGGAAAGCGGAGAATTCATCGAGTCATCCCGATACAATGAACCTCTCATTCTATTCCCTGCCGCCCCCCCAGTGATCGGGCAGCCGGAAGATCAGCAACTGACCAGACCCAGCCGACCAAGACCTCGCCATGCCACTCTCCGCCCGCCAACGCCAGACCATACTGTGGCTGACCGTCGCATTGGCTCTCGCCGTGCTGCTGGTGGCGCTGGGGCACGTGCTTGCGCCCTTCATCGCGGCGGCGATCCTCGCCTACGTGCTGGAGCCGGCCGTGCGCTGGCTGGATTCGCACCGCGTGCCGCGGGTTCTGGCCACGTTTATTACCATGCTCGCGGCGATTTTCGTGACGCTGGCGATCGTGTTGATCCTGGTCCCGATCATCGAGCAGGAGGTACGGGTGATGCGGGTGCGCTTGCCCGAGCTGGCGGCCTCGATCACCGGCACCCTGCTGCCCTGGCTGCGCGAGCATGTCGGCCTCGACCTGCCGCTCGACGCGGCGTCGCTGCGCGCCTGGTTCAGCGAGCGGCTCACCGGCAGTCAAGGTGACTGGGCGGGAGCCCTGTTCTCTTACGCCCGCTCGGGCTGGGGCGCGGCGCTGCAGATCGCCGGGATGGTGTTCCTGGTGCCGGTGGTGCTGTTCTTCGTGCTGCTCGACTGGGAGCAGATGGTTGGGCTGGTGAAGGAACTGATTCCGCCGCGCTGGCGCGAACCAACCATGGCAATCGCCGCCGAGGTCGACGTCTTGCTCGGACGCTACCTGCGCGGGCAGGGGAAGGTGATGCTGGTGCTCGCCGCCTTCTACTCGATCGGACTGTTGATCGCCGGGTTCAAGCTCTGGCTGCCGATCGGCGTGCTCACCGGACTGCTGGTCGCAATTCCCTATCTCGGCTTTGCACTGGGGCTGAGCTTCGCGCTGATCGACGGCATGCTCCAGCTCGGCGTAGTCCACGGCCTCGCGGCGGTGGCGATCGTCTACAGCGCCGGCCAGATGCTCGAAAGTCTGTGGCTCACGCCACGGCTGGTTGGCATCAGCATCGGTCTGCACCCCCTGGCCGTGATCTTCGCGCTGCTCGCCTTTGGCTCGTTGTTCGGCTTCGTCGGCGTGTTGCTGGCGCTGCCGCTGGCGGCAATCTTCGCGGTCGGGTTGCGCCACCTGCGCAGCGCCTATCGCGACAGCGAATTCTTCCTGCGCGACCAATGAGGCAGTTGCCGCTTGCCCTGCACCAGGTGGAGCCGCCTTCGCTCGAGAATTTCGTCGCCGGCGGCAACACCGAGTGCGTCGCATTGCTGAACAGGTTGCGTGCCGGCGTGCGCGAGCCGCGCTTTGTCTACCTGTGGGGCCCCGCCGGCGCCGGCCGCAGCCACCTGCTGGCCGCACTGGTTCCGCCTGGCCATATGGTGCGAGCCAGTGCCACTGCGGCCGAACAGCCGGGGGCTGCGTCCAATGCCTCCGAGTCGATCGCGGCGCTGCGCGGCGCTGCCGCCGGTGAGCTCTACCTGATAGACGACTGCGACGCCCTCGATGAGGATGGCCAGCAGGCCCTGTTCGCTCTCTACAATCGCGTCCAGGCCAGCGGGGAGCCGGTGACACTAGTGACAACGGGACTGCAGCCGCCACTGTTCACCGAGGTGCGCGAAGACCTGCGCAGCCGCCTGGGCTGGGGTTTGGTGTTCCGGCTGCAACTGCTCTCCGACCAGGACAAGGCCCGGGCACTGGCCGCCCACGCCAGTCGTCGCGGAGTGGAACTCGCCCCCGACATAGTCCCGTGGCTGCTCAGCCACCAGAATCGGGATATCCGCCACCTGATCGCCCTGCTCGATGCGTTCGATCGTCATGCCTTCGAGCACAAGCGCGCCCTGACCCTGCCCCTGCTGCGTGAATTCATGGCGCTGGGCGAGGCACCCGAGCCTATCGTCGCGGCTGAAAGTGCGCCGCGCCAATGAGCCTGCGGCTGGCCGGGACACACTGGTAGAATCGGCCCACATCATGCAGTTGTCCCTCTTCGACCTCGACCACACCCTGTTGCCGCTTGATAGCGACTACGAATGGGCCCGATTCCTGATCCGGCTGGGCGTGATCGACGGCGCGCAATACGAAGTCGAGAACGATCGGCTGTTTCGCGCCTATCAGGACGGAACGCTCGACATCGCCGAGTCGCTGGCGTTCATGCTCGCACCGCTCGCCGCCCATTCGCCAGCCCAGCTGGAGTCCTGGCACGAGCAATTCATGGCCGAGGTAATCCGCCCCGCGATTCGACCCGCCGCCACCGAGCTGGTTGCCAGGCATCTGGATCGCGGCGACCTCTGCGCGCTGGTCACTGCCACCAACGAGTTCGTCACCGCGCCGATTGCGCGCGAGTTCGGGATCGGACATCTGATCGCGACCACCATCGAATCGGTCGGGGGCCGTTTTACCGGCCGGCCGCGCGGCACGCCCTCGTTTCGCGAGGGCAAGGTGACCCGCACCGAGCAATGGCTGGCGGAGCTGGGCGAGAGCCTGGACTCGTTCACTGATTCCTGGTTCTACAGCGATTCGATCAACGACCTCCCTCTGCTGCTGCGCGTGACCCGCCCGGTGGCTACCAACCCCGACCCCCGGCTCGCGGCGACTGCCGCCGAGCACGGCTGGCCAACCTTGCAGCTCTTCAGATGATTCGACGCCTGATCGGCAAGATCTTCAAACGCCACGCCGCAGAGACCTCCGTGGTGCGGCGCCACGCCACCCGTTACCGCGGCTCCGACCTGGGCATTCACCGCTCGGAACTCTCGGCGGCAGCGCAGCGCACCTGCGAAACGCTGCAAAAGGGCGGATTCCACGCCTGGATCGTCGGCGGCGGCGTGCGCGACCTGCTGCTCGACCTGCGTCCCAAGGACTTCGACGTTGCCACCGACGCCACCCCGCAACAGGTCAACAAGCTGTTCCGGCGCTCACGGCTGATTGGGCGACGCTTCCAGATCGTGCACGTGATGTACGGGCGCGAGGTCATCGAGGTCTCGACCTATCGCGCGCTGACCATCAATACCCAGACCGACGAACAGGGCCGGGTGCTGCACGACAACGAATGGGGCACGCAGGAGGAGGACGCGGCGCGGCGCGACTTCACCATCAACGCGCTCTACTACGACCCGATCGGCGATGCGGTGCTCGACTATCACGATGGCGTGCGCGACCTCAAGGCTCGGGTGCTGCGCATGATCGGCGACCCGGCCACCCGCTTCCGCGAGGACCCCGTGCGGATGCTGCGGGTGGCGCGTTTCGCGGCCAAGCTGGGATTCACGATCGAGCCGCAGACGCGGGCGCCGATAGCCGAACTGGCCCCCCTGATGCGCAACGTTCCGGCCTCCAGGCTGTTCGACGAAATGGTCAAGCTGCTGCTCTGCGGCCGCGCACTTGACGCGCTGCGCGAGTTGCGCAGCGAGGGCCTCCACCACGGCCTGCTGCCGCTGCTCGACGTGATTCTCGAACAGCCCGCGGGCGAGCGCTTCATATCGGCCGCGCTCGCCAGCACCGATGCCCGGGTCGCCGACGGCCGCCCGATCTCACCCGGCTTCCTGTTCGCCACCCTGCTCTGGCAGCAAGTCCTGGTGCGCTGGCAGGAGCGGGTGGCGTCCGGCGAACACTCGATCCCGGCGCTGATGATGGCGATCGACACTGCCCTCGACGAGCAGGCCGACCAGCTCGCGATCCAGAAGCGGATCGTCTCGGACATGCGTGAAATCTGGGCGATGCAGCCGCGGCTGGAGCGCCGCGTCGGCCAGGGGCCGTTCAGGTTGCTCGAGCACCAGCGCTTTCGTGCCGCCTACGATTTCCTGCTGCTGCGCTGCGAGGTCGGCGAGATCGATGCCGAATCGGGCCAATGGTGGACCGACTTCATTGCCGCCGACAGCGACGGCCGTGCCGAGTTGATGGCGGCGGCGCCCAAGGCCCGCTCCGGCGGCAAGGCCAAGGGCAGTTCGTCGCGCCGGCGCAAGCGCGCTCCGCGCGGCGACGATGCCGGTTCGACGAGCGCCTGAGCTCGGCGGCAAGGCAATGGGCCAGGCTCGCGCCAGCGCGACGCTCGCCTACGTCGGGATCGGCGCCAACCTGGGCGATCCCAGGGCCATGGTCCATCGAGCTTGTGAGGCGCTGGCCGGGCTGGAAAGCACACTGTCCTTGCGCCGCTCAGGGCTCTACCGTAGCGCGCCGGTGGAAGCCACCGGCCCGGATTTCGTCAACGCCGTCGTGGCGCTCGAAACCACGCTCAACGCCAGCGAACTTCACCAGGCACTGCACCAGCTCGAGAATGACTTCGGGCGGGTGCGCGGCGAGCGCAACGCGCCGCGCCTGCTCGATCTCGACCTGCTGCTCTACGGCGCCGAAGTCATCGCCACCCCCGAGCTCACGGTGCCGCATCCGCGCATGCACCGGCGCAGCTTCGTCCTGGTGCCGCTCGCGGAACTGGACCCGGGAGTGGTCATTCCCGGTCATGGCCCGATCGGAGAACTGCTTACCGGCTGCGCCGGACAGCGGGTAGAATCGCTCGAGGAATCCTGATTACCATGCCCGGATCAGCCACAGCACGCTCGCCCTTCGAACGGTTCCGGCACATCGTCGTCGAGGGCCCGATCGGGGTCGGCAAATCGTCGCTCGCCGAGTCGCTGGCGCAACGATATGGCGCCCGGCCAGTGCTGGAAGAGGCGGCTGAAAACCCCTTCCTCGAGCGCTACTACCGCGACAGCCGCCGCTACGCGCTGCCCACCCAACTGTTCTTCCTGTTCCAACGGGTCAACCAGTTGCGCGACCTGGCGCAACGCGACCTGTTCAGCCAGACGCTGGTCGGCGACTTCCTGCTCGACAAGGACCCGCTGTTTGCCCAGTTGACGCTCAGCGACGACGAACTCCAGCTCTACCGCACGATCTTCGATGCGATGCGGGCCCAGGCTCCGGTACCCGATCTGGTCATCTACCTGCAGGCCAACCCATCGGTGCTGGTCGAGCGGGTGCAAAAGCGCGGGGTGCCCATGGAAGCGGGCATCACCGAGCCCTACCTGCGCTCGCTGGTCGACGCCTACAGCCGCTTCTTCCATCACTACGACGCCGCGCCGGTACTGATCGTCAATACCGAGCACCTCAATCCGGGCGACAGTCCCGATGACCTCGAAACCCTGGTCCGGCAGATCGTCGAGATGCGCGGCCGGCGCAGCTTCTTCAACCGCGCCAGCTAGCCAGCTTCGCCGTAGCCGCGCGGGTTGTCGCTTTGCCAGCGCCAGGCGTCGGCGCACATCGCCTCCAGCCCGAGCTCGGCCTGCCAGCCCAGCAATTGCAGCGCCGAACTGGGGTCGGCGTAGCACTGGGCGATGTCTCCTGGGCGCCGGCCAACGATCCGGTACGGCACCTGCCGGCCACTGGCCGCCTCGAAGGCACGGGCGATCTCGAGAACCGAATGGCCGCGCCCGGTGCCCAGGTTGACCGTGAACGCGCCCTGGCGGGTGAGCACCCGCGCCAGTGCCGCCACGTGGCCCCGCGCCAGGTCGACGACGTGGATGTAATCGCGCACCCCGGTGCCGTCCGGGGTCGGGTAGTCGCCGCCGAACACCGCCAGTTCCGGGTGGCGCCCAACTGCAACCTGGCTGACGTAAGGCATCAGGTTGTTGGGGATGCCCTGGGGGTCCTCGCCGATGCGCCCGCTGGGATGGGCTCCCACCGGGTTGAAGTAACGCAGGATTGCCAGCGCCCAGCGCGGGTCGGAGACGGCCAGATCCCCGAGGATCTGCTCGACCATCGCCTTGGTCTGCCCGTAGGGGTTGGTCGGGGCGAGCGGCGCATCGACTGGCACCGGGACCTGGCGCGGATCGCCGTAGACCGTCGCCGACGAGCTGAACACCAGCGCGCGCACCCCGGCCGCGGCCAGGCATTCAAGCAGGACGGTGGTCCCGTTAACGTTGTTGTCGTAGTAGGCGAGCGGCTGCTCGACCGATTCCCCGACCGCCTTGAGGCCGGCGAAGTGGATCACCGCCTGGACCTGCTCACGCGCCAGCAGGTCGGTCACCAGGACCCGGTCGCGAATGTCGCCGACCACCAGTGGTGCGGGCTTGCCGCTTAGTTCGGCGACCCGCCGGAGCGACTCCGCGCTCGAATTGCTGAGATTGTCGAGCACCACGACCCGATACCCGGCCCCCAGCAGTTCGAGCACCGCGTGCGAGCCGATGTAGCCCGCGCCACCCGTTACCAGCACCTTCGGTGCAGAATGATCCTCGTCCAAATCACCTCTCCTGAAAATTGTTGGCGCCAGTGTCGCACGACCAGCCTCGGCCTGCAGCGCGGTTCTTCTACGCGATTGTCCCTGACCAGCGGGCAGCCCGCTCGCTCGCCCAAACCGGCGAGGAAGTGGCGCGCGCCGGCGGCGGACGCGCACTGTCAGCCGTTGACCTGCACATCACCATTGCCTTCGTCGGCAATCGCCCACTGGCCGATACCCGGCCCCTGCTGCCGCCCGCCCTGGCCCTGCCACCCGCCGTGCTCGGGCGCGACGACTGGCCGGCAATGAGCATCGAGCGCCTCGCGAGCTTTGGCCGCGGGATCGTCTGGGCCGGCCCGCAAGAGACGCCGCAGTGGCTCATCGGCCTGACCCGCGAGGTGCGCGCCGCGTTGCGCGCCGCGGGCATTGGCTTCGACGAAAAACCGCTCGTTCCCCACATCACCCTGGCGCGGAATGCGCACCGCTGGCCACTCACCGATCCACCGCCGGACTTCGAGCCGGTACTGGTCGGGGCCTGGCGACTGGCGCTGGGGTGCTCCGGCGGCGGCCCCGGTGGCGCACGGTATCGCTGGCGCACCCTCTAGGCCTGCTCAACCGAAGCGGCCGGTAATGTAGTCCTCGGTCTGCTTCTTCTTCGGCTTGATGAATATCTGCTCGGTGAAGTCGAACTCGACCATCTCGCCCAGGTACATGTAGGCCGTGTAATCGGAGATCCGCGCGGCCTGCTGCATGTTGTGGGTGACGATGGCGATGGTGAATTCCGCTTTCAGCTCGGAGATCAGTTCCTCGATGCGCATGGTCGAGATCGGGTCGAGCGCCGAGGTCGGTTCGTCGAGCAGCAACACCTCCGGCTTGACCGCGATTCCCCGCGCGATGCACAGGCGCTGCTGCTGCCCGCCCGAGATGCTCATGCCGCTCTGGCCGAGGATGTTCTTGACCTCTTCCCACAACGCCGCCTTGCGCAGCGCCCACTCGACGCGCTCGTCCATCTCCAGCTTCGAGAGCCTCTCGTGCAGACGCACGCCGAAGGCGATGTTCTCGTAGATCGACATCGGAAACGGCGTCGGCTTCTGGAAGACCATGCCGATCTTGGCCCGCAGCACGTTCACGTCGACCTTGCGGTCGAGCACGTTGGTGCCGTCCAGTAACAGCTCGCCGGTGGCGCGCTGCTCCGGGTAGAGGTCATACATGCGGTTCATCGTGCGCAACAGTGTCGACTTGCCGCAACCCGACGGGCCGATGAAGGCCGTCACGTGGCGCTTGTAGATCTCGAGATTGATGTCCTTGAGCGCGTGGTACTTGCCGTAGTAGAAATCCAGATTTCTGAAGATCATCTGGGCCTCGAGGCCCGCCCCGGCTTCGTTCTTGGTAGCTTGGCTGGTGTCGGTCATGGCTGGTCCGGTTCTGCTACTTGTGCTTCTCGCGGAAGATGACCCGGGCGACGATGTTCAGCCCGAGTACTCCCGTCGTGATCAGGAAGACACCCGCCCAGGCGAGCTGCTGCCATTCCGTGAATGGGCTCATGGCGAACTTGTAGATGGTCACCGGCAGGTTGGCCATCGGTTCGTTGAGGTTCAGGCTCCAGAACTGGTTCGACAGCGCGGTGAAGAGCAGCGGCGCCGTCTCGCCGGCGATGCGGGCCACTGCCAGCAGGATGCCGGTGATGACGCCGGCCACCGAGGCCTTGAGCGTCACCCGCATGATTACGACCCGCTTGGGGGCGCCGAGCGCGAAGGCGGCCTCGCGCAGCGTGTCCGGCACCAGACGCAACATGTTCTCGGTGGTCGACACCACCACCGGGATCACG
>JAGXFG010000103.1 GCA_024637395.1 Burkholderiaceae bacterium | reverse complement strand
CTTCAACGCCATCGGCCTGGCCAACAACCTGTTGGCCGCCCTGATCGACAATCACATCCATCACGGCAACGTCCTGGGCTTTGACGTGCGCCGCATCGCCTGGCGTCGGTCGGTCGACATGAACGACCGGGCGCTGCGCAAAATCAACGTCGGGCTGGGCGGGCCGCCTAACGGCTTCCCGCGCGAGGACGGCTTCGACATCGTGGTCGCCTCCGAGGTGATGGCGATCCTGTGCCTGTCGACTTCGCTGTTCGACCTGCGCGAGCGCTGCGGCAAGATCGTCGTGGGCTACACCCGCGATCAGAAGCCGATCCTCGCTCGTGACCTGCGGGCGCACGGTCCGATGGCAGTGCTGCTCAAGGACGCCATCAAGCCCAACCTGGTGCAGACCCTCGAGAACAATCCGGCATTGATCCATGGCGGGCCGTTCGCGAACATCGCCCACGGCTGCAACTCGGTGATCGCCACCCAGTCGGCCCTGCGGCTGGCGGATTTCGTGGTTACCGAGGCAGGCTTTGGCGCCGACCTCGGCGCCGAGAAATTCTTTGACATCAAGTGCCGCAAGAGCGGCCTGCGGCCCAGTGCGGTGGTGATCGTGGCGACCGTGCGCGCGCTCAAGTACCACGGCGGGGTCGATGTGCCCATGCTGCGCGAGGAAAATGTCGCCGCGGTGAGCAAGGGGATCGTCAACCTCGAGCGCCACGTCAACAACATCCGCAACCACTTCGGACTGCCGTGCGTGATTGCGCTCAACCATTTCGAGCACGATACCGCCGAGGAAATCGCGCTGATCAAGCAAAAGATGTCTCATCACGGGGTCGACGTGGTGGTGGCCCGCCACTGGGCCGAGGGCGGTCGCGGCGCCGAGGATCTGGCCCGTACCGTGGTCAGGGTCATCGAAACCACGCCGGGCGATTTCCGGATGCTGTACCCGGACGAAGAGACGCTCTGGAACAAGATGAAGACCGTGGCCACCAAGATTTACGGGGCCTCGGACATCGTGGCCGACACCAAGGTTCGCGACCAGATTCGCCAGCTCCAGGAAAACGGCTACGGCAGCTATCCGGTATGCGTCGCCAAGACCCAGTACTCGTTCTCCACCGACCCGCTGTTGCGCGGCGCGCCCAGTGATCACGTGGTCAAGATCCGCGAGGTGCGGCTCTCGGCCGGCGCCGAGTTCGTGGTGATGATCTGCGGCGACGTGATGACGATGCCCGGCCTGCCGCGCAACCCGTCGTCGGAGAGGATCGACATCGACGCGGACGGGAAGATCGTCGGATTGTTCTAGGGGTGGCGCTGGCGTGATCGTGGCCTTGTGCCCCGAGCGCCGCATCCTGCGGTAGCATCGATCATGGAGGAGGATCAGGCATGGACGTAGCTACCCGCAGTTCCCGTCTCGAGGCCACGCTGGAGGACAAGTACCGTGTTCCCAGCGGCTGGCTCTACCTCACCGGCATGCAGGCGCTGGTGCGGCTGCCGATCCAGCAGCGGCTGCGCGATGCGGCGGCCGGACTCAAGACCGGCGGCTACATTTCGGGTTATCGCGGTTCACCGCTGGGGCGCTACGACCTCGAACTGGGTGCGGCCGCTGATGCGCTGACCGAACAGGGCGTGGTGTTCCGTGCCGGCGTCAACGAGGACCTCGCGGCCACCGCGCTCTGGGGCACGCAGTACGTCGGGGTGTTCCCGGGGGCGCGCGTCGACGGCGTGTTCGGCATCTGGTACGGCAAGGGTCCGGGGGTGGATCGCAGCGGTGACCCGATGCGCCACGCGAACCTCGCGGGCACCGGTCCCAATGGCGGGGTGCTGGCGCTCGCCGGCGACGACCACGGCGCCAAGTCGTCGACCGTCGCCAACTATTCGGATTCGATGTTCGTCGCCACCGGGATCCCGGTGCTCTACCCGTCGAACACCCAGGAACTGCTCGACTACGGCCTGCACGGGATCGCGATGAGCCGGTTCTCGGGCTGCTGGACGGCGATGAAGGTGGTGACCGACGTGGTCGAAGGCGGCGGCTCGGTGCTGGTCGACCCGGAAGAGCCGCGGATCGTCATCCCCGAGAACGCCACCGCGCCCGTGGGCGGGCGCAACATCCGGCGCTACGACCCACCCCTGGTGCTCGAGCAGCGCCTGCACGAACACAAGCTCCATGCGGCCCTGGCCTACGTGCGCGCCAATGGGCTCAACCGGATCGTGCTTGACGCGCCCGATGCCCGGCTCGGGGTCGTGGCAGCCGGCAAGGCCTACCAGGACCTGCGCCAGGCGCTGGCCACGCTCGGCTACGAGGACGGACGGGCGCTGGCGCCGCTGCGAGTGCTCAAGATCGGGATGGTCTGGCCACTCGACCCGGAGATCATCCGTGAATTCGCCGCCGGACTGACCACCATCGTGGTCGTCGAGGAGAAGCGGCCGCTGCTCGAGGAGCAGGTGCGCTCGATCCTGTACGGCACCGCCAACCAGCCGGAGATCGTCGGCAAACACGCCGCGGGGCATATCTATTCGAACGCGCGCGGCCCGGTGGTGTTTCCGAACTGGGGCGAGATCAATCCCGCGCTTGTCATCGACGTAATCGGGAAGACGCTGGCCCGAACCAACCCCGAGCTGGTCGCCAGCGGGGCCGAGGAAGCCGCCGCTGCCGTCAGTGCCGTTGCCGCGGGTGCGATGGTGGTGCGCCAGTTGCAGCGCGGCGCGCCGGCGCCGGTGAGGATTCCGACCTTCTGCTCCGGGTGCCCGCACAACCGCTCGACGCGCCTGCCCGAAGGCAGCCGCGCCCTGGCCGGCATCGGCTGCCATTCGATGGCAGCGTTGCTGGACCCGGTCCACACCACCACGATGTCGCACATGGGCGGCGAGGGTGCGATGTGGCTGGGGCAGGCGCCGTTTACCGACGAAAAGCACGTGTTCACCAACATGGGTGACGGCACCTACTTCCATTCCGGCTTCCTGGCGATCAGGGCAGCGGTGGCGGCCCACGTCAACATCACCTACAAGATCCTCTTCAACGGTTTCGTGTCGATGACCGGCGGGCAGCCGGTCGACGGCGAGCTGACCGTTGCGCGGCTGATCCACGAACTGTCGGCCGAGGGGGTCGGCAACATCGCGCTGGTCAGCGACGAGCCCGAGAAGTACCGCGGCGTGGCCCTGCCCGCCGGGGTGCTGGTGCGGGACCGACGCGACTTCGACGCGGTCCAGCGCCAGTTTCGCGAGCTGACCGACGTCTCGGTGATCGTCTACGAGCAGCCCTGCGCGACCGAGCGGCGGCGGCTGCGCAAGCGCGGCAAGTGGCCGGTAGCGACGCGGCGCGCCTTTATCAACAGCGCGGTGTGCGAAGGCTGTGGCGACTGCGGCGACGTTTCCAACTGCCAGTCGATCGAACCGCTCGAGACCGACCTGGGACGCAAGCGGCGGATCAACCAGTCGTCGTGCAACCAGGACCTGACCTGTCTCGAGGGCTTCTGCCCCAGCTTCGTCACGGTCCACGGCGCGGTTCCACGGCGTGCCGCCCGCCAGACGAGCCGCAGCCAGGAAGCGGACTTCCCGACGCTGCCCGATCCGGTGCTGCCGGAACTGGAGGTGCCGTTCAACGTGCTGGTGGCTGGAGTCGGCGGCACCGGCGTGGTCACGATCGGCCAGGTGCTGGCGATGGCGGCGCACCTCGAGGGGATGTTCAGCTCCAACCTCGATGTCACCGGCCTGTCGCAGAAGTATGGCGCGGTGCTCTCGCACGTCCGGATCAGCCCCGAGCCGGGAATGCTCCACGCGACCAGGATTGCCTCGGGCGAGGTCGATACGCTGATCGGCTGCGACCTGATCGCCGCCGCTGGCGACGAGTCGATCACCAAGCTGGCCCCCGGGCGAAGCAGGGCGGTGGTGGCCGTCGACCCGTTGCCGACCGCCGAGTTCGCCCGCAATCCCGACTGGTCGCTCGACAAGTCGGCCCTGGTAACGCGCCTGGCCACTGCGCTCGGCGCCGATCCCGTGCTCTGCGATGCGCAGCGGCTGGCGACCACGCTGCTGGGCGACGCGATCGGGGCCAACATGCTGATGCTGGGGGCCGCCTGGCAACTGGGGATGATCCCGGTGAGCCTGGTGGCGATCGACCGCGCGATCGAGTTGAACGGGGTGGCTTTGCGGCTCAATCGCGAAGCTTTCCTGTGGGGTCGGCGCCTGGCGTTCGACCCGGCAGCGGTCGAGCGCTACGCCGGCGAGAATCGTCCGGCGCCGGGGGCCGACGCCGGCCAGGACGGCACGGAGCCGCTGGCGGCACTGATTGCCCGCCGCGCCGAGTTCCTGCACGAATCACGTGACGAACCAACCGCGCGCCGTTATCGCGAGCTGGTCGAGCGCGTTGCCGCTGCCGAGGCGGCGCTGGGCGGGGAGGAACTGGCTCGGACCGTGGCGCAGGGCTACTTCAAGATGCTCGCGACTAAGGATGAGTTCGAGGTCGCCCGGCTCTATGCGCGGCCCGAGTTCAAGGCCGAGCTGGAGCGGGTCTTCGAGGGCGAACTGCGGCTCAGCTTCCATCTGGGCGCCTGGCCGTTTGGCCGCCTCGATCCGCTCACGGGCCGGGTGCGCAAGCGCGAGTTTGGCGCCTGGGTGCTGCCAGCGCTGAAGGTGCTCGCGAAGCTGCGGTTCCTGCGCGACACGGTGCTCGATCCGTTCCGCAATACCGCCGAACGCCGGCTCGACCGTGCGCTGCTCGAGCGCTACGAGGCGGACGTCGCCAGGATCCTGGCAACGCTCGCGCCGGGCACTCACCCGGCGGCCGTCGAGCTGGCGGGATTGCCGGCCAAGATTCGCGGTTTCGGGGCGGTGCGCGAACGCCACGCCAAGGCCACCGACGGAGACCGCGACCGGTTGCTGGCGGCGCTCGGATAGCGGTTCGGGGTACTCCCGGCTCAGCGGCCAGTCGGCCGGTGAGTTGCCGCAGTACTGTGTAAAATTACAGGATGTCACGTCTTTTAGAGCAACTCAACGAGCCGCAGCGCACGGCTGTAACGCTGCCGGCCGAGCACGCGCTGATCCTGGCCGGTGCCGGCAGCGGCAAGACCCGGGTGCTGATCACCCGCATCGCCTGGCTGATTTCCACCGCGCAGGTGAACCCCCGCGAGGTGCTCGCGGTGACTTTCACCAACAAGGCTGCCCGCGAGATGAGCACGCGCCTCGGGGCGCTGCTGGCGCTCGAGACCCGCAGCATGTGGATCGGTACGTTCCACGGATTGTGCAACCGCATGCTGCGCGCCCACTATCGCGAGGCGGGCCTGGTGCAGTCGTTCCAGATCCTCGACTCGGCCGACCAGCTCGCGGTGATCAAGCGCCTGCTGCGCGGACTGGGCGCCGACGACGTGCGCTTCCCGCCGCGCAACCTGCAGCACTTCATCAACAGTGCCAAGGAGGAGGGGCTGCGGTCCTCCCAGGTCGAGGCCGGCGACGATTACAGCCGGCAGATGGCCGAGTTCTACCGGCTCTACGACGAACAGTGCCAGCGCGAGGGGGTGGTCGATTTCGCCGAGCTGCTGTTGCGGGTCGACGAGCTGCTGGCCCGCAACGAGCTGCTGCGTGAGCACTACCAGCTGCGCTTTCGGCACATCCTGGTCGACGAATTCCAGGACACCAATCGGCTGCAGTACCGGCTTCTCAAGCGCCTCGCCGGGACCGGCAGCGCGCTGTTCGCGGTGGGCAACGACGACCAGAGCATCTATGCCTTTCGGGGCGCCAACGTCGGCAACATGAGCGCCTTCGAGCGCGAGTTCAAGGTCGGCAACCTGATCCGCCTCGAACAGAACTACCGCTCCCACGGCAACATCCTGCGCTGCGCCAACGCGCTGATCGCCAACAACGCCCATCGGCTCGGCAAGACGCTGTGGACCGACGCCGGTCACGGCGAGCCGGTCCGGGTCTACGAGGCCCCCTCGGACCTCGACGAGGCGCGCTGGCTGATCTCCCAGGTGCAGGCGCTGATCGACGAGGGCCACGCGCGCAGCGCCATCGCGGTCCTCTATCGCTCCAACGCCCAGTCGCGGGTGCTCGAGCACGCGCTGTTCTCGGCGGGGATCGCGTATCGGGTCTATGGCGGGCTGCGCTTCTTCGAGCGCGCCGAGGTCAAGCACGCGCTCGCCTACCTGCGCCTGATGGAAAACCCCGACGACGACGGAGCGTTTCTGCGGGTCGTCAACTTCCCGCCGCGCGGCGTCGGCGCGCGCACCATCGAAGCGCTGCAGGACGCGGCGCGCACCAGCGGGGTCGGGCTTCATGACACGGTGGCGAGCGTCAGCGGCGCCGGCGGCACAAGGCTGAGCGCGTTTGTCGAACTGCTCGCGCGCCTGCGCGCCGAAAGCCAGGGCCGGGACCTGCCGCAGGTCGTCGAACTGGTCTTGTCGCTGAGCGGATTGAACGCCCACTACGGCGCCGAGCGCGAGGGTCAGGACCGGCTCGAGAACCTGCGCGAACTGGTCAATGCTGCGGCCAGCTTCGAGGCCGACCCCGGGCGCGGCATCGGCGGCGATGATTTCGCCGCGGCGCAGCCAACGACCGCGGGCTCGAGCGGGCTGGCCGGCGGTGCCGGGCCGGGGGACGGATCGGAGCCGGATGCGCCAGTTCAGCCCGATAGCCCGCCCAGCCAGCTCGCCGAGTTCCTGGCGCACGCCTCGCTCGAGGCTGGCGACAATCAGGCGGCTGACGGCGCCGATGCGCTGCAGTTGATGACGGTCCACTCGGCCAAGGGCCTGGAATTCGACGCGGTTTTCGTCACCGGGCTGGAGGAAGGGTTGTTCCCGCACGAGAACTCGCTCGCCGAGAACGATGGGCTCGAGGAGGAGCGACGTCTGATGTACGTGGCGATCACCCGGGCGCGCCAGCGCCTGCAGCTCTCATTCTCGCAAACCCGGATGCTCCACGGCCAGACCCGCTACAGCCTGCAGTCGCGGTTCGTCGCCGAATTGCCGCCCGATGCGCTGAAGTGGCTGAGCGCCAAGGTTCGCGGTGCGGCCGCCGGATGGCAGGGCGGAGCCGGCTCGGCCTGGGAAGGATCGGCGCGGGGCGGTGCGCGCTACGGCGCCCAGGGGCAGCAGCGGCCACCGCCTCACCAGGCTGATCCGGCAACGCGCAACTTCGACCGCGGCATCGCCTATCGGGTCGGGCAGTCGGTGAGCCACGCCAAGTTCGGCGATGGCGTGATTCTGGCGATCGAGGGGAGCGGCGAGGACGCCCGCGTCCAGGTCAACTTCGGGCGCGCCGGCGCCAAGTGGCTGGCGCTGGCGCTGGCCAAGCTGCAGCCAGCAGGCTAGCGGCCATCGGCCATTGTCGCTGGCCGCGCTGCCGGTGAACGCTAGCCGCTGACTTTCGCCAGCTTCGCCTTGAGGCGCTGGGCAGTTTTCTCGATCCCGACGATGAAGCGGCTGTGCTTGCCGCGCGCCACCTGCTCGAGCGCGTCGCGGGCGGTGAATTCGAAGGTCACCGCCGGGCCTTGGACCTCGACCAGGGTAACGGTGATCTCGACCCACATCCCGAGCATGGTTGCGCCCAGGTGGTCGAGTTCGACGCGCGTTCCCACCGAGTCCCGGCCCGCTTCAATGTGTTCGAGCAAGAGGTCACGGCAGGTGATCTCGACGTCGTAGAGCAGGCTGGGGGTCGAGTAGACCCGGCAGTCATCGCCCATGAAACTGATGGTCCGGCCCAGATCGATGTCGTAGCGCCGGGTGGCGGTAAGTCCCGCGGAGAGCGTGTCGCTCATATCAGATCCTCTCGTTTGACTTGGGTTGGCTCATTGACGCAGCTGTTGCGGTTAGCGGGCCTTGATCGCATCGGCCTGCAGGCGGGCTGCGACGTAGCGGGCCAGCGCTCTGGTCGCCCGGGCACTGTTGCGAAACACGCATACCCCGCGGTCCATCAGCGCGCCCGCCATCTCGTCGTAGAGATCGCCGCCGTCGACCACGCCGATCACTGGCTTGTCATGGCGCCTTACCAGCGGCGGCATCAGGTTGACCGTGCTCTTGGGGTCGCTGATGTCGTAGCCGGGGCGCAGTGCGCTGCTGGCGAGCGCGCGCACCGATGGGGCGGTTGGATCGAGACCGACGACGACCGCGTCGATCTCGGGGTCCTCCAGGAACGCCTCGACGATCAGCATATGGGCCTCGTCATCGGCGCCGGGGTTGATGTCGATCGGATTGCGTACTTCGACCAGGGCGTCCAGCCGTCGTGCGGCGAGCACCTCCTCCACCTTGGCCACCGTCGCCGGTGCCAGGGCTCCCATGGCCAGCGAGAAGTCCCCGACAGCGATCGAGTCGGCCATCGCGACCGCTTCGAACCCGGCGCCGCTGATTGCGCCCAGTCGCGTCCCGCCGATGCGCTTGCCATGCAGTGCGCCGGCGATCTGGAACAGGTCGTCGAAGTCGCTGATATCACTGGCGACGAGCGCCCCGGCGTGGCTGACCACCGATTCGAAGCAGACCGGGTCGCCAGCCACCGACGCAGTGTGGCCCATCACGCCGCCGGCGCCAGCGGCGGTGCGGCCGGCCTTGTAGACCACCACCTGCTTGCCGCAGCTCACGGCGCTGCGCACCGCCCGGACGAAATCGAGCCCGTCGAGGTCGCGGAACCCTTCGACGTAGATCCCGATGGTCTCGATTTCCGGAAGCTCGCAGAAATAGCGCAGGAAATCGCCATGGGTGAGGTCGGTCTGGTTGCCGAGCGCCAGCATGTAGCGCGGATCGAGCCACGGGTTCTGGCTGATTCTGGTGATCATGAACGCTCCGCTCTGGCTGAGCATCACCGAGTTGCGTTCGGGCTTCTTGCTCGGCTTGGGCAGGCGTTCGAGCGGGATGAACCAGGAATCGTAGGAGCCGGGGTGCGAGACCACCCCGAGGCAGTTGGCGCCGAGGAATACCGGTCCCGCGCCGAGCGCGTGGGCCTCGTTGATGCGCTGGGCCAGGGCCGCCGCCGGCTCACGACTCTTGCGGGTCTCGCCGAGGCTGCCGGGGATCAGCATCACCGACTCGACCGAGTCGGTGGCGATGATCTCGTCGACCAGCGCGTAGACCGCACCGGCCGCCACCGCGACGATCAGCAGGTCGAGCTTGCCGGTTAGCGCCCGCAGGCTCTCGACACAGCGCACGCCGTCGATTTCGGTCTCGCCGGCGCGAATGATGGTCAGCTGCTCGCGCTGGTAGCCGCTGCCCATGAGGTTGCGCAGGATGATCCGGCCGAAGTTCATCCCGCCCGCCGATACCCCGATGATGCCGATCGAGCGCGGATGCAGCAGCCGGTCGATTTTTTCGATCGGGCGCGGGTGGCGTGCCGCGGGCAGTTCGCCGATCGTCGCCCTGGCGGTCAGCGCCACCAGTTGCGTGCCGTCCCAGGCCGCGTCGCAGACCAGGCTCTCCAGGGCGCGTGAGGCGCCCGGGGCACTGGTCTCGCTGGCGAGTCGCGCCATCGCCAGCAGAGCGTCGCAGCACGCCGCCAGCGCCTGGTCCAGGCTGGCGCTGGCCTCCCGGCCGGCGCGCAGCGCCATCCTGCGGTAGGCGAGCGTGCGTCGCACCAGCGCCAGGAAGTCGCTGGCGTTGGCCAGCGCGGTGGCGGCATGGACGCTGTCGCGTTGCCGCCCGGCTCCGTCGTCCGCCAGTTCGGCATCGCTGCCGCCTGGCCCGGCAGAAATCACCATCCCGAATTCGCGGCTGCGGGCAATGCCGATCCGCAGCGCCACGCCGGCCTCCGGCGTGGTCGCAGTGCCGCTGCCAGGCGCGACGCCCAGCCCGGCGAGCAACCCGGACAATTCCCCGGCGTCGAGCTCAGCGCGTCCCGAGGCCACCGCAGCGCGCAGCAGTGCGGCGGCGGCTTGCGCGCTCATCGAACCGATCTGGTGCTGACCTGAATCGAGCGTCACATCAAGTCTCCTGGTTGGGCCCGGTGGCAGCGGCCTCGGGCGGCAATTCCTCGCCCACCACATCGCGGTAGGTGGCCCAGAACGAGCAATACAGGGCCGAGAGCACGATCAGCGAAACCGGCGAGAGCATCCAGGAGAGCAGCAACGCCGATTGGCCCATGGCGCTGACCAGCACCTGGACCAGCAGCGACAAGGCCATCACCAGCGCGAACCACCCGGTCCCGTAGACGAAGAACGCGCGCAGGTTGCGCAGCACCGCAACGAAGCTGAAGAACAGCGCCTTGGGCACGCTCAGGCCGTGCCAGGCGACAAATAGCGGCGCGTACCACATCGCGATCTGCACCGGCGTGTAGGCAATCAGGAACATGATGATCGCGCCCGCCAGCGCCGTTCCGGTAACCGGCTCGGTCGGTTGCGCCGCAATGGTCCCGGCGGCGAGGTTGAAGAGCAGGCCGCCGTCGGCCAGCGAGGCCAGCGCCAGTGCGCCGACCGTGGCAAAGGCGTTGATCACGCCCAAAACCAGCAACGGCTTCCAGGCGCGGCCGCCGTTGGCGCGAAAACCTTCGAACAGCATCCAGGGGGTCGGCATCATGCCGCTGTCGGCGGCGCGCATCCCGGACATCAGGCCGACCGCGAACACCGTGCTCAATACCATTGGCAGCAGTGGTCCGATCAGCGGCACTATCGAACTGAATGTCAAGAGGACGAGGTTCAGGAAGTTGAGCGCGAGCAGCGCCACCGGTTGACGGCGCAACAGCCGGAAACCGCTGGCAACCCAGCGCCAGCCGGTCATTGCGGGAAGAACTCGGACTTGCATCGTTCAGCCTTCGAGGGATGGTGCGCCGTGGCGGCGATGGCGCAGGATTCGTGCGTACTGCTCCGGATCCTTGGGATTGACCAGCTCTGCGGCACGGGGCAGGTGCAGGTCGAAGAGCCGCGAGAGCCAGAAGCGCAGCGCAGCGGCCCGCAACATCATTGGCCAGGCGTGGACCTCGGCCGGCTCCGGAGCGCGGCGCGCGACGTAGGCCTTGATCAGGGCATCCAGACGAGCCGAATCGAACGCGCCGCTGGCATCGTCGCAGCACCAGTCATTGACCGTGACCGCCAGGTCGAACATCCAGGTGTCGACGCCAGCGAAGTAGAAATCGATCGCCCCTCCCAGCCGTGGCTCGCCGTCCTGTTCGTCGAACAGGACGTTGTCCCGGAACAGGTCGGCATGAACCGCGCTGCGCGGCAGCGAACGATAGGTGTCGCTGGCGTGGAAATGCTCCTGGGCCGCGAGTTCGTCGGCCAGCAGCGCTGCATCGTCCGGACTCAGGAACGGCGCGACCCGGGGCGCCGTGTCGCGCCACCAGGCAAGCGCCCTCAGGTTGGGCAGGTCGCCCGGGTAGTCGTGGGCCGCCAGGTGCATGCCGGCGACGAGGTCGCCGACCTGGCTGCAGTGCACCGGCCCGGGATGGAAATTCGAGCGCCCCGCGAGGCAGCTCACCAGTGCCGCCGGTTTGCCGTTGAGTTCGCCCAGCACCTGCCCGTCGATGTCGGGCACCGGGTCGGGGCAGGGTATGCCCCGTTGCGCGAGGTGCTGCATCATTCCCAGGTAGAACGGCAACTGCTCGGCTGAGAGGCGCTCAAAGAGCGTCATCACGAAGCGCCCGGCCGTGGTGGTGACGAAGTAGTTGGTGTTTTCGATCCCCGAGGCGATGCCTTCAAAGGCGCGCAGTTCTCCCAGCCGATAGCGCCCCAGCCACGCCGCGAGTTGCGCCCTCGATACCGGGGTGAAGACCGCCATCAGCGTGCCTTCACAGGTAGAGCAGCATCTCGCGCTCGTGCTTGGTGGGCACGAACCCGCGGGCCTGGTAGAAATCAAAGATCACGTCGACGATCTGTTCGGGATCGTCGATGATGCGGATCAGATCCAGATCATCCTCGGAAATCAGGCCGTGGGCCAGCGGCCCGGCCCGCAGCCAGTCGATCAGTCCGCTCCAGAAGCTGGAATCGATCAGGATCACCGGAATCCTGCGCCCGACCTTGGTCTGGATCAGGGTGACCATCTCGAGGAGTTCGTCGAGGGTGCCGAAGCCGCCGGGCACCGCGATGAACGCCGTGGCGTACTTGGCGAACGCGACCTTGCGCGCGAAAAAGTGCCTGAAGTTCAGCGAAATGTCCTGGTAGGGATTGCTGTGCTGTTCACTGGGCAGTTCGATGTTGAGTCCGATCGACGGCGATTTGCCTTCGTGAGCCCCGCGATTGGCGGCCTCCATGACCCCCGGGCCGCCGCCGGAGATCACCGCGAACCCCGAATCCGACAGCCGGCGCGCGACGTCGACCGTGATCTGGTACCAGTGGTGCTCGGGCGTGATCCGGGCGCTGCCGAATATCGACACTGCCGGGCGGACCGACGCCAGCTTTTCGGTGGCATCGACGAACTCTGAGATAATCCCCAGGACATGCCACGACTCGCGCGCCTTTACCGAAGTAGCGTGCTGGCTATTGGCAACCGATCTCAATTGCGGCATCTGCTTGCTGGCGGACATGACTGAAAAGACGCTCCTGCTGGTTGACGGATCTGGTTACCTCTACCGCGCCTACCACGCCTTGCCCGACTTCAGGAACGAGGCCGGCGAACCCACTGGCGCAGTGTACGGTGTCGTGGCGATGCTACGGCGTCTGCGTGATGACCGCAAATTGAACCGCGGCGCAACCCACGGCGCGGTGGTCTTCGATACCCCCGGTGGAACCTTCCGCAACGCCATGTACGCCGAGTACAAGGCCAACCGCGCCGAGATGCCCGAGGACCTGCAACGCCAGATCCCGGTGATCCATCAACTGGTGCGTGCCCTGGGCTGGCCGCTGCTCGCGATCGAGGGGGTCGAGGCCGACGACGTGATCGGCACGCTCGCCCAGCGCGCCAGCGCGCAGGGGATGGCGACGGTGATCTCGACCGGCGACAAGGATCTTGCGCAGCTGGTCGACGAGCACATCACCCTGGTGAACACGATGACCCGCGGCAACGTCCCGGCCGAGTGGCTCGACCGCGAAGGCGTGATCGGCAAGTTCGGCGTCCCGCCCGAGCGCATCGTCGACTATCTGGCGCTGGTGGGGGATTCGGTCGACAACGTCCCGGGGGTTTCCAAGGTCGGACCCAAGACCGCCGTCAAGTGGATCAACCAGTACGGCAGCCTCGCCGGCGTGGTGGCCAATGCCGGAGCGATCGGCGGGGTGGTCGGGGACAACCTGCGCGCGGCGCTGGACTGGCTGCCAACTGCCCGCGATCTGGTGGAACTGCGCACCGATTGCGAACTTGACGCCGGGCTGGACGCGATCAGCGACACCCTGGCGCTGGGCGAGGAAGAACCCGACGCGCTGCGCGAACTGTTCGCGCGTTGCGGCTTCCGCTCCTGGCTGGCCGAAATCGATGATCCGCAGCCGCGCGCCGGATCAAAGGCCGCGCCCGAGCCTGCCAGGGCACCGGCGCAGTCGCGCCAGGAGCCGACCGCGCCGGTAGCGGAGGGCGACTCGGCGCCGGCGCTCGACTACGAACTGGTTCTTGACGAAGAGGGGCTGGAGCGCTGGGCGCAGCTGGTCGAGGCGGCCGAACTGAGCGCGTTCGATACCGAAACCACCAGCCTCGACCCGATGGCGGCCGAACTGGTCGGGCTTTCGCTCGCGGTCGAACCCGGTCAGGCCTGTTATGTGCCGGTGGCCCACCGTTACGCCGGCGCGCCCGAGCAGCTGGGCCGCGAACAGGTGCTGGGACGCCTGCGTTCCTGGCTCGAGAGCCGGGAGCACGCCAAGGTCGGCCAGAACCTGAAATACGACACCCACGTGCTCGAGAATCACGGCATCAGGCTCGCCGGCATTGCCCATGACACGATGCTGCAGAGCTACGTGCTGGAGGCCCATCGCAGCCACGACATGGATTCGCTGGCGGCCCGTCATCTCGGGCGCACCACGATCCCCTACGAAGCGGTGGCCGGCAAGGGGGCGCGCCAGATCGGCTTCGATCAGGTTGCGCTCGAGCAGGCGCTGCCGTACGCCGCCGAAGATGCGGAAGTCACGCTGCAACTGCACCGCAAGCTCTATCCCCAGATCAGCGCCGATGCCGGGCTGGAACGCATCTATCGTGAGATCGAGGTGCCGACTTCGAAGGTGCTCCAGCGCGTGGAACGCAACGGGGTGCTGATCGACAGCGAGGAATTGCGGCGCCAGTCGGCCGCGCTGGGCGCGACCATGAGCCGGCTCGAAGCGAAGGCCCACGAGGCAGCCGGGCAGCCGTTCCTGCTGAGCTCTCCCAAGCAGCTCGGCGAACTGCTGTTCGAGCGGCTCGGACTGCCGGTGATCAAGAAGACCGCGGGGGGAGCGCCCTCGACCGACGAGGACGTGCTCACCAACCTCGCCGAGGATTACCCGCTGCCGCGCATCGTGCTCGAGTACCGCTCGGTCGCGAAGCTCAAGAGCACCTACACCGACAAGTTGCCGCGCATGGTCAATCCCCGCACCGGGCGCGTCCACACCAACTATTCCCAGGCCACGGCGGTGACCGGGCGGCTGTCCTCGACCGACCCCAACCTGCAGAACATTCCGGTGCGCTCGCCCGAGGGACGGCGCATCCGCGAGGCTTTCGTGGCGCCGCCCGGTTCGTGCATCGTGTCGTGCGACTACTCGCAGGTCGAACTGCGGATCATGGCGCACCTCTCGGGCG